>CAYFFU010000019.1:10923-15313 GCA_964342665.1 uncultured Desulfurococcales archaeon
CGCAGGCGGGGTAAACGTTTTTGAGAACGCGACCGGGTGGCCAACAGTCACGGCGGAGGAGCTGCTGCAGGCCAACCCGCAGGTTATAATAATTATGAGCAACGGCGGCCTATTCAACACCACGTACTTCGTTCAGTGGCTTAGCCTTTCCATAGGCCCTGCATACAAGGACATAGCGGCTATAAGGTATGGGAGGGTCTATGTAATAGAGGGCTGGTACGAGAGCGTCCTGAGCGAGCCGGCAGTAATGACCCCTCTCGGCGTGGAGCTGCTCTCCATGATCCTCTACCCATCAGCTTATAACATTACCTCGCTCCCAGCAGTAATATCGCCGTCCACGCTCCCAGTGCAAGGTGTCAGCGGTTGAGGCCCTTATGGCCTTACATAGCTGCCATAGCTGCAGCGATGGCCTTAAGTATACTCGCCTCTTTGTCCATAGGCCCGTACTCAAGGGTCGGCCTCCTCCAGGTGCTTAGCATACTGCGGCTTCGCAAGGTACCCGAGACCGACTTTTACATAATACTTTACAGGCTAACCAGGACAGTCGCTGCGGTGGCGCTGGGCTCGGCCCTCGCGGCGTCTGGGATAACGTTGCAGTACACGCTCAGGAACCCACTGGTGGACCCCTACCTCGCTGGCGTCGCCTCGGGCGCCTTACTTGGGGTCATCGCAATGATATACACTGGCCACGCCGCGTTCCTAGAGCTTTACGCGGCGGCCATAGCAGGCGGGCTTGTCACGCTCGTTGCGGTCACGCTGGTCTCCCTTATGGTGGGGGGAGGGCCTTCGACGTTCCTAATAACCGGCGTCTCTGCATCATACATACTCAGCGGCATCAGCATGTTCATGATGATACAGCTCGGCCCTAAGATAACGGGGACCCTCTACTGGCTCTTCGGCAGCGTTGCCTTTGTTACATACCCTGTGCTTATTAGGTCTGTAGTGCCAATAGTGGCCTCCATAGCTGGCATGTTAGTTATGGCCAAGTACATAAACACGTTCATGCTGGGGGACGACGTAGCTAGGAGCCTGGGAGTTAAGATAAACGCTGTGAGGGGGGCCGCCTTCGTCTTGGCATCGCTGGCCACGGCCGCGACCGTAGCTATGGCCGGGCCTGTAGGGTTTGTAGGCCTGGTATCGCCCTGGCTCGCCAGAAGAGTGGTGGGCAGCAACTTCTTCAGGGCGCTGGCCCTCTCGGCTATAATTGGGTCCGAGCTGACGCTGGTCAGCGATATCATTGCGAGGATAGTTATATACCCCTCTGAGGCGCCTTTAACAGCTGTCACTAGCGTCTTTGGCGCCCCCCTGCTGGTCTACATACTCCTGAAGTCCCGTCGTGGTGAGGCATGGTAACGCTCTACGTCAGCGGCCTTACATACAATGTTGACGGCAAGGCCATACTTAACAACATCTCGTTCAAGTTTGAGGGAGGGCTACTAACCATAATAGGACCGAACGGCTCCGGGAAGACGACGCTCCTGAAGGCAATAACGGGCCTACTCAGTGACGTGCGCGGGGAGGTCTTGATTGACGGGAAGAGCCCCAGCCGCTATCGGCCTAACATGGCCTACGTGCCGGCGCAGCCCTCCCTGGACCCTATGGCAAGGCCTATAGACATAGCTATGGCCATGAACTACGCCAGCGGCGGGCCATGGAGGGAGAGGTTCTCAAGGACCCTGAGGCTCCTGGGGGTCAACGAGGAGGACAGGGAGCTGAGCACAATGAGCAGCGGCGAGCAGAGGCTAGTCTTAATAGCTGCGGCGCTATCGAAGCTTCCCCAGGCGCTGATCCTCGACGAGCCTACTGCATTCCTGGATATAACCAACCAGGTGAAGGTCCTGTCGCTCCTTCGCGACCTGGCCAGCTCCGGGAGGCTTGTAGTAATGGCTACCCACGACCTGATCTATGCCCCTATGGCCGACGCCGTGGCGCTCCTGAGCCATGGGTCCCTCCTGGCGTTCGGAAGGCCTGACGACGTGTTAAGCGAGGAGCTCCTCTCCAGCGCGTACGGCATCAGGGTGCTCAGGGTTGGTGGGGCAACCTCCCTGTTTGTGCCCGAGCTAGCAGTTAAAAGATTTTTCTAAATGAAATAAGAGTACATTAGTTTATATTCTAGCATCCCTGTAAGCTCTGGTGGGTCGAGAGAGATGGTATCCCTTAAGAGGTACGAGCTTCCCCCGCTTCCTTATAACTATGACGCGCTAGAGCCTATAATAAGCGCTGAGACCCTTAGGTACCACCACGATAAGCACCACTTAGGCTACGTCAACGGCGCCAACGCCGCGCTCGACAAGCTTGAGAAGTACCTAAATGGGCAGCTGACGGACATAGACATAAGGGCCGTCAGCAGGGACTTTGAGTTCAACTACGGGGGCCACCTGCTTCACACGCTGTACTGGTACAACATGGCGCCTAAGGGCAAGGGAGGGGGAACCCCCGGCGGCGCCATAGGCGACGCTATAAACAAGTTCTTCGGCTCCTTTGACAAGTTCAAGAAGCTATTCGGCGACGCGGCTAAGAACGTTGAGGGAGTAGGATGGGCCATACTAGCGTACGACCCCGTCACGGGAGACCTGAGGATACTGCAGGTAGAGAAGCACAACAACGTTGTCACGGCCAACCTGCTGCCGCTTCTGGCAGTTGACGTGTTTGAGCACGCATATTACATAGACTACAGGAACGACAGGGCCAAGTACGTAGATAGCTGGTGGGACCTAGTAAACTGGGACGACGTTGAGGCCAGGTACCAGAAGGCGTTGAACTCGCCTAAACTAATAATTTAACCTGTAGCATAACCTATAAAAATATTTGATTTGTAATTTTTTAGATATATACTTTAGTTTAAACCCATTAACAGAGCTAAAAACATTTGGGAAACGGCATGACTATAAAGGTGAGGATAGACCCAAGGGACAACTGCATAGCTGACATGGTCTGCGTCAGCCTGTGCGGAGACGTCTTCGAGATGAGCGACGTCGACGGCAAGAGCCAGATAATAGCCAAGTGGAGGCCGGACCCCAACGACATAAACCACGGCGAGGTACCTGATGACTTCCAGGACTGCGTTGACGCTGCAGCTAAGAGCTGCCCAACCCAGATAATTCACTATGAGGGCCCCAACGGCTCTTACTAAACCTTAAGCAAAGAGATCTAAGCATATGGAGCCAAATTATCGCCATTTCTAAATAATTGATTAGCTTTTTTGACTAGTGTCAATGCTGTTGATTATTTGGTTGCCAGAGATCCTTATGGCAACCCCAAGGGCCTTGAGCAGGGAGAGCACCACGCCTATAGCATAGATTATGTCGGGGTCGGACATCGCCTTCATTATTGCCATTGGGTCTGACGACGAGAGCATGGTTAGGCTCTTCCTAAATCCATCTATGGTCCTCCTAAGCACCTCTGAGAGCTGCGGGTCGCCTATTATTTTCGATACCTCAGAAATTAGATTCAATAGGCTCTTGGTCGACGTTACCAAGTTCTCTATCATCCTGCCCGCCTCCTCTGGCGGCAGCTTCGTGTTAAGGGTGTTTGCTAGATACCTTGAGACCTCCTGGGCCCACCTGGCTATCTGGCCCGCTGGCTCATCGGGCGAACTTGATGACTTAGCTAGCTGGTCCAGCATAGTGGGTAAGGTAGTCACTATTGACGACAGGAAGGCCCCAACTGAGGCGCCTAGTATCTGCGCCGCCCTGATTGTCTCGTCTTGATCCAACTGCTGCACCCTCCTATCACTTAGGGCCATACCTATTTAACTTACTGCTCAGGTAAGCGCTGTAAGGCGATAGCATGGATGACAGCATTGCGTCTAAGATTTATGAGGTGGTCTCCCGCATACCCAGGGGAAAAGTGACAACGTATGGCACCATTGCCAGTGCGCTGGGTCTGTCGCCCAGGGCCGTTGCAGCAGCGCTTAAGAAGAACCCAAGGCCACTGGTAGTTCCATGCCATAGGGTCGTGATGCACGATGGCAGCCTGGGAGGCTACTCCTACGGCGGACCTGAGGTCAAGAGAAGGCTTCTTGAGCAGGAAGGAGTCAGGTTTGACGCTAATGGTAAGGTATTAGAGGAGTACATAATAAGGGATCCCAAGCAGCTGCTCTATAGATAAACATTTATAGGTATCGATTAAGTCTGTTTTAAGCCTAGAGCTAACAGGTAAGGCGATTAAAGTATGAGTAGAGCGCCGCAGACAGGCGGATCCGATGCTTTGGCTAGGAGAGAGTCGCTGGCCGTGCTGGCTGTAATAATAGTTCTCACCACGTTTGGAGCCAGGGCATCAAACAACGTCATAGCCACCTCGCTCCCGCTACTTGTAAAGGACTACTTTAAATTTAATAGCATAGAGGTAGGCCTCGTAGCCACTGGGTTCATGGGCTCCACCTTCGTCT
>CAYFFU010000020.1:0-14201 GCA_964342665.1 uncultured Desulfurococcales archaeon
GGAGCAACGGGTCTCCAGCCCGTCCCCTTGGGCCGCTCGGGCACCCCGGCGCCGCCTAGTATGTCCAACGTAGGAGGCTATATTTATCTTGCTAGCGCAGGCGTGGCCAACCAGGCTAGGCAGGCCTTGAGTCCTGCGCGCCATGCCTAGACTTCCACATCCTGGGGTATATCCCCCTTGGCATTACTATCCTGACCGGCTTAACGACGAGGCCCCTGTCGGAGGCGCCTATTTCATCTGAGCTCATCAGAGCCTTCCCTATTCCAACGAGCTCACCCTTCAGTGTGAACATCGCCACCGTGGCGCCCCTAGTGATGTCGTTGGTGTACAGCGATATGCCAGGCACCGCCAGCGTAGCCCCGTTAACGACGCTCTCAACAGCGCTGTCCCTCAGGACGACCTTTGGGAGCTCGCACGCTATGTACTCCCCAGGCATTATTACCTTCCTGAGGTAGTCATCCTTGCCCTCGTTCTTATACCTGTACACCGCCTCTGACAGCTGCTGAAGGGTCACTAGGTTATGGTCCTCGTCGAAGGGCCCTGTCCTGACCCTCCTGAGCTCCCTCATGTGAGCCCCAACCCCGAGCACGAGGCCTACGTCCCAGCAGAGCTTCCTCATGTATGTGCCTGGGTCTGACTCAACCCTGATCAGGGCCAGCCTTGACCTCTTTTCTAGCAACTCTATCGAGTAGATGGTCCTAGTGCGCAGGGCCCTCCTCACGCTGCTCCTAACTGGAGGCCTCTGGTAGATTGTCCCCTGAAACTCCTTCAGTACTGAGCTCAGCCTGTCCTCCGGGACGTCCTCGTGAAGCTGCATCACGCACACGTACGCCTTCCTTGAGTGAACTACGTACCCCATTATCTTAGTCATGTGCTCCAAAGCTATGGGTAGAACGCCGGTTACCTTGGGATCTCCCCGCCCAGCCCCGCAGGGCTGAGCTCCAGGGTCCCGCCGTGCCCTGCCCTCCTGACGCCTAGCATCTTCTTGACCCAAGCCACAACTTCATGACTGGTAGGGCCTGGGGGCTTGTCCAGGTTTATCACGCCATAAGCTATGTACTCAGCTGTAGGCCTCTCTGTAGGCAACTTGCCGTATTCTTCAGAAGTGCCCTCCTGCACTTTCTCTATAAAGGTCCCCTTGTAGCCGCAGAACCTGTTAACGCAGTCCAAAAACTTGAGACCCCTCTGGGCGAGTTCCATGCTCAAACTAGACGCCCCGTGACGTTACGCCAGCGCGCTCTCCAGCCTGACGCGCTCCCTCATGAACTCTAAGAGGTTTGCAGCCTCTAGGGCCTTCATTACTTCCTCGTCGCTTGCCCCCTTGCTTATCTGAACGGTCTTATCTAAGGGAACTATGTGAGATATGTTTACCTTCCTCCTCCTCACCCCAGTGAGGCTCTTGGGGCCTGTTACTATCACGTGATTTTCATCAACTATATCTACTATCACGCACTTCCTCCCAGCCTCGTGACCCCTCACCTTATAGCAGACCCTGCCCACCTCTATGGCTGGCATGTGCCTGTCGCCCTCGCTTCCTCATTTAGTTGATAGTTTTTAAGCTCTACTTTCAGGTCTCAGCGAGGGCTTCTTCACGCCCCCTACCTCAGTGGACTTTATGTCCTCCTCACCGACTATGAAATACGTGCCGCTCTCCCTGACCTCGCGCTTCCACACAGGAGCCTCATGCTTGACGTGATCCACGAGCCATTGAATTGCCGGGAACACGTTCGTCCTGGACTCGCCCGAGACCCCTACCACCATAGTGAGCTGGCCTGGGTACCTTTTTCCTACGAAGTGCGCTATGTAGGCCCCGGCTAGCCTGTAATCCCTTATTGCCCTCTCCGCCAGCTCCCTTAGCTTTGGCTCCATCAGCTCCTCCGAGTACTCATAGTCAAGGTATGAAACGCTCTCCCCCTTGCTGAGGCCCTTAACTATCCCAACAAAGATGGCCACCGCGCCAATGTTATCGCTGCTCGAGTAAAGCGACCTGACCACTTCATTTAAGTCCACGCTGTCGTTGCCCTGAAGCACCTTTATCACCACGTTACCTCCCCCTGATGAAGGGGGCAGCACGTGCACGACCTCAGCTGAGCTTGGTATTATGTCAGAGGCCCCAAGGACCTTGCCATCTGCTATAACACGCACATCGTTGTGGATGAGCCTCAGGGCGCTGCCGAGGCCCTTCTCCTCAAGCAGCTTCAGGAGCTGCGAGGCTGTGCAGCTGTCGTCAACCTCAAGGTCTATATAGTCTGCGCCGACGGCCTCACGAAGGACTGAGTAAAGCTTCACCCTCAGGCGCCTCAAGCTATCACCTTACCTTTGCTCTCCCTTCTCTTCTCGTTGGCCTCCCTGAACTCTTTAACCATTTGTACTATGAGGCCGTCAAGGCACGAGCTGTCCCCCCTCTCGAGCATAAGCCTTAGGAACTTGGACGCGCACCTAGAGCTGTGGAACTCGAGGACCTTCCCCCTGACGCTTATAACTATGCCCTGGCCGTCCGGGAACGGCCTTCCGCAGACGACGCATGTGTGCGTCCTTTTCCCACTGCTCAACCTATGCGCCCAGCGCGCCTAGGCTGCTATGATTATTTAAGGACTGAGCGACCCTACATCTAAGGTTTGAAAGGGAAGACCGTGGTAGGACAGCTATGTCTGAACTGCTAAGGCCTGAACTGATCAGCCTAATGGAGAGCAAGGGGTGGCGCGGCCTCACAAGCCTCCAGCTGAAGGCAGCCCGTCCTATACTGGCTGGTTACAATGTGCTGATAACAGCCCCCACAGGCGAAGGGAAGACCGAGGCTGCCATGCTTCCGCTCCTAACTAAGCTAATTAACGAGAACTCCGTGGAGCCCATATCAATACTTTACATAACGCCCATGAGAGCCCTGATAAACGACCTGTACAGGAGGTTAACGTTCTGGGCCGCGCCGTTTAAGCTTAGGGTAGCTAAGAAGCACAGCGACGTGCCGAGCTCAGAGAGGTATTCTAGGCTGAGGAGCCCCCCGCACATACTTCTCATAACGCCTGAGAGCCTGGAGATCGACATGGACTGGGCGCCTAAGTTTAAGGAGTACTACAAGAACGTCAAGGCTGTGGTAGTTGACGAAGTTCACGAGCTCCTCTCGTCTAAGAGAGGCGCCCAGCTCATGCTGCTGCTTGAGAGGCTCAAGGCCATGGCTGGGGACTTCCAGAGGATAGGGCTCTCAGCGACCATAGGCGACCCCGCCAAGGCCCTAGAGGTCCTTAAGGGCAGCAGCAAGAGGCCTTCCGTTGTTGTCTCCGACGAGGGGAGCAGGAAGTTCAGCTTTGAGCTTGCCTATGTAAACGCCGACGACCCCTGGCCTAAGGTTGCCGACACCGTGATATCGTACTCAGAGGGGCCCACGCTCGTGTTCACCAACAGCAGGTACGTCTCAGAAAAGCTTGGCCATGAGCTCCAGAAGAGGGGCCTCAACAACGTCTACGTGCACCACTCGAGCGTCTCAGCCGAGGTCAGGGAGAGCATAGAGGAGGGCCTCAGGAGAGGCTCAGACTCAATAGTAGTGTGCACTAAGACCCTTGAGCTCGGCATAGACGTGGGCTCCATAAGGAGAATTATACAGGTAAGGGCGCCGGGCTCCGTCTCGGCCCTGCTCCAGAGGACTGGGAGAAGCTACCACAGGCTCGGCGGGACGTCCAACGGCGTGGTGATAGCTACTGACCCGGTAGACTACATAGAGGCTCTCGCCGAAATAAGGTTAGCGTCCAGGGGGTACGTTGAGTCTGAGGTCATCGACAGCGCTCCTATAGATGTTATAGCCAAGGAAGTCGTAGGCTCCTCGCTGATGAAGGGCCACGTCATGTCCCCAGAGGAGCTTTACGCCGCGCTTTCGGGATCCCCGCTGTTTAAGCTGAGCCATGAGGAGTTTCATCAGCTTCTAAAATATTTAGAGTCCAACGGCCTGGTAAAGCTCGACGGAAACAAGGTGAGAGTTGGGGGAACCTTTTACCACATATGGAGGCTCCGCCCCAGCGATGAGAAGGGCTGGGGCGCCAGGGACTTCGGGGACTTCTTCTCTACGATACCGAAGCGCGACATGTTCGTTGTGAAGTCTGATGACAAGACAATAGGCTACGTTGACGCATACTTTGTCTACCGTAACCTGAGGGTTGGAGACACGATAAGGCTTGCAGGGGAGACCTGGAACGTGATAAGGATTGATGAGAACCTTGAGCAGGTGCTGGTGTCGCCCAGCCAGGGCTCAGCCGAGGTACCCCTGTGGAGAGGGGAGGGCCTGAGCAGGTCGCGCGAGGTAGCAAGGGAGTTCTATTCAATAATATTTACCCTGGGCGAGGGGCCAGCTAACGACACCGCAAGGTCGATAGTTGATAGTATATCCAGGTGGTACACGGCCAGGGGCGTAAGAATTGATGAGAGGAATCTAGTCTATGAGCGCGTCGGTGATGAACACGTTATACTGTACCCGTTTGGATCTAAGGTTGCTGAGACCCTCTCGGCGGCCTTAATGTACCTAATGATCAAGCGCAGAGGGCTCGACGTGCACTACAGGTCGTCATTTTATGGCATAAGCGTCACTGCAGACACGGCGGACCTCCTAGAGGTTTTGAAGAGTGTTGACGCTAATGAGTTAAGCCAGCTCCTAGAGAACGCCCTGGACTACCTGCCGACATTCTACGAGAACCTGGCCGAGGCTAAGTATGACCTAGGAAAGGTTGGCGAGGTTGACAGGGAGAGGGACTCGTTCCTCATTGCCCACCTAAAGCGTGACATAATTCGCCGCGAGTTTGACGTAGCCGGCGCGGTGAGCTTCCTGAACGCCCTCAGGGGCGGCCTTATAAGAGTTCACGTCTTAAGTGACGGGCCCTCGCCGCTGTCGAAGAGCCTGCTGTCAACGCCCTCGGTAAGGCCGTGGATACAGGACCTCGGCAAGAGGCTTGCCAGAGCCCTAAAGGACTGGGCCTTTACCTCTATAGAGCTATCTGATGAGCTTAACCTCCCCGAGAAGACGGTAACGAATAAGCTTAAGGACATGAGAAGGCCTGAGTACGGCGAGCTCAGAGTTGTGGCGTTCCTCGATGTAAACAGTGACGAGTGGAGGTGGACCCTGCTGAGCTCCTTCACTGACATAGCTAACTCTGAGGACTTCTCGGAGAGCTTCACGCCTCTAAGGCTAGATGAGGAGTACAGGGTCTCCACTAAGAAGGCGTATAACTGGGGCTCAAGGGAGAGCATAGTGAAGGTCCGAGATGTAATGACCAGGTGGCAGGACATAAAGGGCTACGTCGCGTGCTCGGACGAGCTCTACGAGGTTAAGGTGAGCCAGAGCGGCGGCCTTAACGACGACTTTGAGCGGTACGTGGTGTACCATTATGTCAATGCTGATTACCTAAGGGAGATCATACTTAATGCCATAGCATACCTCCAGAGGAGGCCAGGCCCGAGCAGGAGGCTAGCCGTATGAGCAAGGGCCAGAGCGTAGTGGACAGGCTGAGGACGATAGCGTCCTTTGCGGCAAGCTCTGACAACCCTGACATCAAGGCGTTGGCGACCACTATATCCCAGATATCTGACGTAGCGGACGGCCTAGCCCAGTACCTGCCGCTGGAGCAGCTGGAGCTCCTTAGCGAGAAGCTAGAAAGCTCCATTATGAGCAACGACGTAAGGTCTAGCGCTGAGGCCGTAAACAGCCTTAAAGAGCTTCTAAGGGCAAGGTCCTGGACCTCCGAGGCAGCGGCCGTAAACAAACTTATAAGGGTCTTCAGCGGCCTGTCGCTTATAATAGTCTCACTGTTCATGATGATAGCCTCGCTGACGCCATTGGAGTTTGAGGTGTCACCAATTATACTGGGAATATCCATAGCAGGCGTTGCAATATATCAGAGGCTTGAGTCAAGCGTCTTGCTCGCGGCGGCGGCAGCTGGAGGTGTTACAATAGCCCTGGTCTCCACCGGTGGTCTCACAGTAACTATGGCTTTAGCCATGAGCCTGGCGGCTAACTTGGCAGCGCTGGCCTTGGACGTTTACATGAGGACCCATTAACTTGCTCAGCAAGACCCTCATAGTCTGCATCCTAGCCTGGGGAGGACGCAGCAGCCTCTCAAAGAGGCTTGTTGTCTTCTAAAAGGCGCCGTAGGGCTATCTTATTGCTCACACAAATGAGTTAAGGCAGGAGCCTGCTCTTGCTCTCAAAGGTTGGCCTTGCCTGCCCTAAGTTTCTACCTCTCCAATCCCCTCGCTTGAAGACATTAGGAGGGACTCGCCCCAGAGCTCCCGTTTAAGGAGCTCCCTTACAGCTATCCTTATTACCTCACTCCTGTTGGTGTACTTCTCCTCCTTTACGAGCTCATCAATAGCCTTAACATAGAGGTCAGGCATCTTAACAGTCACCAGCTTCACGCACATCACCGCATAAAAACTTATAACCTCGGGATTTTAAGGTAAAAAGCCTTCCTAAGCCCTTTTTTGTCGACATAGTTAACCATCTTAGTTATGTTGGCTGCTAAAGCCCAATTTAACGGATAGTTAAATGCCGCTCCGCCGAAGCCCACGTGCGACGTTAGATTATTAGCTAGCCCTGCCGCTCGGCCAGCGGTGAAGGGTCACGGGCAGGGCGGAAATAGACGCCGGCGCAAGACTTCACGGAGGCTTCTACTACGCCGCTGGCGACTGGTCAGTAAGGTGGGGGTCTGCAGGCTTCTACGTCGATAGCCCAAGGCTAAGGGTTACAGTTGAGCTGAGCGACAGTGAGAAGTATGATGGGCCTAAGGACCTGCTCCCCTACATAAGGGCCGCCGCCCAGCTGGCGGGCGTTAGCGGGTTCAACGTAAAGGTTATCGAGAGCCCGCCCCTGCACTCAGGCTTCGGAGTTGGAACTCAGCTGGCCCTTGGCAGCTACACCGCCTTCAAGTTACTTAAGGGGGAGCAGCCAGAGGCCGCTGAGGACGTCGCCCCAAGACTTGGAAGGGCCAGGCACAGCGGCGTGGGAACACTCCTCTTTAAGCTGGGAGGCTTTGTCATGGATGCAGGCCTGCCAGGAAGGCCAACGCCTATGGTTTCACTTAAGGTGCCCAGCGAGTGGAGGTTCGTTATAGTTGTGCCCAGGACCGAGCGGGGGCTTACAGACGAGGAGGAGGTTGAGGTGATGCAGAGAAAGCAGTGGGGGGCCTCTGAGTCCAGCCTGTCATTCATGAGCATTGGGGCGCTGAGGCTCGCCTCAGGCATAGCCAGGGCTGACATAGATGACGCGCTGGAGGGGCTGAGGCTCCTCCAGAGGGGAACCGGCATACTCTTCTCTGATGTGCAGGGGGGCGAGTACAGGGGAATACTGAATAGGATAGCAGCTGAGGCGTGGAGGAGCAGAGTAATACTTGCGCAGTCGAGCTGGGGGCCTGCCATGTACACAATCGTCGAAAACCAGTACGAGGCTGAAGGCGATGTCATGTTAATGAAGGAGGTCCTAAGTACCGTTGGGGTTCAGGGGGAGGTCCTAGTAGCTAGGCCGAGAAACTACGGCGCCGTAGTTAAGGTTGTTGACTAGACTGCTGGGCCTGTTCCTCAGCAGCCTGGGCAGGCTGAGCCCCGGCCTGCGCCGCCTGCGCCTGACCCTCCTTTCTCGGCGTCACGAGCGATATTATTACCTTGGCTGACTTTACGTCTAGCAGCGAGCTCAGGTCATTAGCGAGGAGCTGCAGCCTTGACTCCAGGTCTGAGAAGCCCATTGTGTCCTGAGGCAGCGATATATCTAAAGTTCCATCAGGCTCCTGAGAAATCTGTATCAGTGATTTATCCAGCGGAATGTACCTTACCACTAGGTATTTGACCTTGTCCTCTAGGCTCTCAAGCTTGCCGACTACCTCAAGCTCTATCTTAAGGTCCTTGCCTGCCAGCGGGTGATTGAAATCTATGTAAGCGAACCTCTCGGTGACGCTCCTAATGACCCCTATCCTCCCGCCTACCTCAACCCTCCTTCCCACTACCGGCGTTATGCCGTACCTGTTGAGCTGCTTTATGGGAACCCTTATTATAAGGTCCTCCCTGTACGGGCCGTAGGCGTCCTCTGGGGCCGCCGTGAACTCCTTCCTCTGGCCTACGTCCATGTCCCTCAGCTGCGCGTCTATGGCCTTCAGGACTTGGCTTCTGCCCACGACAACTAAGTATGGCTCATACCTCTTATTTGAGTCATAGATGCCGCTCTTCTTAGCAACGTCAGCTATGTTTGTATCCTGTACTACTTCCTTATCGCCGTCCTTCACGCTCACTACGTAGTTTATTAGCACGAAATCGCCATCCTTGAACGCCACCTTAGCCACCCCTCCTCAAGTACCAGCCCAGGTCCTTCACTGGCTCAACCTTAGTTAGGTGCCTGGTTTTAAGTGTAATGCGTGCGCCAACGCCCCACCCTATAGACTCCAGCGAGGGATCCAGGACCACGGCAAGGCCTTCCCTAAACTTTATTATGTGATCGCCGTAGACCTCCTTGCCGTAGAGGAACACCTTGGTTCCCCACTCGTCAAGCACTATGCAGTCAATAGCTGTGAAGCACAGCCTCTCGAGCCTCTGCGCCAACGTCAAGCCTGGGTGGAAGCCGTCCTTGTCAATGAAGCCCAGGTAGTAGCCCGCAGCGTAGGCAGAGCCTATGGATCCCAGGGCTGCCTCAACATAGCTAGGTACGTCAAATACGTCAACGTACTCACCCTCGGGCACCTCAAGAGCCATAGGCCTCCTGGCTATGGCGCTTAAGTTAACGCCGAGACCCTTGGCAAACTCCTCTAGCCTCTTGGCCTCACGGCCCCTTAGCTCCCTTAACCTAGGCGCCTTAGCCTGCATACGAAGAACCCCTCCGTACCTTGAACGTGAGGGAATAGCCTACCGCAGTTTCTAACCCTGTCGTCAAACTGTATGCCCCTGTACTCCTCGAAGGCCTTGACCACAGGGAAGCTCGTCAGGGGCTCCGTTGTAACGTCGTCCCTGCTTGACACAACCTTATGAACCACGTACTCGCCCTCCTCGACAGCAGTAGAGCACGCGGAGTACGTAACAAAGCCCCCAGGCCTTACTAGTTCTAACGCCCTGCCGAGGAGCTCTAGCTGCAGCGAGTGTATCCTCCTTAGGTCGCTGAGGGTGGTCCGCCTCTTCCTGCTTGGATCCTTCCTTATTATCCCCTCCCCGCTAGACGGCGCGTCCAGCAGTACAAAGTCAGGGGTAAGCCCAACCTTAGCGAACCTGGCATCACCCCTTATTATAATATAGTTGCTGAACCCCATGCGCTGTATGTTTGACCTGAGGGCCCTTATCCTGTCCCTCTTAGGCTCTATTGCTATCAGTAGGGCTGAGTCCCTGGTGAGCTGGAGTACCTGCGTTGCTTTGCCTCCGGGCGCGGCAGCCATGTCTAAGACCACGGAGCCAGGCCTGGGCGACAGCGTGTAAACTATCATCATCGAGCCAGGGTCCTGAAGATAATAGTAGCCCTTGAGGTACTCGTGCGTCGCCCCAGGGCTTATGGGCGCGCTCAGCACCTGATACCCGTGGGGCAGGAACGGCACCTTCTCAACCTCAAAGCCAGCCTCGCCTAGCCTTGAGACCAGGTCGCTGCAGCTCACCTTAAAGTCGTTGCACCTTATGGTCTCTGGCATCGGGACTTCGTTTGCCTCCAGCAGGTCCTCAGCCTCTGGCCCTAGCAGCTCCATGTACCTCTCAACTATGTATGGCAGATACCCGTACTTATCGGCAAGCCTCCTAGCTTCATCGCTTGACCTGTCAGCAAAGACAACATCGTCGTATTTGTCCCAGCTGGACTCCTCGTCCACCTTCAGGCTCACCCTTGCTCAAGGCTGGAATCATAGCCTGTCTAACGGCGCTCGACAGAAGGTTATACGTTGCTCTGGGCTAGGGCCGCGCCCAAGAGCCCCTTCATCGACCATGCGCGGTGAAGTAGTTTAGCTAATAAACTGATAGCCAGCTCATAGTTAGGGTGACAAAGTGCACAGGTTCAAGAGGCTTGTGTTTCCTGGCAGATTTCAGCCGCCGCACAAGGGCCACGTAAGCGCAATAAAGTACGCACTTGACTTGGCCGATGAGCTTGTCGTGATAATAGGTAGCGCCCAGGACAGCTTCTCCATAAAGAACCCGCTCACGGCCGGCGAGAGGCTTTACCTGCTCAGGCTGGTGCTTTCAAAGGAGCTAGGTGACGACTTCTGTAAAAGGGTTTACGTGGTCCCGATCATGGACATAGAGATGAACAAGGTCTGGGTGCAGTACCTTAGAATGCTTCTAGGTGACTTTGACGGCGTAGTCTCAGGCAACCCGCTAGTCCTGCAGCTCTTCAACGACATGGGCCTGGCGGCGATCAGGCAACCCATGTTTAACAGGGAGTCCTGCAGCGGAACTAAGATAAGGCAGCTGATAATTGATGGGTCATCCAGCTGGACCAGCTGCGTGCCTGAGTACCTGGTCCCAGAGCTCGAGAGGATCGGCTTTGAGAGGAGGCTTAGGGAGCTGTCCTCAGAGGCCTGAGACCTCAGGGTTTTAAGTTAGGGCCGCCTGGATTTGCTGGGTGCCGCGCGTGGTCGAGCTGGAAGTTATAGATGTTCCTATCCCTGACGGCGCTAACGTAATAATTGGGAGGAGCCACTTCATAAAGACTACGGAGGACCTCTATGAGGCCCTTGTAACGTCGTCGCCTGGAATAAAGTTTGGGCTAGCCTTCTGTGAGGCGTCTGGCAAGAGGCTCGTGAGGAGGGAGGGTAACGACGATGAGCTTATCAGAACTGCCACCGACGTGTGCCTAAAGATAGGCGCCGGCCACGTATTTGTGATATATATAAGGAACGCCTACCCAATAAACGTCTTAAATGCAATTAAGGGCGTACAGGAGGTCGTCTCGGTAGACGTAGCCACCGCGAACCCAGTAAAGGTAGTCGTCGCAGATCTAGGCGAGAGCAGGGCCCTCCTGGGCGTCAGTGACGGCTTTAAGCCACTGGGCGTCGAAAGCGATGCAGATGTAAAGGAGAGGAGGGAGTTCCTGAGAAGGATAGGATATAAGCTAGGGTAACCTACGTCTGCGGCGGGCTCACATGCTAATATTGGCCGTAACTGGCATGCCCGGCAGCGGCAAGGGCTTGTTGGCAAGCGAGCTGGCGAGGCTACTAAACGCCAAGGTAGTAGTTCTCGGAGACATAGTTAGAGCTGAGGTGAGCAGGAGGGGCCTGCCTCTGACCGCGGGCAACGTAGAGATGGTCGCCACAGAGCTTAGGTCTAAGTATGGGAGAGGGGCTGTGGGCCTGCTGGCTAAGGACATAATAAGCGGGCTGAACGCAGAGTATGTCGTGGTGGACGGCGTCAGGAGCCCTGAGGAGGTTGAAATATTCAGGAGCATAGCGCCTACCTGCGTAATAGCCGTACACGCGGCGCCTGCAATAAGGGCCAGGAGGGAGCTGTCGAGGGCCAGGGAGAGCAGCATTACCATTGATGACGTGAAGCTCAGGGACCTCAAGAACCTTGAGTACGGCATCGGCGACGTGATAGCCATGTCGGACTACATGATTGTTAACGAGCTCTCAGCTGAAGAGCTAATAAGGCAGGCGAGTCAGCTGGCGGAGGCGATAAGGGGTGGGCAGTGGAAAGATCGTTGTCGAGGCTGAGCTGCGGCCTACCGAGGACGAGAGCAAGGTTATGAAGGCCATAGAGAACCTGTTCGAGCCTGAAAATGTTGAGAGGATCCAGATGGGTGACTATGAGCTGATAAGGGCCACCTCGAGCTCCCTGGCGTCTTTAAGCAGGCTCCACAGGCAGCTCAGGGTGCAGGAGATACTGGAGGCCACCAGGTCATACCTGCTTAAGTCAGTGAAGGGCAACAGCGTCACGCTGCTGCTTCACAAGCAGGCCGCCTATGAGGGCAAGGTCAGCCTCCTGACGTGGGGTGACGAGTCACCTCTTGGGCCAATAAAGGTGACCATAGAGCACCCTAACATAAGGGACGTGATTGACTGGCTGGCTCCCCAGACGGCCAGGGGCAGGCCGCTCTGGGAGAAGGGCATGCCTGACCCCTAGACATATGATATGAACCTGGCCAGGTCCCACGCCAACACAGAGTTGGGGAACACCTCCCTGGCCTCCTCCTGAAGCTGTAACGCCTCAAAGCCCTCGTACCTGGTGCTTATGTGGGTCAGTATCAGCTTCTTAGCGTTGGCCTGCGCGGCGTCCCTGGCGGCCCCTACGCTTGTGCTGTGGCCGTACTTCTGCGCCTCGGACTCCATGGACTTGTCGAAAGTGGACTCGTGCACTAATATGTTAGACTCCCTGACCCCGTTTACTACGCTCTCACAGGGAGAGGTGTCGCCTGTGTATGAGATCCTGAAAGGCCTTGGCCTGCTCACCCCCTCGCCCCCGCTGGCCAGCAGGCGTTGGGCCTCCTCAGGCGTGCTGGCCCCCACAACCCTTGGCCCTAGGACCCACTCCAGGGTGTACCCGTAGGCTTCTATTGAGTGACAGGCCTTGAACCACCTTATGATCAGCTTGTCCCTGCCGTTGTCAAACAGTGCCAGGCTTCCCGTGTCGTTTACTACATCTACGACCTCGACAGGGAATGACTGATCTATCCCCCCTGACTTCACCAGCTCCCTAATAGCGTCAGCAATATACTTAGGGGCTATGATGGTCAGCTTTGACCTCCTGCCGCTCAGCTGCATGGTGCCCAGCAGACCTGGTAGCCCATTTATGTGGTCTCCGTGCCCGTGAGTTATCGCTATGTAGTCAATCCTAGTCGGCGGCACGTCCGCCTGCCTGAGCCTCTGCTGCGTCCCCTCCCCAGCGTCGAGGAGCACGGAGTTCCCCATCCAGTCCCTGACTAGGTATGAAGCCGTAAACCTCTCAAGGCTGGGGAGGGCGGCCGCCGTGCCCAGCGTTATCAGCTCGACCTGCCTCGCCAAGACTCCCTCCTCGTGAGATCTATTATCAGACCTTTTTAGCCACAACTATTTGCCTGACAAGGGATGAGTGGACGAACTGGTCAAGCCTGCTGACGAGCTTCAGTCCGGCGTCGGCGGCCAGCGTGTAAGGCCTCAGCTCTGCCGGCCCAGCGTAGACTACGTAGCCGCCGCGTCTCAGAACCCTAGCAGCCTCCTCCAGGAAGCCTGACACGAGCCCCTCATACGAGAAGCCAGGCATCCTAGTTGACCTGCCGTAAGGAGGATCCGTCGCTATGGCGTCCACGCTCTCGTCCCTAAGGGGGGCCTCAGAGGAGTTCGCCATTATGACGCCTGCCTGAAGCCCAAGGTACCTGAAGTTCTTTACCGAGCCATATGCCATACCCTTGTCTATGTCTATGCACGCCGACTTGGAGGCGCCTACCAGCTCGGCCTCCACGGCCAGCGTGCCTGTGCCGCAGAATGGGTCCAGGAAGACATCTCCTTCCCTGAGCCTTGAGATGTTAACCATGGCCCTTGAGAGCCTCAGGTCGAGCTCGCCAGAGCGCCAGAACGGCTTCCTGGGGGGTGAGCGACTTGCCACGTCCCCGAGGTCGCTGAAGCCCTCAGCTAGGCCTATGAGGCCTGCCCCCTCGCTGACCAGGAGCCTGAGCCTGTTGCCTGAGGCCAGGTTTGGCCTAACGCCGAGCTCCGCCAGCGCTCTAAGGGTTCCACTTATTATACGGCTTAGGTCTACGTTTACTTTAACGCTGGCCGCCTCAAGCCTAACGCTGCCGACGCCAAGCTCCTTAAGCTCCTCAGCCACACGCGGGACAGATCCTAGCAGCTCCTCCAGGTCCCCAAACCACAGGACCTGTCCGACCTCCCTCACGTAGGCCGCCCTGCGAACGGCTAGCGCTAGGACCTTGTAATCGGCATCTAGTATCACGAGCTGGTCAAGTCTGGCTAGCGGCTTGTAGGCCTGGCCGCTGACCTCGACGAGTGCCTTCAACTCCTCCTCAGGCAGCAGGGGGTGAACCCCCGAGAGGTAGGCGTACGCCAGCGGCATGTATGATCTTCACTGAGGATGGAGGTGGGCAGCGTAGGCTTTATCCTGTAGGTCTCACGGGCGCTCTGACGTTTACTAGCAGAGGCCGCTCGGCCGCGACTAATGCTTTTAAGGCAAGCTGCACTTATTGGTCTGGGCCGCCGTAGCTCAGCCGGTAGACCCTGCGCGGGCCGTCAGCGCCGGCCTTGTAAGCCGGTGGTCGCGGGTTCAAATCCCGCCGGCGGCCCCAG
>CAYFFU010000021.1:0-13744 GCA_964342665.1 uncultured Desulfurococcales archaeon
CCCTTCTTCAGTGTGGATCCACCTTAGATTGTTGAGCCCCTCGTACTTGTCTTCAAAGTTTGATACGACCAATACCTCATATTTGTCTCTGCTAAGCGTTTGACTTCTCACAGAATCGAGCGCTCTTTTAATGTATTTTCGCCTATTATGCGCCGTAACAATTACTGTAATCAGTGGACTTGCCAAGGCCGTTCACCTGGCTATCTTGTGTTAACCCGTAAGGACTACCCTTATAAGGCTGGCTGAAAGCCTTGTCCAGCTAAGCTCTTTCGTAACCTTAGAGTAAGCTGCTAAGGCTATGTCGGTCGACATATCAGGATCATTTATTATGGTATGTAATTGAGTAGCATAGTGCTTCGGCTCATCTGCAACTATAAGTTCCTTGCCTACCTTGAATGTCGTCAGCACCTCGTACAGTGGTGCGGTGATAACTGGTCTCATAAGCGCCATCATTTCGGGAACCTTAGTTGGAAATATAAAGTGAAGAGCCCGTGAGATCTCGTAGGGGGCCACAAGTACACACGCTCTGGATAGGATTCTCGGCACTTGCTCTCGAGACACAGCCCCAGTAATTTCTAGCAGGTCAAATAGCCCTGCATCTCTTGCTTCCCGCATTATCATCGGTAAGTCCTCACCACTGCCGACGAGCAGAAATCTCGCGTTGTCTCCGTACCTCGAAACTAGCGGCCTTAGGATGGGTATAATCAGTCTGCTACCGTTCCTCTTTGAGAACCTCCCGAGAAACCCCACGAGACCTTCCTCTGGTTTCCCTTGCGGCCTGAAGAGCCTCTCGTCGAAGCCATTGGGTATATGGAGCGTTTTGAGATCGGGCCTGATGAGGGTAAGAGCTTTTAGAAGGAGCTTGCTAGACGACGTTACAGCAACGGATTTCCACAGCTCGTATCGTAGGAGCACCGCTGCGAGGTCCTTATAGACTTCAGGCTCATGCCCACTCCACCATGGATCGCCGAAGTCGAGCACGACAGGGATCCCGAGCCTCCTTAGCAGGGGTAGGAGAGTGAGGGGCTTTGTGACAGGGCTGGGCATTTGCACAACGACAAGGTCCAGACCCCTTGCCTTTCCGAGCGCCCGGAGCATACTAGCGAGGAGGGGAACTGTGGTAGTGAAGTAATAGAGTGGGCTGCCAACATCCACTTGATCCAGCTTAGCGTCCCCGCGGAACTCCGTAACGCCCCACGGCGTCACTAAGTAAACCTCGTTGCCGAGCCTGCTGAGACCCAGCGCGAAGCCCTGCACCCTATATGTGCCCCCAGGTCTCTCGTTGCTAACCCAGTCGTTGACCATCGCGACGCTCAGCCTACCCATGTATCACCCCCTCAAGGACCTCGAGTATTTTGGACGCGACTCGCTCGGGCGCGTGTCTTTCCCTGACTATCCTTGCGTTCTCGCCAAAGTCCACGTTAACATTCCCGTCAATTACGTCCAGCAATCTGTCGGCGAACTCCTCGGGAGTATAGGCCTCTAGGTACTTTATGTCATCTATGCCCTCTACCGCCTTCCTTGTGGCCACTATTGGCTTACCGGCAGCCATATACTCGAGAACTTTAGTTTTGATCCCGCCGCCGCGGTACACGGGTGCGACGCACACATCGGCCCCAAGCACGTATGGTGCCGTGGACTCCACGTAACCGGTCGCATAGATGGGCGGCGAGACTGGGGGTGGGGAGGGACCGACGAGATAAAAGTTTACTTCGCGCTTCCTTGATTTAATTATCCTGGCTACCTCTATCAATACCTGAGCTGCCTCCCTGTTGGGAGGGTATCCCATGCCTCCTACGAATACCACGGCTGGTTTTTTCAACTCGGCCGGCCTTGCGCTCTCGAAGGACTCTAGGTCTATGGCCGGAGGGATCACATAAACTCTCTTAAACCCCATATCTTTAAGTAGCTTAGCGTCTACCTTAGATAAGGCCACGATAGCGTCACAGAGCCTGCCGAGCCGCTCTAAAACGCTCACCAGAGCCCTCCCTACTCGGCCTAATCCGACGTCCTGTTTAGACTCTATCGAGTGAAGATGCAGCACACACCTCGGGCCGCCTGCAAGTCTTGAAGCTATCGCAGGCAGCACCGACCATGCAGTCTCTACCAGGAGCACATCATAATCTGCCCGCCTCAAGGATTTAACGAACTTATATGAGAAAGATCTCAGCCAGAGAAGTCTCGGCGCTACCTCTTCGGCCTTCCTCATATGATAGGCCACCAGCTCCGCCCTGGCGCCCAGCTTGGGTAGCTCGCGTAGCAATAGATAGACCTGTTCGTGTACGCCTCCTCGCTGCGGATAGATGGAGTCCATCATTACGATGGCTATGTTTAATTTCTCGGTGTAATACATTTCAGACCCAAGATATACTAACTAGCAGTTATTTTAAGATTCTAACAGCTGAACTTAATAAGTCTATACCATTACCATTTTTAAATTTCCGATTGGCTCGAGAGCCCAAAAGATCTATACCATGGAAGGAAGTTTTTAAACCTAGGGCCTAGGAAACTCTATATTTGTTGGCCTGACATGAGCAACGAAACGACAGCTATATCTTGTGAAGTTGACGAGTGCCCAAGCAACATTCTAAATTCCCTGTATATAAGCAAATGCAGAGAATGGATTAGCAAATTGACAGTCAAGGTGCCGATCTTTGACGAGAGCCAGCTCTTCGAGATGTACAAGTCTTACTGCTTTGCCATGAAAAATCAGATAGGCGCAGACGACAGATTACTTTTCTCTAACGCTTACCATAACAGCACTCTGCAGCTCTTTGCCGAGCTTGGCTATAAGCGGGTAGTTGGCATTGACTCGGATAGAAGGGTATACGACGAGCCTAATTACTGGAGAGTGAAGTTCTATAGGGATGACGTGCTGAACACCCACATGCCTCCTAGCTTCTTCAAAGCCTACTTCGCCCTTAGAACTATTAACAAAATAAGCTACAATCGTAGAGCCTTGTCGCCTAAGACGCGCTTGGACAGAAAAGCAGTCCTTGCACTTATGAACAGGTTCTTCGAGGAGGCCTCACGAATAGTTAAAGCTGGCGGTTTTCTAGCGATGAGCATCATGTACAGCAGCTCCTCAGTGCAAGGAATGGCTGGTATGAGCATATTTAACAAGGACTACATAACATCGATGCTCAATATAGCTGAAGTCCATGGTTTTACACCACTCTCACGTATCGAACTAGACGCGGTCAACGGGCCCATTACATGCGAGGGCCTAGAGTGCACGCTGCTTTTCGTAGCATTCAAGCTAAATAAGCAAGATCATGCCGAGCTGCCAGAAAAGGTAAATATTGTAAGCCCAATGCGAGGGCAGGAGGGCATCACTATATATGCCGAGAACCTTAAGAGGAGGTTCGAGGGGATTGGAGTAGGAGTTAACTTAATAAAGAATCTTAAAGATCGAGACAGAAGGTATCCGACTATACTTGAGCACGAGCCTGGCCTTTACTGGAACAGGATTCTATGGGAGCTGATGTTCGATGACTCGATATATGTCGACCTACATGGGTGGTTCTACTCATTGCGAGAGATAATGGCGACGCTCGTAGATGTAGGCAGAGGGCTTCTTAGCAGGAGGTGGCTGTGTTGCCCAAGATCTCAGTGGAATTCGGTATGGCGCTCACTTAGGCACTTGCTTTTTGCCATCATAGTTGATTTAACTAACCTCTTGCCGATCACGTTGCACCCTAATACACTCGTAAAAACTACAGACCCTGACAGCAGGCTCACCTGCTGTCTCAAGAATTTCTACGTCGTCCCTCACATAGCTTACCCTGACCTGGGAGTGAGAGCGCGGGCGACGGGGCTGCGCATATGCTCGTTTGGCTTCGCTATGCGTCATAAGAACTTCGATAAGGTATGTGATCTAGCTTTAAGGCTCAAAATCCCCTGTAGGTTAATACTTAGCATAAACACAGCTACCAGAGACGCTGCCGAGGAGTCACTTAAGGTAATAGCTGAGCTTAGTTCCAAGTACTCGAAGTTCCCTAACGTAGAAATATACGACGGTTTCTTCTCAGAGCGGGATCTGCTCGAACTAATGTCTGATTGTTCTCATGTCGTGTTCGCCCAGGAAGACACAGGAGGTGTCAGCGGGTCTTATAGGTTTCCGGTGCAACTTGGTATTCCGATAATTGCTACTGAGTCGTTTCAGGCCAAAGATAGTCAGGTAATAAGAGTGAAGACTTTAGATGACCTAGACTTAGAGAAGCTAGCATCAATCAGAGAAAACATTAATCTTGATGATGGCTTCGAGTACCTCCTAGCCGTGTTAACTCATAGGCGCTGATCACCACGGTATTTGCGATAAATGGCGAATAGTTTACTTCCCCTTGTTAGTCTCCAGCCAGCATTGTGTTTTTAGAGCTCCTAAATAGCTTGAAACAAATCCATAGTTATCGTAGCCGTAAGACGTCAAGGTGATATATTGGCAAGACCCTTCTTAGGGGCCCACATAGGTACTACAAATATCACATTCTAGTCACTATTAATTATTACTTGATGCCCCTCGCTTCATCATGATCTTATGGATAGGTGAGCACCGCAAGCTTACGCTTATAGGGCGCTGTCAGAGTTAAGGCAAACGCACACCGACCTTGTAGTGCTCTTTCTCATGTCACCAGCGATAATAAGGGGCGAGAGGTCTCTTTGGGATCGTAGAGTGTCGGTCAGGCAGAGTCCGACGGCGAATTCGTAGTAGAGCTCTACAGGTGGCTGGCATCGCCCATCCTGAGGGGGCCGCACACGAAGCTTAGGGACTACAGGCTTGGCGTCTACGTTGACTCCAGGTACCTCGTGGCCCACGGCCCCTGCATACCTGGTGGTATCTGCCTCTCGCTTCCCTTCAGGGGGTGTCAACATGGCCTTCAGGACCAAGGCGCTCGAGGGCGTGAGGCTGCAGGAGAGCAGGGCCTGGGCGCGGGGGGTAGGGTACGAGCAGTACCTGGGAGCTGCCCTAGCGCTGAGCGGCTACAGGTACGCCTTCATCCCTGACAACCCGGTCCTGCACTTAGCTCACAGGGCCGTCTCCAGGGGATCGCAGGACAGGCTGGAGGAGTAATTGGTGATGGGTTCTTCATTGATCTCCTGACGTCACGCGAGCGCTGATTTAAGTAGCACGACACCGTTAGCGATGATGTTACTGCCGTGATAGCTAGGGCCAACGGCTATATACGTATCTATATCATGCATAAGCATAAGTAGATATTTCGATAATTGAACGCTTTGTTTACAAATAGAGGGAAGAGGGGGTATAAGTGCTGCCCAGACAATCCAGGCAATTAAGTTAGACCGCTAAAAGTCTCAGCTTAGCTAATTAGTAGTGCATAGCTAAGTACAACAACAGCAGTAGCACCGCCTTTAAAGCTAACAATCAAACTTACTCGATTGGCTAAGCTCATCATTACTGACAAAAGGAATTGTTGACGGCAAACACTGTACAGTCAGGTAGACGCGGGACTAGTCGTGCTTGGCTTGCAATATATGGAATGCGTTGGTTTAACAAAAGGTTGCGGTCTCTAACAACATTATGCAGCGGCTCTGACGCCATTGACTACTTAACATCGGTAACAGTCTAGGCCTACGGGCGGAGCAGAAGCATATTAATACCCATGGAGGCGTTATAGTTGACAGAGCTACCTTGGATAGCAGGACCCCCTACGTTATCACGGCGTCGTTAGACATGACTTTGCTCGCCTACTTAGGTTACCTTTACCACGCCAATAGCGTCACCCTGTACTCGTACACCCAAATATATGGTCCGCTGTCGCTCTCCCCAGCCATAGGCCCCCTGACGGCGTTGGTGAGCGCGTCGTCAGCGGTTGCCACGCTGCTCGCCTCCCGCGACAAGAGGCTAGGCGACAGGTGCTTCGCAGCACTGCTTGTAACGTTTACGTCGCTAGTAGTGGCCGCGCAGCTCCTGCTCCCAGACTTAGTCTCAAGGTACTACCTGGCCAACTGGGTCAGCGACTCCTACGAGCACCTCTGGGGCGAAGGCATGTACTTGGCTATGTACGGCCACGTGACACCTTATCCGACGTTCATGTGGTTCAACAGGGCCTTCTGGTTCACCTTCGCCGAGTCGGTCTTAGCCCTCTGGGGGCACCCAGGCTACTACATGGCGGCCCCTGCGCTCTTCACGCCCAAGTGGTTCCCATTGATAATGTCCATAGCTGTCGCCCCCCCAGTCTACCTGCTTGCAAGGTCCCTGGGCCTAGGGAGGAGGGCCTCCGCGGCGGCGGTTACCATGACCGAGGCCCTGTGGCCCATAATACCCTACGCGGCGTCGGAGTCATGGGCAACGGTCACGTTTACGGCAGCACTGGCGTTCTTCATAGTGGCCGCCACGAGCTCCGAGAGGAGGGGCCTGGTGCCGCTGGTTCTGGCGTCCCTAGCCTTCGTCTACACGCACGAGTACCCTGCGGCCGTGGGGACAGTGGCGCTGCTGGGGGCGGGAGTCATGTTGCTGACCCGCAGGGGCTTAAGGTCTTCCACCTTGACAGCGCTCGCTGCGGTCGCCTCGGCCTGGCTAATCATGGGAATTTACGACTCGCATGGGTTCGTTCAGGGAGGCATCCACTACTACTGGGACGTCGTGACAAGTACCCTCCGCAGCCTCTTCGTTAAGGCCCCGCAGGTGATAGCCCAGTCCACGGCAAAGGCCTACGTCCCGTACGAGAGGGCCGTAAGGATCGAGGCCTACACGTTCATACTAGACCTCGCGGTGCCATTTTTCCTTGCGTTAGCAATGATAAGGGACAAGAGGGGTAAAGCTCTCTTTGGCGCCGTGGGGGGCGGGGGTCTCATAGGGGCGGGGCTCTCGATCCCCACTACAATAGGGCTCGGCTGGTCATACAGGGTTCCGCTGCTTCTGGTAGGTCTCTTGTCAGTGACCCTGGTCTTGTTCGCTGAAGCCAGGAGGCACCGCAGAGCGGCGCTTGCAGCGGTGGTTCTAGCAGTATCGCTGCTGGTGCCCTTGACGATCTATACAGAGTACACTGGATACTCCCAGCTTGCGGTGCCAGAGAGAGGCGGGGGTCTGACCCTCCTGAACGTTGTGACAGAGAGTGGTGGCTACCAGCCCGGCATCGTGGGCGAGCTGGCCCCTGGGACGGCTGTTCAAGGAGATATACCGTGGTATGGCAGCTGGTGCTCAAACGAGACACCAAGCTTCCCCAGCGGGGTCTACCTGGAGTATTACTACAGGGAGTTCGTGTACTACGTCTATGTGGTCTGCCCTAACTACGTGCTGCTGTCGAGCCGCATAAACAGTTTTGCCTCAAATAACAGCGTTGTAGTAGACACAAACATAGGGTTCCTCTCGCTGACAAGGTGAAGCCTTAAAGCAGCTTCGCATGACTTCCGCTGCACGGTAGAAGACCCTAGACCTACGCCCTCCTACCGCTTAGGGCCTTGCCGTAAGCCTTCATGGCCATCTCGTAGACCTGAGACCAGCTGAAGACCTCTGGCTTTCCGGCGGCGCCCATCCTATCAGCCTCCTCAGGCGAGGAGGCGAGTCTTACCATGGCTTCAGCCAGCGACCTGGTGTCCCTGGGCCGCACGAGGAGGCCGTTGACCCCGTCCCTGACCCTGTACCTCAGGGCCCCTACCGCGCTAGCTATCACAGGCCTTCCCCTGGCCCACGCCTCGCTGGCAACTATGGAGTAGGCCTCAGCGTAGTCGCTTACGCTAGGAACCACTAGCGCAATGGCCCCGTCGAGCAGGTGCGCCTTCTCCTCCTCGCTGATGAAGCCGAGGAACCTCACGCGGTCCTCGACGCCCAGCCTCTCGGTCAGCTTGACATATGGCCTTGGGTTCCCAGGGCCTGCTATTGCGACGCCGACGTTGGCCCCGAGTCTCCTCGCCTCGGCCACGGCCCTTATCAGCACGTCGACCCCCTTGAGCCTGTGCAGCCTCCCCACGTAGGCGAAGTAGGGCATGTCGAGACCGGCAAGCCTCCTGCCAGCGTCAGGGTCCCTTGGCAGCCCCAGCATGGCGTCGCTCACGCCGTCTGGGACGAGCAACGGGTCCTCGACGCCCATCGACCTGGCCACCTCTAGGTCCCACGCGCTCTTAACCATGAGGGCGGACGCAGCCCTAATGGCCCTCCTGGCCATTACCCTGGCGTACCTTGGGCCTATGAGCCTCACCAGTGGGTTTGGGTGGTCGGCAAGGGATCCGAGGGCCATGAGGTGGAAGGCCACAGGGACGCCGAGACGCGCAGCCTCCTCGGCTAGCCTGACGCTGAAGTATGAGTTCTGGGAGTGTGCGTGCACTACGTCTGCATGCCTGAGCAGCCCCGCTGGAACCTCAAGTGGGGCTGTTAGGTCAGGGAAGCCCAGCTTGACCGCCTTAACTCTGTGCACGTAGACCCCGTTGACCTCCTCTTCTCGCATTCTAGCGCCGTAACGGGCCGTAATGATGTGTACTTCGTGGCCTCTCCTGGCCTGCTCCTCGGCGAGCCTAGAGATTGCTATCTCCACGCCTCCCCTGATTGGGAGGTAGCTGTGATGTACGTGGACTATCACAGCTTTAGCCACGAGCTTCAACTTATCACGCGCTCGCTTAAGTTCTGTCAATGAAATCCTTAAAAGGCAACACTCTGCTTGATCAACAAGCATGGTATAGGAATTGGGAATCGGAAGTCGAAGGAACCCCCTACATCTCAGTAATAGTTACTGCCTACAACAGGAGGCAATACCTTCCTGACGCTCTCCGTAGCCTTGAGGCGCAGACGCTCAGCAAGGATAAGTTCGAGGTCATAGTCGTCAAGAACTTCGAGGACCTGCCTCAGACGAAATAATCAGGCGCAATGGCTGGAGGTGGGCCTACAGCGACGAGAAGTGGTACGGCACCTTCGTCCTCTCCGGCATAGAGGAGGCCAAGGGTGATGTAATAACGTTCCTTGACGATGACGACATGTACTTACCTATGAAGTTAGAGAAAGTACTCGAAAAGTTTAATAAAGTCAAAGATCTGATTTACCTTCATCATCCGTTCTTAGTTATAACCAATGATGGTAAGCTGCTTGGGAAGCATCCTGATAAGGTCAATGAAGAGTTGTATATCAGCAACTCACTAAAATATCGCCAGGATCTTAGTACACTGTTGGTTGTTCTCGTCTGGTTTGTACACGATGCCATAGGATACTCTATAGCTACTCTACAGCCATTGCGATAAGGAAGGAGCCAGTAGAGGGCGCTCTTAGGGCTCTACTTAAGCATACTGTTGCTTTGCCCGACGTAGCTCTTTTCGCATCTTCTATAATAAGTCAAGGCAGCTTGCTTTTTATGCCAGAGGCTCTAACATATAGGAGAATTCATGGAACTAACGTATCCCTTAAACCTAGATCTGTCTAATCGTAGATACGTCAGGTATTTCTGGGGTCTTGATAGCAAGATCTTTAATGGCGGCAACCAAAGGGTCTGCGTTTTCTAGCGTTCACAGGTCTGAGTATATGGCGTTTCCAACTTCATCTGATGGCGATCTCCCTAAGCTAAGGCCTGGCCGAGACAAGCTAGTAAATTGCTCTCACTGTTGCGTGACAGAAGCTTCTCCGATAGCGGTCACACCTTGCAAATCATAGGTATGGCGATAAATTTCCTTATGGCTTTTGCGCCTGCTTCCTGTAAGGCAAGCTATATAAAGCTTAGGTATAGGCTTACTCGGAAGGGATTCCCGCCTCCCTGGGTTTGCTCAGCTGTGGTGTGAATAGCTTGCTCTGCGTTGGCTTACCGTCGTACAACAGGCCTTCGGCGCTTAGGCTTTCCCTTACCAGCTTCCTAGCCAATGGAGCCGAGCTGGCAGTGGTGGCAGCAGACGCCAGCAATGATGCCATAGCCGATGAGTACAGAACTGTGACCACAGCTTATAACGATAGGGTGGTCGCTGAGGTCGGCCTTGGTAGGAGGGGCAGCGTGGGGGCCCGCAACAGGGTGCTCGAGCTAGCAGCTGAGGCAGGCTGCGACCCCCTTGTTATGGCTGACGACGATTACGTGCTCCTGGATGACAGAACCCTCAACCTGATGAGGTCATGGTTCAGTGCGGGCGATGTGGGCGCCGTAGGCGGGAGGGTAGTTAACATGGCAAAAAGGGCCATTGACCCAGACTTCTTCCTGAACCTGCCAGTGGCCGACGCGCTTTCGCTCGTGACAGGCTACGTGTTCCTAGACGTTGTTAATGGACCAAGGATCGCCGCCTACCTGACGCCTTTCTTCGCCCTCAGAGGGGACCTCCTGGCTAAGGTTAGGTATGACAGGCTCTACGAGAGCCCCACAGCGTTCCGTGAGGAGAGCGACCTCCAGGAGCAGGTGAGGAGGCTCGGCTACTTGCTACTCTTCGAGCCGAGGGCCTGGGTGGCCCACTTGGCGCTTGAGTATGGCGGAAACAGGTCTGAGACGGACGAGAGGTCCAGGATGAGGTTCAAGGCCAGGGGCGCCGCAGCCTTCATAACAAAGTGGCATAGAGGCGCAGGACTAATAAGTAGGCTGTTAGCCTCCACATTGCTAATGTTAGCGTACAGGCCTTGGATGGCCACTGATGTACTTGCCGGCGTCCACGACGGGGTAAGGGCAGCCAGCATGTTGCCAAAGGCTGCGCTCGCTTCCATCAAGGATCGCTGACCCTTTAATTCCGCGAGACGTACCCATTCTCCTTGAAGGTAAGTCGCTGATGTCGCTGAGGGCCAAGGTCTTCAGGGGCGCCGCCAGGCTGCTCTCCGCCAACACGTTCACGCTGGCGCTGCAGTTCGCCTTCTACTTAACAATAGTCAGGGTCCTGGGCCTCAGCGGCCTCGGGGCATACTTCGACACGACCATAATTTGGTCATTCGTGGGCCTTGCCCTGACCTGGCCAGCCGGGGGCTTCGGCAGGTTCGTGACCGGCGAGTACCAGGCCGGCAGGGCCGAGAGGGCCAGGCACCTCTACAGGCTCGGTGTCGCGATAGGCCTCTCGGGCGGTCTCCCAACCATGCTTTTGTTCCTGCTTTTTGCCCCTCAGGTCTCAGCCCTAATGTACAGAACCCCTTCGTATGCCAACGTAGTGAGGCTCCTAGCTTTAGACGCTGCCCTGGGCGCTTACAACGCCTACGCTGGCATAGGCCTAGGGGCCATGATGAGGTTCAGCAAGATGTCGGTGATCCAGATCCTGTGGGCCCTGGCCAGGTACCTCACCGGTATAGCGCTGCTCTTCGCCGGCTATGGCGCTGTCGGCCTGATAGCCGGGTGGGTAGCTGGGGACGCGGTTAACGCGGCCTTCAACACGTACTGGTCCAGGGAGCTCCTTCTGGGCCCCAGGTCTCCTCACCCGCTCAGGCCCGTGCTCCAGTACGCCACCCCGCTTGCCCTAAGTGGCGCCGTGGTGACCCTGCTACAGAGCGTCGACAGGCTCTTCGTCCTCTCAAGGCTTGGCCTGGCGGAGCTTGGCTCCTACTCAACGATAATGCTGGCCTCTACTGTGCCCCAGATGCTCCCAGGCTCCATAGCGGGCGCCCTGGGGCCTGCCATCATAGGTCTCGAGGAGAGGGGAGGCCTGACGCCTGAGGCCGTGGAGAAAGCGGTGAGGTACGTCACCACGCTCTCAATACCCCCACTGCTCCTCGTTGCGGCGCTAGGAAGGCCACTGGTACTCCTCTTCCTGGGGCCCAGGTTCGTGCACGACTGGGAGGCCTTCGCGATACTCACCGTTGGCCACAGCCTGATGACATACGACATACCGATAACCATGGTGTTGGCCGCCAAGAGGGACTCGAGGGCCCTGGCACTGCAGTCCGTGGTCTCAGCCGCAGTTGTGGCCGCCCTGGCCCCTCCCCTCATAAGCCTCTGGTTCGCCGCCGGCGCCGCTGTCGCCTACGTGCTCGCCAGGCTCGCGGGCTTCCTGGCTGTTGCAATGCCCAGGGTCAGGGGGTACGGCCTGCTGAGGGTTAACGTGCAGGACTACCTTAGGCTTGCAGCCTCATCGCTGGCAGTGTTCCTGGGCACCCTTGCGCTGGGGCTCGCGACCGGCATGTCGATTTACCTGCTGCCAGCCTACATAGCGTTCGGGCTGCTTATAATGTGGGCCAGCGTCAGGGCCCTGGGGGTGCTCAGGGCCGACGACTACGGGGCCCTCATGGAGGCGCTGCCTGCAGAGCTAAGGGGGGTGGCCTCGAGGCTATGGCTGGGCCTCGGCCTCCCGGCCCCTGCTATGGACGGCGACGCAGGCAGGGACGAGTGAGTGGCTGCGTCGAACAGCCGACCTTAGAGCAGGTTCAAGGGGTAGCGATGCTTTAAGAATTGTCTGGGCCTCAAGGCCGTGCAATGCCTTGGACGGCGCGGCCTCTCTTCCTCGCTATGAACGCAATAGCCATCACTGATATGCAAGGCTTCATTGCCTCTACAGCCGCTGCGAGAGGGCTAATAAAAGGCCTTTCATGTCACGCTAATGCTTAAATGCACGCCGCCCGATATATCTGCGGGTGTTAGGGCGTGTCAGCCCAGGCCCAGCTAAAGGACGTCCTGAGGCCTAGCACCTCCGTCCTAGTTGTCTGGGACGTGCACAGGGCGCTCTACAACAACATATTCAACAGGGAGGAGTTCCTGAAGGCGCTGAACGCCTCAATAGGGGCGGCCAGGAGGGCCGGGGTGCCCATAATATTCACCAGGATAACTCCGTACCCCCAGGGCTTCGAGCCCGTGAGCCTCAGGTTCGCGCAGTGGAGGAGCCCCCTCAGGCCTGAGGAGATGGACCTGGTCGTGCAGCCCCAGGCCAACGACATAGTCGTCAACAAGAACACCACCTCCCTGTTCGTTGGGACCAACGTGGAGCTCCTGCTCAGGAACTCGGGCAGGTACGCAGTGGTGCTAACCGGCATAGCGACTGAGATAGGGGTTGAGACTACTGCAAGGCACGCCTACGCCCTCGGGTTCGTGCCAGTAATAGTCTCTGACGCAGTGTCGTCGTACGACAGGGAGGCCCACGAGAGGTCCCTGGCAAACATGAGGAAGCTGTTCCCAGTAATAACGTCCTCAGAGCTGGCACAGTACTGGGCGTGAGGCCGGCCGCCCTCAGGCTTTTAAAAGGCTATGGCACAGCCGCAGTTGAGAGCAGGATCCTTACATCTCGGTAATAGTTACCGCCTACAACAGGAGGCAGTACCTGCCCGAGGCGCTTCACAGCCTTGAAAGGCAGACGCTCAGTAAAGATAAATTTGAAGTCATAGTTGTCAAGAACTTCGAGGACGAGGGCATTGACAGCGTGGTAAGGCGCAACGGCTGGAGGTGGGTCTACAGTGACGAGAAGTGGTACGGCCCCTTTGTCCTCTCCGGCATAGAGGAGGCGAAGGGCGATGTAATAACCTTCCTTGACGATGACGACATGTACAGGGAGGACAGGCTGAGCGAGGTTGCTAAAGCGTTCAGGGAGGGCAGGGGGCTCACCTACCTGCACAACGCCCAGCTTATGGTTGACGACTCCGGGAGGCAGGTGGGCAGCGTAGGGGCCGGCGGGGGGCGGCTCTGCTTCACCCCCTCCACGGCGCCCCTGAGGCACATAAAGAGGCTAATGGTTGGCTTCAACAATTCCTCCGTAGCTATGAGCTCGGAGGCCCTGAGGGCCGGGGCCGGGCTGCTGAGGTCCATAAGGAGATCCTTCGACACTGCCCTCTACGCTATAGCGCTGGCCCAGGAGGGGTCGACGCTTTGCCACCTGGGGGAGCCGCTTACGCTTTACAGGTACCACGCCGGCCCGAGCTCGTCGG
>CAYFFU010000022.1:0-12854 GCA_964342665.1 uncultured Desulfurococcales archaeon
TCATTGATCAGCTCCAGGGCCCTGAGCGCATCCTCCATGGATACCTTAAGGTTGTTTATCTTGATAACCTTAGGGTCGACGCTTTCTATCCCCAGCGCCGCCACGTCTCCCGGTGTGTGGTACTTAACTATAACCTTGAGGGCCTCCCTGGAGTCATCAGGGTACCTTGATATGGTGCCTGGGTTCACGTTGTCTATGTGAAGCACTGAGACGTTCGGCGCTGCGGTTCTTATGCCATAGAACAGCCTCTCCAACGCCTGTGCGTTAGGCCTTGGCCACTCGTCCTCGCCAAGCTTTTCAGACCCATACACTAGTATGTCTGCCTGTCTGCCAAGCCTGAAGTTCCTGACGCCCTGCTGATACAGGGCCCCTACCTCAGTCGCTATAGCCTCGGGAGACCTAGCTATTGGCCTTCCCCTGAGGGGCTCAACGCAGAAGGAGCACCCCCCGCTCACCCACCTCGCACACCCCCTGTAAGTCTCTATCTCTGCAATGAGGTTCTTGCCGTAGCTCGGGTGATACCTTACTATCTTAGATCCAAGCACCGCAAACCTGTTGACCTTGTCGTAGTTTTCTCTGATGGACCTGGGCGAGGCCTTCTCCTCGCCATATAGGAATAGGTCGTAAAAGTACTCCTCAGGGTCGCCAGTCACCAACACGTCAAAGCTTGACCTAAAAGCTGATGGAGGGAATGCCTCCTGACCTCCCTCGGGGCCCATTCCCCACCTAGCCGCCGGCCCAACAAGCACCTTGATGGGGCCCTCTATTGACGAAGCCCACGATATTAGTTCGCTTGCAGTAGCTGGCCTTCCTCCTATATATTTACCTGGCACTACTACGCCGGCCACGAAGGCTACTACGTCGAAGCTTCTCATCACTTTATCCACGAGGGTGCGCGCCCTAAGCTCGTCGACAGACATGTACATTACTCTATAGTCCTTGTCAACGGCCCACACGGCGCCTGCTATGTACCTAGGGTACACGTCTATGTAGGGAGGTACCCCTAGGCCTCCTGGCTCATCGTTATATCCATCGACTATCAGCAGGCTCCTCGGCTTCATAAACTTCCTACCTCTGATAAGTCCGCGGCCCTTAAACGCTAAAGCACTGTCATATCATGAAGTTAATCAAGAAACGCTCAAGCCTTCAGTGGGCGTCGGCAACCCTAGCCCTCAGCACTGCGTCAGACGGGTAAGTTCTCCTCACTCGCCCGCTCTAAGGTTGCGCGTCTGCTAAGAAAACCTTTTATCAGAGAGCGATCGCATGAGCCTAAGTTAGCCTTGGCTGTAAGGGAGACGGCTGAGGGCTAAGCTATTAGCTCACAGGAGCATATCTATGCGCAGGAGCTTGAGGTGCGTAATATGATTGCAATATCTGACGGCAGGTATGTGGCTGAGGTGTATGAGAGGGGCGCCTACCTGTCCTCGCTGAAGTACCTTGACAGAGACCTGATACTTCCTGGTAACCCAGACTCTCCCACCAAGGCTGGGATGGCTTTCCTTGCACCCTTCGCAAACAGGGTCAAGGGAGGCACTTACACGTTTGGCGGCATAACCTACTCGCTGCCGCTCAACAGTGAAGGCAACGCAATACATGGCCTTCTCCTTGGGGTTGACTTTGACTTGGTTGACATGACTGGGTACAGGGTTGAGCTGAGCACTGTGCTGGAGCACGAAGGTTACCCTTCTAAGTTAAAGATAACGGTATCATATGAAATGCGCAACGGCACGCTGACCTCTGAGGCTAGGATCATGAACGTAGGGCAGAGGAGGGCCCCCCTAGTTGTTGGCTGGCACCCATACTTCGTAGTTGGCGATAGCGCTTGGAGCCTGGTCTCCACAGGCAGCGTGTACAGGTGCGTATCGCTTAACAAGATACCTACAGGCGAGCTGAGGGAGGACAGGTTCCCAGACCATGATGGAAGCTATGACGACTGCTTCTACATACCTTCTGGAATAATTAAGCTTATGCTGAACGGCAAGGATTACGTGACCTTAAGTTCCAGCAACATGAGATACTTCCAGGTCTATACTGGGGTCAGGGGCTCCGTGGCCTTGGAGCCCATGAGCGGGGCGCCTGACGCGTACCATAACGGAATAGGCCTCTCAATACTTAGTCCAGGCGAAGAGAAGGCCTACGGCTTCTCGGCAACCTTCACCCCGCCAGCGGAGGGCGGCTAGCCATAGCCCTCCTCATACCTTAACCTCGCTGGGTCAGCGGCATCTATCACTTTAAGCTCATCCTCGCTCAGCGACTTTATGACACCTAACTCCTGAGGCACCGCTAGCCTCATCTGTATGCCCTCTACAACGTCCTTAACGCTAAAGCCTTCGAAGACTGCTCTGAGGACTGGCCCCTCCCTTGTGAACTCTATTAAAGCCCTGTTTGTACACAAGAAGTGCTTAAGGCCCCTCTCAACCCTAACCCTTCCACTTCCGGTGACGAAGTCTACATGCTTCACCAGCACCCTAGGCTCATGCCTGGCCCACACAACAATCTTTCTAACTAATGGGAACAGGTAGGCGGCCGCCGCGCCCCCTGGCAGCTTAACCCTGGGCCTCTCATACGGCCCTATCGAGGTAAGATTTACGTTGCCCTCCTCGTCAACCTGCGCCGCGCCGAAGAACATTAAATCCATCCTGCCCCTTGCCGCCAGGTCAAACGCGTCTATAGTTGTAAAGTATGCCACCCCGTCTGGCTCCATGTAGGGGTCCCCTGTCGAGGGCCTAACTATGACCTTAGATGGGTCTGGCATGAAGGGTTCTGCGACGCTATGCCATATGAAGTCCCTGTGAAGGTACCTTGCAGCGTAAACCATTGCCAAAGTGGGCAGAACGCTGCTGAGACCATGGTACACAAAGTCGCCGTCCTCTATAAAGTTCGCCATGCACTTAACCATGAGATCTGTTGGCCTTGAGGACATCAGGACCACCTCTGGGCCAGGTTGAGTCGAACCCACTCCATCGCCTTGCCCATCCTGGCGTATTCGTAGTACTCGCGTATCGCATTATAGTCTGGCTCATAAAGGCCGTAGACGCCGGTGGGCCACGCGCCCCCTGACAACTTAACTACGGCCGTGACGTAGAGGGACGTAGCTGATAGCTGAGCGCCTAACGACTTTAACATTGACTTCAGCTCATCGGTGTCCACTACCCTCTCTGCGGTGAGTATAACCCTCTTAGAGGCCCTAATCTTAAGTTCATCCTCATACCTCGGGCCCATTATTAGGGCGTTGCCAAACTCATCACTAACCTGTACATGGATTATTGCCACGTCAGGCTCTATCGACCTTACAGCGACCACCTTTTCTCCAGTGAAGGGGTCCTCTATGAGCTTCCAGGTCCCAATCGACTCGTGAAGTTTAACCAGGTCCGAGCCTATTATTCCCCTAACAGGCACAAAGGGAACCCCCTGAGCCCCAGCCCTTAGGCCAGCTATTACTGCGCCACAGGTGTCCTCGATGTAGGTTACCTCGCCGCTCTCGGCGGCCCTCCTAACGCTCGGGGCGAGCCCGAAGTGCTCAAAGGTAGCCATGGCAGCCCTTATCCTCTTTAGGACCCCAGACGCGGCCAAGACGTCAAGGCCGAACCCCGGCTCCCTGTCGACGAAGGATAGGTCCTTCTTGCCTGACACTATTAACGACGTTATGAAGTGAACGGGGTTCCTAAAGAATGTCATGCCGCTTATGGTTATCTCGTCCCCGTTCCTGACTAGGTCTAAGGCGTCCCTCAGGCCCACCAGCTTTGACGAAGGCAACAGGACCCCCTCTGTATATATCGTGGAAATATAATAGGCTTTAAAGTTAGGCCACACTTACTAAAAGAAATTTATAACGCCCAAGGTAGAAGCCAGAAGGGCACGGAGCTTGCTAAAGAGCATGTTTATATCAGACGTCTATGACAAGGCGTCTGGGCTGCTAGGAAATGATGTTAGGGTGTGCGGGTGGGTCGACAACGTCAGAGACCTAGGCGGCGTCAGGTTCATAATAGTTAGGGACAGGAGCGGCGTGCTGCAGGTCGTGGTTAAGAAGGGGGTCACGCCCGAAGACCAGGTAGAGCTCTCGAAGGACATAATTAAGGAGACCGTGGCCTGCTTCGACGGAAAGCTGGTGGAGAGCAAGAGCAAGTTCAGGTACGAGCTACAGGCCACGCGAGTTATGATACTGTCTAAGCCCGTTGAGCCTATACCGCTTGAGCCGGCAACTAGCACGGAGGCCCAGCTTAACGTCAGGCTTGACTACAGATGGCTGGATGTGAGGAACCTAAAGGTTTCTGCAATATTTCAGTTTGAGTCATGGGTAGCTAACAAGTTTAGGGAGTTCTTCAGGGGGAACGGCTTTGTCGAAATATTCACGCCAAAGATAGTTGCAGCTGGAACTGAAGGCGGGGCTGAGGTGTTCCCTGTAATATACTTCGGTAGGGAGGCCTACCTTGCGCAGAGCCCTCAGTTCTACAAGCAGATGGCCGTGATAGCGGGCCTAGAGAGGGTCTTCGAGGTAGGGCCCGTGTTCAGGGCCGAGGCCCACCACACGGTCAAGCACCTCACGGAGTTCCACGGGCTTGACATAGAGATGGGGTTCATTGATGGGCCTGAGGACGTCATGAATGTGCTGGAGTCGTTCTTCAAGTACCTAGCTAAGGAGGCCCTGGAGGACCCCTCGCTTAAGACTGTGAGGACCTTGTATGACCTGAACTTAAGGGTACCCGAAAGGGTTCCAAGGATAACGATAAGGGAGGCCTATGAGGTGCTGAAGGAGAGGTATAAGCATGAGGTGCCGTTCATGGAGGACCTAGACCCCTCCGCAGAGAGGTTCCTTGGTGACTACGCCCAGAAGGAGTATGACAGTGACTTCATCTTTGTGACCGAGTACCCGTGGCGCGTGAGGCCGTTCTACACAATGCGCAAGCCGGGTGAGCCTGACTGGACCCTCGGCTTCGACCTCCTGTTCAGAGGTCTCGAGATCGCTACTGGAAGCCAGAGGGAGCACAGGTACGATCAGCTGCTTGCCAACCTAAAGGATAAGGGGCTCAGCCCCGACAAGTTCCAGTTCTACCTGAACTTCTTTAAGTACGGTGCACCTCCCCACGGAGGCGCAGGACTTGGGCTCGAGAGAATAGTGAAGCAGTTCCTTAACCTTGAGAACGTCAGGGAGGCCAGGCTGCTTCCAAGGGACCCCGAGAGGCTCGTGCCATGAGCGAGGGCCCTTACGTTGGCGTTGATTTGGCCGTCCGAAGGCCTAGCGCAATAGCTGCCATACTTAACAATAAGGTTTCTCTAGAGCTTGCAACTAGCACAGAAGACATAGTTAAAGCCGTAGGTGAGCTCTCGCCGAGGGTTGTAGCTATCGACTCACCTTTAACCCTGTCCAGCTCAAGCTACAGGGACGTTGACCTGCAGATGATCAGAATGGGCCTAAGGGTGTTGCCGATTTCGTGGAGGTCCATGAGGTTGCTCGCAGAGAAAGGCATCAGCATAGCCTCATTGTTAAGATCTGCAGGGTTTCGAGGTAATAGAGACCCACCCGACCAGCGCGCTGAGAACTAGCGGGTGCGGCAGCCTTTTTGAGCTGCTCAGGGCTGCAGGAGTTGAGTTAACTAAGACTGGGCTTTCCGATGACGAGGAGGACGCTGTAATAGCTGCCATAGTGGCCATGACGCACGCCAAGGGGCAGGACCTTGAAGTTGCCGCGGAGGACGGCGTAATACACCTTATTAACGGGCTCTGTAGGCCTTACCGAAAGAAGGGCAAGCGGTACTAGGAGAAAAAGTTTTTCACTGGCAACGCCCTTAGCTAACCTAGGTATTAGGACTGCAAGGGCTCCGAGCTTTAGGCGTTAAGGCCGTTAGAGGGGTTTAACAAGGCCATGTCAACTAAAGCAGGACAGTGCCCGAGGGTGCTAGTGGTTGGGGACTGGGATGCAGATGGAATTATAGCGTCAGCTGAGATATTGTTTGCCCAGGAGACCGCCAGGGCCTTTCCAGTCAAGGGCGCTAAGTGCACCCCAGAGCTCAGGCCGTCAAGTCCAAGGAATATAGGTGATGTACTTAAGGACCCTTGCTGGGACTACCTTGTAATATTAGATATACCTTTTACACCTGAGGTCGAGCAGGCCTTGGACTCAGTGGTTTCTAACGGCTGCAGGCCAAAGATCTACTACTTCGATCACCATAAAGTGACCATTGAGAAGAGCCCATACATAGAGTCCAAGTACTCGGCCGTCGCCTTTGTCGGGATATCGCCTACTTCAGTCCTAGTTAAGGTGTTTCTTGAGTCCATGGGCGTTAAGCTCACTCCCAGGCTAAAGGACCTTGTGTCCAGCGCAGCCGTGCTTGAAGGAGGAGGGTGGCTCAGCAGGAACAACCGGGGGGCCACTGAGGGCATGATTAAGCTCGCAGCCTCCATGTCAAAGACTATAAACCAGAGCAAGAACCCCGACCTCTGGCTGAAGTACGTTAGGTGGGCCTCAAACGTGCTTCCGTTTGACGTCTCAGCAGTTATACCGCGCAGCGAGGACCTAATATCAAAGGGCCTTGAGGTCTCGGAAAGAAGTGACAAGGAGATAAAGGATGTCGCAATGCAGCTCGCGCTCTCAGCTAAGAACGTTGGATTTGTTAAATTCGTCGACGCGAGAGGCAAGTGGAACAAGAGCGGCGCCTCCGCGTTGGCGTCGGCCATATACAAGATAACTAAGGCCACTACGGCGCTCCTAGTGTCTAAGGACGACGGCTCTGACCTGCTCATAATAAGGAGCGGCCACGGAGAGGCCATAAGGCTTGCTGAGGAGCTGCTCAGGATAGGCGCCATAGAGGACGTAGGTGGCCATGAAAACATAGCCTCCGGAAGGGTCAAGAAGGGCCTCAGCATTAATGAGTTGGAGGACCTCATCCGTAAGGCTTCTATTAAATCAATTAAATGAGATAATAAGTTTCAAAAATGTTTTAATTAACCAAGCTATTTAACCTGTATTCAGGCACCTTTACTGTACAAGAGGGACTGCAGATGTCGCAGAGCATGAGGTTCTGTCCTAGGTGCGGTACGCTAATGAGACCTAAGGTTATAAATGGAAAACTGCACATGGTCTGCCCCAAGTGCGGCTACGATGAGGTGGTATCTGACACCGCCTCAAACGGCGCAAGGCAGCCCCTAACTTTCAGCCAAAGAGTTGTCCACACGCCGCGCGAGAAGATAGTCGTAGTTGATGCTAATGCACCTCCGCCGACAGCGCAGGTACTTAAGGGGAGCGTGAGGTGCCCAAGGTGTGGCAACGACGAGGTCCTAGCGTGGATGATGCAGACCAGGGCCGCCGACGAGCCGCCTACGAGGTTTTACAGGTGTACTAAGTGCGGCTACACCTGGCGTGAATACGCATGAAGGCTTTATATTAGCTTATCAACGGCTGCGGCTCTGAGTTACTAATATATGTTGTAACACACAACTAAGGTGCAGGGTGCGAACACGGACCCCGGGCTAGAGCAGATAGCAGCGAGCTTCCAGCTGCCCCAGAACGAGCCCTACATTAGGTACGCGGTCACCGTGGACTGGGGGCTTCTAAGCATATACCTCATCGTTCTTGTAGTTTCCCTGGCATACACGACCAAGAGAAGCCCCAACAGGGCTAACAACGTAGTGATAGTAATACCTTCGGTTGCAAACGAGAAGGTGAGGGACTCCCTGTTCATGGCGCTGAGCCACAACAGGTTCCTCGGAGTTCCGATTTACGTGGTAATAGATGAGGGCGCGCCGCTCGAGGGCGAGCTTAAGAAGCTTAAATGGCTTAACCTAGTCGTAGTGCCCAAGAACTACAGGAGGGACCTAGTAGGCAAGGGCCGTGCCCTTAGGTACTTTGTTGAAAAGTACGTCAAACCTGACACGTGGTATGTGTTCCTTGATGATGATAACTTGGTCTTAACCGACGACTTCCTCTACGAGATACCGTACTACGAGAGGAGGGGCTACGTGGCGTTTAACCCCATCCTAATGCCCCGAAAGGGCAGGTCGTATATGGCGTTCATCATGGACTTCGCAAGGCTCATCGATGACCTGTCGTTCTTCAGGTTCTTTACAGGTCTCCTTAAAAGGCCCTATGTAGGACTTCACGGGGAGCTTCTTGGTGTCAAAGGCTCCTTCCTGCTGGAGAGCAACGCCTTTAATGAACCCACTAAGGTAGAGGACTACCTCCTCGCCACTAAGATAGTAAAGATGGGAGGCCTAACATGGCAGAGCCGTACCAGGGTAAGCATACTGAGCCCCAACTCTGTGAGGGACCTGATAAGGCAGAGGGCTAGGTGGCACTCTGGAATACTAGAAAGCCTTAGGGCGGCCCCGCTGAAGATGCAGGTCGCAACCGTAGCCAAGTCGTTCCTAAGGACCATTGGTCTCATAGGGCTCTGGGTGCTGATACCTATCACGCACTCCCTTGCCACGCTCCTAATAATTGCCCCTACGAGCGCGGGTTACTGGTTCATCTACCTCTACGGCGCCAAGAAGGCCGGAAAGCTAAGGTACATATTCACGGTCCCTGCGTTCTGGATAATAGAGGGCTTCGGGTTCGTCTATGGCATTATTAAAATGAGAAGCGGTGAGTTCATGATAATAGACAAGAACCTTTGAACTCTATCGATGAAGTCATTGCCCAGCCGATGGCCGTAGCAGCTCAATAGCCTCCTTGAGCAGCCTATTTCTCTCCTTGTCATTGCTGGAGCCGCAGGCCTCCACTATCTTAGCCAGAACCCTGTAAAGCCTCACTATCTCGTCTGAGTGAATGTTAACAGTTGACTCCAGGTTCTTATAGTTAGCGTTAAGGGAATCGACCAGAAGCTCTAGCACTGAAACCACGTCCTCTAGCTCCTCACCATGATGGTGATGATGCTCGTGGTACTCCTCTTCCTCCTCTACCGCCTCCCTTGCCTCTACCTCCTCACTTATCTTCTCCAGGTCCTCACGCTTCTTAGGGAGCTCCATTCTTTTCCTGCCCTGACCTCCTTGCGCGCTCAAGTAGTGGCACCAGGGCGTTCGTCTACTACGAGCTTTAAGTGTCTTACCGGCTAATCAACGTTGCACTTGATGACTCCTTTGCGCTTAGAAATAGTAGCAATATAAACTTAGGCCTGAACTAAGTAGACTTAGGTAGTGCCAATAATGGCAGCTAGGGGGCCCCCTAGAAGACCTGAGCGAGAGCTAGTCGAGGTCTACCAAGTGGAGAGGAGAGCCGTAGTTCTAGACTACATAGAGGGCGGCTACTACCTAGACCCCCATAAGTGGCATAGGAGCAGATCCGTTGTCCAAGCGATAGGCACGAGCAGGTTTACCCTGCTTGACGGGATACCCTTGCACCCCGTGGAGCCTCTGGAGGAGGTCTCTGTGCTTAGGGAGCAGCTAGAGAACGTGGAGGAGCCTCTAGACCCAACTGGGAGGAGGACGAGGAGGATCCCCATATCGCTAGCCTGTATGAGCGAGGGGTCCTCAAACACCTGCATGCCCATCGATAAGGTGGAACAGAGGCTCCTGGACCTTCTAAGGGCCACGAGCCCAGTTGAGATAAACATTGTTAATAGCCCCGACGAGCTCTCAAAGCTGCTGGCATCTAAGGGGCTGCCAGCAAAAGCCATAGCTGTCCCCAGGACGCCGCTGAGGTATGACGACCTCAGCGAGATAGCCAAGAGGAACCTGAGGGATGCTGTAAAGAACATCATCAAGAGCAACGAGAGGGCGTTTGTTGAGTTCTTTAACAAGGCTGAGCCCATAAACATAAGGCTCCACTCTATGGAGCTCCTCAGGGGCGTTGGCAAGAAGACCCTGAAGGTCATACTTGACACTAGGTCCAGGAAGCCGTTTGAGTCTTTTGAGGAGATACGCAAAATAATAAAGGATGACCCCGTTGACGTGCTAACCGATAAGATAATGGAGGAGCTGAGCGGCCAGTCTAAGTATAACCTGTTCGTTCAGCCGCAGCACCCCGGGGTCCCGTTCCTGGACTACCTCTCCATAATAATGCCCAGGTACGCGGGCAAAGAGGGCCGTCAATGAGGTACCCAAGGGACCTGGGACAGCACTTTATAACTTCAGGTCAGGCGGTCCAGCTCTTCATGTCTGCCGTAGAACAAGTCAAGGGACTAGACTTTCTCGAAATAGGTCCTGGCAGGGGGGAGCTCACGTTCCCCCTTGCTAAGGTTGCCGGCAGGCTGGTGGCTGTTGAGGTTGACGGGAGGCTGGCCACGAGGCTTGCCAAGAGGCTGCCGGCCAACGTTAGCGTTGTACACGGCAGCGGGGAGCTTCTGGTCCTGTCCACGAAAACCCCTGTGGTGATCTCAGACACGCCGTTCTACCTGTCATCTAAAATCATAACTAACGCCGCCAAGAACAACAACATAAGGTACCTAATACTTGGCGTTCAGCTTGAGGTGGCTAGGAGGGTGGCTGCAAGCCCTGGAAGCAGCTGTTATGGAAGGCTGTCCGTCATATCACAGGTCTACTTTAAGGTCTCAGTAGTTGGCGAGATGCCCTCCGCCTGGTTTGTGCCGAGGCCTAAGGTGTCCGGCGCCGTGATATTTATGGAAAGGGTAAGGCCTTGGAACTCTATTGGAGCTAGCCTAGAAAGGTTGACTGCGTGCCTTTTCTCGCAGAGGAACAAGCGCGCGGCGAAGGTGCTTCGAGGCTGCGTTGGCGGGCCAGTTCCCCCGAGCCTAGAGCCGCCTGCGGGGGCCAGAGTTAAGGACTTAGACCCGCAGTTCCTGCTTAGGATAGCGGAATGGCTTACCGAGAAAGGGAGCTCACAATAGTTACGAGCCTAGGCAGCATCAAGCTAAAAGTTTACGACTGCGTCTATGAGCCTAGCGACGACACGGCCCTAGCCATCGAGTCCCTGGAGAGGCTAAGGGACTTGGGCTTTAAGTATAGTGCTGTGCTTGACCTTGGAACCGGCACTGGGGTCCTCCTGGCCGTCGCGGAGAAGCTCTTCAAGCCCCTTAAGGCCTTGGCCGTTGACATATCTCCGTACGCAGCTTACAACGCAAAGGCAAACCTGCCTGCCACTAGCGGCGTCGTGCAGTGTAATGCTGGGGCCTGCCTCAGGGGGCCATGGGACCTTGTCATAGTTAACCCCCCGTACATACCTGACCGAGTCAGCGAAGTGAGTGATGACTGCCTCTATTGGGAGTCCGTTAGCTGGAGCGAGGCACCTAACCATGAGCTTTTGTGCAGGGAGGCTGCCAGGCTGGGGAGGCAAGTACTCATAATAAGGTCCTCGCTGTCTAGTCTAGACGTGGACAGATGTCTAAGCTCCTTGGGCCTAAGGCTTGAGCGAAGGCTAGGCTCAAAGAGGCTCTTCATGGAGGAGCTTTATGCAGAGCTCTGGTCGCATTAGCGTTACAAAATAAGCCTACTGGCCCTCCCCTCGGCAGAGAACAAAGATATAGGAGCAAGCTAAAGACTACAAGAGGTGCTACTTAATTGCAGTCTCAGAGACCAACCGACAGCCAGCAGGACGTCATAACGCTGGACATTGGAAGATCTAGGATAGTAACCATTAGCGCTAAGATAACGCAGCCCGAGCTCGTGGCCCTTGACCTTATTGCAAAGAAGTGCAACGCTAGCAGGAGCTCTATTGTAAGGGCTGCGATAATAGCCTTTGTTAGAAGCTTCTGTGACGGGCCTGGAGGTAACGTGCTCTCTGAGCAGGAGATTGACCATATAAAGAGGCTCCTCTCATCTAATGACTTGTCCATAGCGTTTAAGTGCACCGGCAAATAGCTAGCCCCTTTAGATGATAAAGGCTATTGAGCGCGTTCAGCTTAGCGCAACTATATAGTGTTGTAGGTGGTCTATTGTAATGCGAGCGCCTTTAACTAATTCTGGCCGCTACATCGCATAGGCTTCTTGATATGAAGTCCCCTAGGTCCTTGAGCTTCTTAGCAGAACACTCCTTCGCACACTGCCTTTTCATAGCGGGGCTTTCAACAGTAGCGCACTCGTTATAGGCGCAGGACCTCTCCAGCGACCCCATGTCTATGTAGACCACGGCCAACGTGCCTAAGTCCTTGACCTGCAGCACCTGCCTCAGGCCCGAGAGGTCCAGTATCCTCATGACCTGCTGATAGTCGTCAAGCTTCTTGTCAACTATAAACGCCCCAAGGCCCGAGGAAAGCGACTTAAACATGCGGTATGCTAGCTGACTTACATAGGACTTTGAGTCTCCGCAAGACCATGAGGCCTCAGTGGGGGACAAGTCTCTTCACTCCTATCCGCGGTAATACCTTACATCATTGGCCCTTGTTTTCCCTAACTATCAGCTTACTCCACTGCCTTAAATATAAGTTTATCACCATCAGCTCCCTTCTCGCCGCGTCCGGCTCCAGGCAGCCCGTCTCTATGGTCTCCCCGTCAAGGGTCTCAGCTATGAGCTTCTGGTACCCCTTTGGCTTCCCGCAGTCCCTTGACGTGACGCTCTTGAGAAGGCCGTTCATCGCCAAGCCTTCAATCCTTATTACGTTCAGGGGCGGCTCTGGCGACTCCTTCTTCTTGACCATGCCGGTCTCCCGTCGAGAACCTACGCGCTAGGGCCTTAAAGTGGTTATGCCCTAACCCTTTAAGGTAGCTGCTACTTTACATGGGGTTATGGCTCATCAAAAGAAGTCCACCGCTGAGCTAGGGCTGGCTGGTCGTAGGTTAGTTAGTCTAATGTGCCCCGCCTTACCGTTTGCCCTTCATCTTCATCCCCCTGCAGGGGTCTCTGGCAACGTGAGACCGGCGGGGCACATTATGTGTTAGGCTCTAGAGCTCAAAAGCTACATCATTGCCAAAGCGATGAGGTGCCAAAGTACTCGCTGCCTCAAGCTAAGTTTAAGTTTGGCTTGCCC
>CAYFFU010000023.1:0-7646 GCA_964342665.1 uncultured Desulfurococcales archaeon
CCTCGGTCCTGAAGTACAGCCCCCTATACTTTCCTGCGTCTTCAGTCATTCTGCCCTGGTTATCTACAAGGCTAACAGGTGGGACGCCTAGCTTGCTTCCGACCTCGAAGTCTACGTCGCCGTGCCCTGGGGCGGAGTGCACGAGGCCTGTACCTTCGCTGGCGGAGACGGCCTCAGGCGCCATTACGACCCTGTGATACTGACTTAGCTTAGCCTGGGCAGGCACGACATCTTCTAATGGATGCACGTACTCAACTCCTTCAAGTTCGGAGCCCTTGAAGCTCCTCAGAACCTTATAGTCAGTTATGCCGGTCTCCTTCATAACCTCTTCAAGCCTTGACTTAGCCAGAACGTAACGGGAGCCCGCGACCTCTACCTCCACATACTCAAGGTCGGGGTGAGCCATTATGAACGCGTTAGCTGGCAACGTCCATGGAGTAGTTGTCCACACTAGAAGGTAAAGGTTGTCCTGGCCCTTTACCTTAAACTTAACGTAAATGGAAGGATCCTCGAGCTCCCTATACTCAGATACCTCGTAGTCTGCTAAGGTGGTCTCGCACCTGGGGCACCAGTGAAGAACCCTCTGGCTCCTGTAAAGTAAGCCCTTGTCATAAGCTACCTTGAACAGGTACCACCCTGACTCTATATAATCGTCAGAGTAGGTGAGGTATGGGTTGTCCCAGTCCATGAAGACGCCGAGCTGCTTGAAGTTCTCGGTCATGCCCTTTATGTTATCCTTAACTAGCTGAAGACATGAATTTACAAAGTTTTCTATGCCGACCCTGTCCTCTATCTCCTTTTTATTAGTTATGTTAAACGACTTCTCTACAAGTATCTCTATAGGCAGGCCATGAGTGTCATAGCCAGGCTTGTCCCATACGTTGTACCCACGCATTCTAAAGTACCTCAAAAGTGAGTCCTTAAGCACCTTGTTCCAGGCGGTCCCTAGGTGTATCGTTGGCGCACTGGCGTACGGCGGCCCATCTAAGAAGTAGAGCTTATTAGCGCGAGAAGACGTGGCCTGTTTGACCTTTAGGTATATCTTGTTTTCATCCCAGAACCTCATTATCCAGCTCTCTAGCTCCCTCTCGCTCCTGTTGTCAGACGCTAGGCTCCCTGGTACCTTCAACTTGTCTACGCCTCCGTATCTATCCAGTCAACCTTCACATACTTAGATCCAATGGTCGTCTGGACCAGCTCTTCCAGCTCCTTCTGGAGGCCCTCCCTTGGGAGGGGCACCTCGAGGAACCTGAACTCAGGTATCACGTTTGATGGTATGTCCTTTGGCTCCACTCCGTACTTTTCCCTAATCAGTTCCTTGACCTTCTCGTGGACTGAGCTTTCATATGCAGTATAATAGATCCTGTAGAGCTTCTTATGTAAGTTCTTGTTTGGTTGAGCCATGACTGCTACCTATAGGCATCTTGTGCTCTCGTACTATATTAGCTTTATTTAACAAGGCCGGCCTGTCTGCCTGTGAAGTCGCGCAGCCCCCTAGGCGCTTAGGTCGCAGGCTTGATAAGAGCCCTCACAGGGGCCTAGCCATGTAAATGTTGTTCTCATTGCTGACTATGCGAACCCTCAGCACAGAGCCTTTGGCCAGGCCCCTACCTAGAACCGTTATAACGCGGGTGCAGTTATCATCGAATGCAAGGTACTCCCCCTTAAGCCAGCCGTCAGCCACTATCCTAACCTTGACCTTGTCGTTTACCTTAAACGGCTTCTCAACCCTAGGCAGCCTCCTAAACCCTAGCTCCTCAGGCTTCACAATTAGCCTATACCCCGTTTCGGCCTCTAGTCGCCTCAGGTATGAGTAGAACTGGGACCAGCTCCATGGCTTCACACCGCTGGGCTTTCTCCCGAACCTGTGCACCTCATATTTTTGTATAAGAATCCCAGTGGGCCATCCGCTCTTAGTTCCAAGGCCCAGCTCCTTAGCGAGAGCTATTAGGCCTTTGAGCTCTAGCTCGTTATAGCCAGGCACCACAACTGGGGTTAGGACTACGTCTATTTTGGTCTGCTGAACTATGTCGCGAAGGACATTTACTATTTTAAGCGAATCATACCAGCTGCTGCCTGTGAGGGTCTTAGCAAGGGAGGGGTCTGTGGCGTCTAGGCTCAGATTTATCCTATCAAGACCGGCCTCCTCGAGCCTCTTGGCCAGCTGCAGCGAGAGGGACCCGCCGTGAGTCTCTATCGCAACCCTCTTGACATGAGCCTTCGACTTAAGCGCGCTTATCAGGTCAAGTATACGAGGCGATGTGAGGGGCTCCCCCACGCCATCTATTAGTGCTTCTATAGGCTCACCCTTATACTTGGCGACCTCTTCTACATAGGATGCTAGCCACTCTACGTCATCAACCAAGTACTCGGAGGCCCTATGGACTGAGCTTGGACCAGCGTCTACGCTGCAAAATATGCAGTTGTGGAAACATAGTGTTGAGGGCCTCACCTGAACCACGTTAGTGCCTCTGTCAATTATGCCGAAGGCTATATGGCCTATCATTGGGGCTGGCCTACGCAGCCTGTAAACCTTTCTCCCATAGATAAGCGGGCCCTCGAGAACTGCTTCGTCGCAGTAGCTCATCTTTACCTGTTCACCTGGGCCCCCAGCCTTTTGATTGAGTAGAGCGGTCTCTCAACTCCGAGGCCGCTGAGCAGTTCGCACAGCTTGCATAGTCTCTTGCCCGGAGGCACGGGCTCGCCGCACCTCTCGCAGCGGCTGAGACCTCGGACTGGCCTGACCTCTGACAGGAGGGGCTCAAGGAGGTCATCTAGCGCGTTCATGAAATTTAGCAGGGCTCCAGGGTGATCGTGTTCGTACTGGTATAGCTGCCTCCTGACTTTGGCTCTTAGCGTGGGCTGCTGGTATATGTAAGGGCACTCGGTCTCCTGTATGTGATAGCCCTTTAGCATAGTGAATGTTGCTGTCTCCCACTCGTAGATCTTCCTTAGGGGCTTTATCCTTTTGACTAGCATAGGGTCCTCCACAACGTCGGACAGCGGGTGCTGCCTTAGGAGGCTCAAGAGGTCCCCCCTGAGCAGATTGATGACAGCCGTCTGACTCTCATCGTCAAGGTTATGGGCGGTGGCCAGCTTGTTAACGCCGAGGGATCTGGCGTAGTAGTTCATAATCCTTCTCCTTGATATCCCGCAGTAGGTGCAGCTGCTTATGCCAGTGCGTCTGCTGTTAGCCAACGAGACCATCTCATCAACGGTGAGCCCTGTGTACTCCTTTACTGAGGTTACTATTACGTCAACCCCCATCTCCTTGGCTGTCCTAACTAAGTACCTGGCGTCCTCCACCTTATTATAGCCGTGAATTCCTTCGATTATGTTAAGACCTATTAGCTTGTCAGGTCTATGTATCCTGGTCATGACGTCAAGGAGGGTGTAGCCGTCTTTGCCGCCGCTTAGGGCCAGCAGTATGGTGTCTCCAGGGTCTATCATGTGCCATCTTTTGACCTCCTGCTTCACCCTTTCAGTTATGTCTTCATAGAAGCACTTATCGCACAAGGCTCGGCCTGAGTGCGGCTGGTAGACCACGGCAGGCCTTAGGCCACACCTGTCGCAGAGCCTCTGCACTACCTGAGCACCCTCTAGGCCAGCATAGCCATGGTAGGAGCTACGTAGGGGACGTTAAATACACAGATTAGGGACAATCATTATTATCTTAATTTTCCCGTTTTCTGTTTATTGAGGAAGTGGGCTTGCAGCCGACGGCAGCTGTTCTGGTGCTGCTGTGGGGAGAGCCGCCGCACGTCCTGCTAGAAAGGAAGAACTGCTCCGTTAACAACAGGTTTTCGTGCGATATAGCGTTTCCTGGGGGCAGGATAAAGGCCGGCGAGACGCCAGTAGAGGCGGCCTTAAGGGAGGCCTGGGAGGAGGCATGGATACCTCCAGGCATGGTAAGGGTCATCAGGTCGCTTGGCGTGTTCTCGACGCTGTCTGAGCCTAAGATATATACCGAGGCCGTGTTAGCGCTGCCGAGTGGGCCTATAGAGGCAAGGCCTAGGGATCCAGAGGTCGACGCTGTGTTTTGGGTTGATATAACTGGGCTGCCGTCCCCAGGAGAGGTCTATCATGCGAAGAGAGGAAGAACGGTAAGCGGCGTAAGGCTCGGTGAAGGCCTCATATTATGGGGGCTTACGCTCAGAATCGTACAAAGGGTAATTAGCATGCTTAAGACTAAGGATACCTAACTTTAAGCATCGAGGCAAGGCTTTTGTAAGTGTCGCTAACCTGCGCCGGCATACCTTTCAATGCCTTGAGCACGCCATCGCGTAGCCTCACGAACGACACCTGCGCGTCTGAGAGGTACTTCTCATCAAAGCCCAGCATGATATATGCGTTGACTAGGGTTTGCAGCGTCTCCAAGGCGTCTGCGTTAAGCGGCTCCGCGAAGAGCTGCTCTATAAGCGAAGATATTTTTCCTGCAATTAGAGGGGCTATCTCATGGTTTACTTTAAGGCCGCTCGAGGACGCCCACCGGCTTAGCTCGAGTATCAGCTCTCTATTTATTGGACTCTCATTTATTAGCTGAATTAAGGATCTCTCAACAAAGTACTCCACTAGGTGCTCAAAGACCCTAGGATAGTTCATGCCAAGCATCCTGACGTACTGCATTAGCGGCATATACGTATCGTATAGCATGTCAAACTGGTGCGAGAGGTCAACCTCTGCAGACTCAGATATGTGGTTAAGTATCGCCCTCTGCTCGTCCTTAAGCGACTTCTGGAGGTCTATTAGGTTGCCGCCAAAGACCTCGCCCAGCAGGCTAACCAGGTCCGGCATGAGTCCCTTGGAGAAGAGCTCCGTGACGTTTTTGCTAAGTTTTTCGTACTCATCTATAGATGCGAGCTGTTTGGCGCCGCCGAACACGTCATACCAGCCAAAGTAAACTGCTGCGAACATGACCTTGTAATGTGACCACGTTATCTTAGATATGAGGGTGGCAAGACCCGTCAGCGCTCTGAACTTGCCAAGCCTGAGAGGTGATAACCTCTCTATTATTACTTTGTAAGAGTAGAAGTCCCGCTCCTGCTGCGGCCAGCTCTCAAAGAGGAGCCTTATAGCCATCATTGCCGCCATCTTCTCAGGCGTTACAACCTGAGGCTCGACAACATTATGGTATATGTCTGCGCCTGTTCCAACCCCAGCGTTTGACTTGGCCTGCGACAGAATCTCTAGGGCCTTCTGCTCTGTAGCATTGCCGTATTCTGGATCCAGATATTTCATGAGCTCTACAGCCCTCTTCATGTGTAACAGAGCCTGAATAGGCTCAGGCCTATATATATCCTCAAAGAACCAGGCATCGCTGGACTGCATGAGCAGCGCGTGCCTTACCATCTCAAGCAGGGACAGGGCCAAGGAGTTGCTGTCTGAGCCGGTCTTAAGGTGTCTCTTCAGGTACTCGGACACGGCTCCTGGGTCCCTCATTATGGCCAACATGTCGCCGTACTCTAACAGAGCCTGCATAGCGCTATCAAAGAGCTTGCCAGACAGCGTTAGGTAAAGCTCCAGGGCCCTCGACGAGACTAGGTCAACAGCGTTTCTTAGGGGGGTTCTCCACTCCTGGGTCCAGCCAGGCCTTATGTCAGATCCGCAGCCACAGTTACTCCTCCATCTCTCCACGCCGTGAGGGCAGCTCCAGGAGGTCCTCTCAGCTACCTCCACAGTAAGCCTTGGAGGGCTGAGCTTAAAGAAAAACTCGGAGAAGTTTGTAAGAGCTATATCGTAGTTCTTAGCAATAGAGAAGGCCTTAGCAAGCTCTAGCTCTCCGCCCTTTTTGTGATGCCCAAAGGTCTCCCCATCTACGGCTATACCCACCAGCTGAGGCTTATCGTCCCTTGGGTCAAAGACCTCCAGGACCCTCCTGACAAGCAGCTCACCGCTCTTCAGGGCATCGCCAAAGGCTACCAGGCCAGAAAGCCACTTATTATATATTACCAGCCCCATCTCTCTTCCTGACGGCAATATTGTCTTATAGGTAGTTCTGGTGTTCAGCGTGCTCTCACTTGTGGGCAGCCTTGAGCCGTCAGGCGTAACTACGCTCTTAACCTGGTGGGGACCTAAAACTACGTAACTTATGCCATAGTCGCTTAGTATTTCCAGCGTTTCATAGTCCACGGCGGCCTCTGGAAGCCAGAAGCCCTCGGGGTCCCTTTCAAAGTACTTGGTGAAGTACTTTATGCCCCAGGCTATGGCTAGCTCCTTGTACTCCCTCTTCGAGAGGGGCATAATTATATGGGCGTACGGCTGCGCTAAGGCATTGCCATGGCCAGACCTAATAGGGATGCTCTCCTTGTCAGCGCTAACTATGGCATAAAGGACCTTTGGATACCTCCTGCTGAGGTACTCCAAAAGGAGCGGGCCAAAGCTGAAGGTTAGGTAGAGGTAGTTGTTTATTACATCATCAATAAGCCCCTTCTCGTTCAGTAGCTTTGCCTTTGAATTGGCTAAGTAGCACTCCGAGGTTATAAGGTCGTTCCAGTCGTGAAAGGGTCTAACAGAAGGGTCGAAGTCTATCTCCTCCGTCCACGGATTAAACCTGGGCGGCTGATAAAAGTGGCCAAACACCGCCAGATACTTATTGCTAGTGTTCATACCTTAGTTTCCAGCAGGGCTGGAGCCAACAATGCTAATAAGTATATGTTACATCATGCCTAACTAGAATAATTTAAAAACATGTTATACACAGGCTCTTGCTGAAGAAAGGTAAGGGTTATGGCAAGGGGTGACCTCTACAAGGTAATAGCTATGATGCTACTACCATACGTGCTGTTTTACCTCTCGTTCAGGGTATTTTATGGATACTTCCTTTACGTCATGGCAATATCGACAGCCATCATGGGCTTAGCAGCCCTAACACTCTTCCCAGAGTTAAGGTCCTTCTACAGGTTTAGGTTGGTCAGCGCAGCTGCAAGCCTGCTGTATGCTGCATTAGCTTACCTGATATTTTACATGGGATGGATAGGTGTCAACGTTCTCGGCCTTCAGGCCGGCGTCTACTTTATCTACAACGTAGTCCCCGATAAGGAGTTCTCGCTGTTGGCCCTAACTGTAATAGGGCTCTTAGAGGAGCCTTACTGGCGCGGGTTCGTTCAACAGGTTACGGTTAAGAGATATCTAAGGACGAGCTGGCTAGTGGCTCCCCTCTTCTACGGCGTTGTTCACTTGGTTACAGGCGATGTAGTTCTTCCTCTTGCAGCTTTCTTCTTCGGTCTTGTCATGTCATGGGCTGCTGAAAGGCATGGGCTGCTGACGTCGTCCCTGGCGCACGTGATTTGGCTTTACGTCATACTCTACCTGGTACCTGTCATAAGGCTTCCGCTACCTTAGTATTAGCTGGGCTCCCTGAAGCCTCGCCCTATATACTCTGAAGGTGGGCGTCACGCTCTTAGGGTGATTGGCTTTAACGCTGTCCACCCTGCTAACGGCCGTCCTCGAGGGCAAGCCCTTTAGGGCATCCGGGTTCTTCTCGGCGATCTCCTCAACGGCCTTTAAGGCATTGACGTATTTATCTATGTTCTCTTTGGTCTCGCTTTCAGTGAACTCAACCATAAGGGCCTCTCTAACTATTAGTGGGAAGTACATGGTGGGTGCGTACAGGCCTTGATCCAGGAGGTACTTGCTTACGTCCTCGG
>CAYFFU010000023.1:7656-12301 GCA_964342665.1 uncultured Desulfurococcales archaeon
TCCTCGGCGCTCACGCCAAACTTGTTAAGCAGCGGCTCAGCGCTTATTACTACTTCATGCTTTCTAGGTCTCGACGGTGAGAACGGTAGAGAGAAGTACTTAGTTTCCGCCTTGACCTTTGCAACAAAGTAGTTCGTGTTTAAAACAGAAGTCTCGCCTACCTTCCTTAGCCCCTGAGGCCCAAGCGACAGTATATAGACGAATGCCCAGATCAGCTGCGGCACGTTACCTAAGAACGGTCTTACTGCTCCCGGTGCCTGGGCTCCCATCGCTTTAACTTTGTATAGGCCATCTCTCGAATCATAATACACCACAGCGCCAGGGACGAGGTCGCTTAGCTTTATGCCGTCCTTTACCTCACGGTCCTTTATGCAGATGGGCCCAGAGCCAGGGCCCCCTCCGCCGTGAGGCGTAGAGAATGTCTTGTGAAGGTTTAGGTGAGCTATGTCAAATCCCATGTCGCCGGGCCTGGCCCTACCTATTATGCCGTTTAGGTTTGCGCCGTCATAATACAATAGGCCATCAACTGAATGCACGTCCTTAGATATCTCAAGTATTCTCTCCTCGAAGAGGCCAAGCGTGGAGGGGTTAGTTAACATGAAGCCGGCCGTGCGCGGGCCTAGGGCTGACCTAAAGGCCTCGTAGTCCACATTTCCGTCGTCAGCCGTCGGTATCTCTATTACTTTAAACCCAGCCATGGCGGCGCTGGCAGGGTTTGTTCCGTGGGCCGAGTCTGGAACTATTATTTCGTTCTTGACGTCAGCCTGCCCCTTGACATCATGGTACCTTTTAATCATAAGGGTTCCGACAAACTCTCCCTGGGCACCAGCGGCGGGGGCCAGGGTACACGCGTCCATGCCTGTAATCTCCTTAAGCCACTCCTGCAGCTCGTAAAGCATCTCAAGGAGGCCCTGGACGTACTCCTCCGATATAAGTGGGTGTACGTTAAGCAGCCGGTCATCGTAGGCGAAGCTGAGACCTATGCGAGGGTTGTACTTCATAGTGCAGCTTCCGAGAGGCACTGGGCCATTATCGACACCGTATGACATCTCAGAAAGCCTTGTGAAGTGTCTAACAACCTCAACTTCGCTGGCCTCAGGTAGGTTCAACGGTGAGCTCCTTGACAGGTCTCCAGGGATCTTGACGTCACCCAGCAGCTGCCTGAACTCATCGTTTAGTGAGCTAAACTGAAGGCCTCTCCTTCCGTTGCTGAGCTCATATATCAGGGGCTCCTCCCAGTTGGCCTGCTGGAATACCATGCTAAGGGCTCACCTCCTTCAACTTAGAGACCAGCTCATTTATGTCGTCCTTGCTGTGCAGCTCACTAAAGCCAAGCAGACCCCAGGTAGGTCTTGCCCATGAGACGTACCTTGAGATCGGGATCCCCGCCATTATGCCGTCTCTGAGGAGCTGCCTCCACGCATCATAGTAGTTAACACTACTGACGTCGATTATGAAGTCTGAGAAGAACTCGCCCTTAAACGGCAGCGAGAAGTGGGGCACCTTGCTAAGCATCTCAGAGGCGTAATGCGCCCTGTACCACATGGCCTCGGCCAGCTCTCTGATTCCCTTGGGTCCTAGCAACGAGACATAAATCGCTACAGCTATGGCGTTAAGCGACGAGTTGGTCGTTATGTTACTCGTTGCCTTGGACCTTCTTATGTGCTGCTCTCTAGTTTGAAGAATCATTGAGAAGGCGCGGCCCCTGCCGTCCTTGGTCGTGGTTAGGCCAATAATTCTTCCAGGCATCTGCTTAATTAGTTCGCCATCCCACCTCACCCCTAGTACGCCGACTGTAGCCCCGCCTGCGAACAGCCCTAGTCCAAGCTGCTGCCCATCGCTCACGGTTATGTCAGCGCCGAGCTCGCCAGGAGATTTGTACAACGCGACTGCTATGGGGTCTGCGCCAACTATAGCTAAAGCCTTGCTGTCGTGGGCTATCTCTGCCATAGCCTTGGCGTTAGCGTCCACTACTCCAGTAAATGTGTAGGGGTACTCTATGTACAGCGCTGAGGCGCCTTTGCTTAGCTTCTCCTTCAGGTCTTCAAGGTCAGCGTAGCCTGTGTCAGGGCTAATCCTATAGGTGTCAACTTCTATGCCCTGCGGCCAGGTGTAGGCCCTAAGGGACGAGAGGTGGAAGGGGTTGATGACCTCTGGCACTACTACGCGCTTAACTCCCTTGACCCTGACAGACATCAGGGCAGCCTCCCCCAGCGAGCTGGCCCAGTCGTACATGCTCGCGTTGACTACGTCCATGTCAAATAGGTCGGCCATGAGGCTCTGGTACTCGAACAGGGCTTGCAGGAGGCCTTGGCTTATCTCAGGCTGGTATGGCGTGTAGGCCGTTAGGAATTCCCCTCGTTCCACCAGGTACCTAACCGTGGGGGGCACGTAGTGTGGCTTCAGCCCGCCGCCTGCAAAAGGAGGTATTCTTAGCTGAACGACCTTGTTAAGCTCTGAGTTAACAATTCTTGAGACCTCCACCTCGCTTAGGGGCCTTCCGAGCCCTATCCTAAGGCTATTCCACCTCCTCTCGTCGATGACAAGTTCCTTAGGCAGGTCTGTGTATAGATCATCAATGCTACTGACGCCTATGGTTTTTAGCATCTCCTTAACTATCTCATCTGAGGAGTTAGGTATCCACGGGTAGCTCAAGTCCGCCCCTGGGCTGCTAAGCGAAGCTCATGTTAAAAAGCTAGTGGGCCCGCGAACCGTCTGTGAGGCCTTACTAACGCTGGGCACCCTCATACTGCCTAATTCTTGACGCTGACGCCCTCTGCAGCAGGTATGCAACTGCGATGACTGCCGCTAGCGCAACGCCTCCAGCTATGTAGTACGCAGCCGATAGGCCTCTATTAGGCTTGGCGCCCAGCAGGTCTATCACGTACATAGCTGACGACCATGTCAGAGGGGACGTTGTAGGAAGGGGCAGTCCAGTGTTAGGGTCAATGGCCTCGGGAAGCAGGCCGTGCTGTGAGTGGGTGTAGGCCCAGCTTAGAAGGCTTAGGGAGCCGCTGTAGTTGCCAATATCGTTATAGTAAAGCACAAGGAAGAGCGTAGTTATGATCCAAGGAGGCATAGGTCCACTGGAGTCGTAGAGGTACTCATCGTAATGGTAGTCGTCACCGTAAAATCTGGCGAGGCCCCCTACTTTGTTGTTCCAGAGGTCCCTGATGATAACACTAACGTCAGACCTTATATAGTTTTGATGCCACGCAGTGTAGTCCAAGGCCAGCGGCAGTAGCGACGAGGAGCTAACCATGGGGGCTTGTGGCATCATTACAGTTCTGGTTCCATTACTTGTAAACAGCACCTCAGGGGTTAGGTCTGAGTAGAACGTCGTACCATTCCAAAAGTACTTAATTATACCCTCGTTTAGGAGCTTGGTAGCGTTTAGGAGCGCGCTGGAGTTAGTGCCCTCATATTCAAGAAGCTGCAATGCGTCAAGCATTCCAATATAGTTAATCGCCTGAGTCCAGAAGTGATAGCCGAGCCTGTCCTCCCACACGCTTAGATCCTCGGGTATCAGGTGTACCTTCGAGCCTAGGACCGAGGATACCTGAAAGCTCACGGTGGAGTTGAGGGCTGGCATAACTAAGTTTAAGAACGTTGTGTTATGCGTAAGTTCGAAGTATTGATATATACCTATTTCAAAGAGTCCAAGGCTATCGAGCTCTACGAGACCAAACGAGGTGTCGGGTTGCCCGGTGTAAAAGTCATACCTGGTGTACCAGACCCCGGGCTTATACCTGGTCGCGCTTGCCATCCATAACCAGTACTTGAGCGCAGACTTATAGTGACCTGCAGCCTGCAGCGCCATTGCAGCAAATGATGAGTCCCTAACCCACGAGTACAGGTATATAGGGCTCGGTGACGCCGCAAAGTCGCCTAGGTATGGGTTCTGATCATCCTTAAGCACAAGTAAGCTCATGAAGTACTCGGAGACCAGCTGTGAATTGGAAATCGGCGGCTTCTTAGACTCAAGGAGCCACTCGCTCACCCTCTCGTCGTTTATGTTGGCTAGCTTTTCATAGCTCTCGCTACACGAAGAGTTGAACGAAAGTATGAGGTAGTTGGTATCACTTAGGTTGACCAGGACATCGCTGCTTGAGGGGACTGCTATCGATGCGTTTGTACACAGCAAAGCCGTTAAGTTATTAAACTTAAGCGACACAACCTTAGCACTGACTTGGTACGCCCGTCCCCCGCTTAGGTACAAGCCTGCGCTGTACGGGCTCCTTGCATGGCTTAGGATCACCAAAAAGCTTGAGTAGGGTGGTATGAAGATCTGTAAGGTGCCTTGGTTGCCCGTAATAGTTATGGTGTTGTTCACGTTAAGAACCGCAGAGCTTACGCTTGTAAGCGAAAAATTGACGGTCAAGGGCAGCAGGCCATAGGGCCCAACGTATATGTTTAAAATGCTCGGTGGCCCGTTAGTGAGCCCGTCAAGAAATGCGTTGAGTATTGGTATCCCAGTCCTTATCAGCACGCTTTCGTTAGCCCAGTTGCTGAGGAGCAAGTATGATGGGTAGAGGGCATTAATTTGGTTGCCCCCATTGTTCTGCACGCTGTAGCCATTGGCTGCGATGGCCGTATCAGGTGAGATAAGAGCCCCTATAGCTAAGGCAAGGCTGAGCAATAGGAC
>CAYFFU010000024.1:0-12262 GCA_964342665.1 uncultured Desulfurococcales archaeon
ATACTGGGCCGGACTATACTACCGCGGCACCCAAGGAGCTGTGCCCTGGAGGGAAAATTAAGCTTTGGATTCGTTCAATACTTCGAAGGTAGCCCTCCTGACAACCTCCCTGCTGCTGTTAATAAGCGGCCTCCAGCCCCAGCTCATGGCCTTATCTATGCTCAGCTGCATGTACTTCACGTCGCCCTTCCACCCCCTGCCACCATCCACGCCCCCTGTCAGCCTTATCCTGGGCTTCAGGCCCATGACGTCAGCGACTATATTGGCTATCTCGAGCACGCTGACCCTGTCGCTGCTGCCCACATTAAAGGCCTCATACCTGACCCCCTTCTCGACGGCCTTCATGAGGAGGTAGTACATTGCGCTCACGGTGTCGGACACGTGTATGTAGCTCTTGCTCTGGGTCCCGTCGCCTAGGACCTCGAGCTCCTGCGGGTTCCTCCTCAGCTTCTCTATGAAGTCGTGTATGACGCCGTGGGTCGAGCGAGGTCCCACCACGTTAGCTAGCCTGAAGGAGACGGCGGTCCAGTCGTATGTATAGGCATAACCGCTTATCAGAGCCTCAGAGGCCAGCTTTGAGGCGCCGTAGACGCTTATCGGGTAGCAGGGGCCGTAGCTCTCGGGCGTCGGCATAGGGGCCTCCCCGTAGACCGTTGACGATGAGGCAAAGCCTATCACCTTCACGCCGTTGGCCCTCATGGCCTCGAGCACATTATACGTCATCAGGACGTTCTGCCTAAATATCGACTCCGGGGACTGGGCGCCTACCCTCACCTCTGGGTTCGCGGCCAGGTGAAAGACCGCATCAACATCCTTCACGCTCCTCGCTGCCGCCTCGGGCTCCGTGAGGTCCGCCTTGATGAACCTGAACTTGGGGCTGTCGGCCACTGACTTGAGGAACTCGAGCCTCCCATTGCTCAGGTCATCGACTACGACCACTTCATGGCCTTCCCTGATTAGAAGTTCCACCAGGTGAGATCCTATGAAGCCTGCGCCTCCCGTCACCAGGAACCTCAAGGCGTTAAGCCTCCGGGGTCAGACCTGCGCGGGCTCCTCATCCTCGCGGTCAGGCCTTTCGAGCCTCTTCACCCCGTTGAAGTATATGTAGAGGCATCTTTAAGGTTATAGGTAAGCCTGACGCCGAATGCTAACGCTTTAACTTATTCGCGCGCCCAGGTTCGGGGGGCTGTGAGGAGCTAAACCTGTCTGACGAGTTAAAAATGATGAGTGTCTGGAGCCCTGAGCCTCCTCACTTCTTAGACTTCATTGACATGTAGTCCTTGGCCGTCTCAGCTATTAGCCTTATGCCCTCCCTAAGCTTGTCCGGCGGGAGGTAGCTGAAGTTTATCCTCATGGCGTTGGAGCCGCTCCCGTCGCTGAAGAAGTTGCGGCCAGGCACGTAGGCCACCCCCCTGTCTATGGCCATAGGCAGCATGTCTGCCGTGTCAACCCCCTCGGGCAGGTATATGAAGGCGAAGAGGCCTCCTTTAGGCTTGAACCAGTGGCTTCCCTCAGGCATGTACTCCTCCAGCGCGTCGATCATGACGTCCCTCTTCTGCCTGTAGGCCGCTCTCGCCTTCTCTATTGTCTTGTCTACGACGCCCTCCCTTATTGCGTAGAGCGCCACGTACTGTGACAGGGTGGACGAGTGCAGGTCCACCATCTGCTTCGCAAGCTCCACAGCCCTCACGAGCTGCCTGTTAGCTATCATGTAGCCTAGCCTTAGGCCTGGGGCCAGGATCTTGCTAAACGTGCCAAGGTATATGACCCTGCCCTCGTCATCCATTGACTTTAGGTGAGTGAACTTGGTGTCATCAAATACGAAGAAGCTGTAAGGGTCGTCCTCTATAACTAGGAGGTCGTACTTGCTCGCGACCTCCATTAGCTCCTTCCTCCTGTCATCGCTCATTATCACCCCGGTAGGGTTGTGGCACGTGGCCACTGTGTATATCATCTTGACGTTAATCCCCTGGCTCCTCGCCTTCTTTATGCTGTCCTCCAGCATGTCTGTTCTCATGCCGTTCTCATCGAGCGGTATTGATATGAACTTGGCCCCGTGGTACCTGAACACGTTAAGCGCGGCCAGGTACGTGGGGTTCTCAACTATTATTCCGTCACCGGGGTTAACTAAAGTCATGGCAAGTAGGTAGATCGCCTCCTGGCTCCCGGTCGTGACGGCTACCCTGTCGTCGTCAAGCACCTTAACCCCCTTGCCCTTCACGAAGTCAATAATGGCTTCCCTGAACGCCATGACTCCCAGTGTTGGGGAGTACTGGAGGGCGCTGTCGCCAAGGTCCTCTATGACCCTCGCTGATATAGCGGCCAGCTCCTCCTTAGGGAACACCTCAGGTCCCGGGAGGCCCCCTGCGAGGCTGAGGACTTTTCTGTTCTCAGTGAGCGCCAAAATCTCCCTTATCTCTGACGGCCTTAGGGACTTCACGCCCTCTGAGAACTTACTAGTTAAATCAACCACTTCTATCTGCCTATTCTGTAAGAAGGATATAGAAGGTTTAAAGCACTACGTAAGCTAAATTTGAAGCTTTAAATAACCAAATAGGTACACATAGTGGGATACGAATGAAGGACCTCTTCTCCGTAGGCGGCAAGGCGAGGGCCTTAGGTAAGGCATTTAATGCCGCGTGCCTTATTAGAAGAGACCGGTGCCGCCGTAGCTCAGCCGGTAGAGCGCCGGCCTCGTATGGTTCGGCGAGCCGAAGTCGGGAGAGCCGGTGGTCGCGGGTTCAAGTCCCGCCGGCGGCTCCAGCCCTTGCCCCTCCTAGGGCAGGCGTCCAGCTGCTGGGTATCAACGGATTTATATCCCGCCTTAGCAGCAGAGAGCAGGTGGCCCAATGGCAAGGCTGCTCTACCAGGAAGACTCCTACATTAAGGAGTTTGAGGCTACCGTGACTAAGCTCGACGGCAACAAGGTCTTCCTTGATGCCACGGCGTTCCACCCAGGGCCCTCTGGAGGCCTTGACGCGGACAGAGGATTCCTCGTAACTCCCAGCGGGTCCAGGATACCTGTTGTTAACGTAATTGAGGAAAACGATGATGTTGCTCATATAGTTGACAGCCCCTCGGGCCTCTCAGTTGGCATGAAGGTGAGGGGGGCCATAGACTGGGACGCCAGGTACGCCATGATGAGGCTGCACACGGCCAGCCACGTACTTGCTGCAGTCCTATATAACAGGTATTCCGCCAAGATAACAGGAGGTCACATAACCCCCCAGATGGCCCAGGACGACTTCGACCTCAGCTCAGTTTCTAACTGGCGCCAGGCGCTGCTCAACGCTGTAGACGAGGCTAACAGCATCCTATCACGCTGCATAGAGGTAAAGGTCTACTGGCTTAGCCGCGAGGAGGCGATGAAGATACCTGGAGTTGTCAAGCTAGCCGAGAGAACGCCGCCCAACATAAGCCAGCTAAGGATAGTAGAGATACCAGGGGTCGACATACAGGCAGACGGCGGACCCCATGTAAGGAACACCTGTGAGGTCGGCAGGATAGAAGTCATAAACGTTGAGAACAGGGGCAAGACCAGGAAGAGGATCTACTACCGCCTGGCTCAGGTGTCCTCAGGTGCGCAGGGAGGCCAGTGACGTAGACTCCTTGCTTGAGGAGTGCAGGAAGCTTCGGCCCCTGGCGAGCTCTGACGGAATGCCATCGTCGTTAGCAGAGGCTATAAAGGGTGACTCATCACTAAGCAGCAACTTTCAGCTCTACCTAGACGTCTCGAGGGATCTAATAGGAACCCTTGTGAGCAAGTACAGCACAAGGGTCACGCTGCCTAGGAACGTTAGCATAAGTGAGTTCAAGATGAGCGTCTGGCCAGACATAATTAACAGAGACCTAGGGCTGCTCGGTTTAGCCCTGTACGCCTGGTTTCCGTTCTCTATCAGGCGAGGAGACGGCAAGGCAGAGTATGAGCCCATAGAGCTCGTCTTCAGAAGGCTAGGCAATGGCTATAAGCTGCTCTTCGCCTATGCCAGGGTTCACTATGACCTCTGCGAGTACAACCTGTCGCATATTAGTGAGCTCACTATAAGGTTCCTTCACCATGGCCACACGCCCTTCATTGACGGCGTGGGGTACATCAGGGTCAGGTGCCCCAAGGTAAGGCATAGGGACGTCCACCTTGGTCGAAAGTACTGGGACAGGATCTGGTTAGGCACAGCGCTGGCCTTCATGAGGCTGGTGCCGGGCTACACGGTCCCCCTTGAGCTCCTGACCAGATATGGGAGGGTCAGGCTCATGGAGTGTCCTGACGGCTCCCTCACGAACCCCTTCGAGGCGCCAATACTTCCGAGGAGCTTGTTAAGCTAAATTCGTGGGGCGGCCGACCTTTACATGGGCGCGAATGTGTTGCACCACAGAAGCCTTGTGGCGCCTAGAACCATAAAGAGGGCGTGGATCCTCACCTTTGAGCTATCCCCAATAGTAAAGGTTGGAGGCCTAGCTGAGGCCGTGCGCGTGTACGCAACGTCGTTGGCTGAGAAGGGCATCGAGGTCACTGTCCTGATGCCTTCACACGGAAGGCACCTTGACCTAGGCGTCAGGAGCAGGTACAGCCTGAGGCCTCTTGACATGGCCTTCTGCGGCTCAAGGAAGGGGGTGGACGGAAACCAGTACTCGTACTGCCTGGGCGCGGAGGAGGCCTACCTAGGCAAGGTAAGGGTTATCATGTTTAAGGGCCTTGACTACGCTACTGGCTCAATATTTGACGCCTGGAACCCGTACGAGCACGTTGAGGAGAAGGCCTCCCTCTTCGCCAGGGCTGTGAGGGCCTTCTCCTGGAACGAGGTTCAGCCGGATGTGATACACGTAAATGACTGGCACACCGTGCTCGCAGGCGTCGCGCTAAGGGACGAGCTTGAGCTGAGGGGGTACTCCATACCGCTAGTCTATACAATTCACCTGAGCGGCTCACCGAGCTTCCCGTGGCATTATGCCTCCCAGGACTGGTCGGGGCTTGACGATGGCGCCCACCTGGTCTGGAGGGTGTACAGGCACGTCCCAGAGAGCAACAGGCAGGTTTGGGACTACAACAGCGGCAACGTTGAGGCGTTCGGAGTTAATGAGGCTGACGTAGTCCAGACCGTAAGCTACTCATACCTTAATGAGGAGATAAAGAGGAAGTATGGCGACTGGATAGAGGGTAAGTCGTGCATAGTGTATAACAGCACCGAGTGGAGGGTAAGGGACGTCGAGAGGTGGCTGGTCTCTAACTACGGCAACTTAGATCACAACATTATCTATGAGCTCGTAGATAAGTACCTTGCGCCTAGCTCATGGACGGGCGGACTTAACTCAAAGGGGGCCGTCTTTGTGGCCGCAGGAAGGCTGACCTCGCAGAAGGGGCTGGACCTCGCAATAAGGGCACTGGATTACGCTCCCTCCGCATCCCTAGTTATCATGGGAATACCAGTCGGAGACTACGGCTATGAGCAGTACATCAAGCACTTAGCTGAGGAGAGGCTCGGCAGGGTAATAATATCCTCCTCAAGGGTGCCTGACGAGGTTTACAGGGCCATTATAAGGTTGGCAGCCGCGACGCTAGTTCCGTCCAGGTGGGAGCCCTTCGGGCTCGTGGCAGTAGAGTCGTTGGCCCTTGGCACCCCAGTGATAGCCACGTCGGTCGGCGGGCTCAAGGAGATAGTCTATGACGTGAGGTCTGGCGAGGGCGACGGCCTGCTAGTTAGGCCTGAGGACTCAAGGGACCTAGGCGCCGCGATGGAGTCCCTGGCACACATAACATGGGATCACGATACATCTAAGATACCTGACGAATCGCTAAGAAAGCTAGCCTCCAAGAACCCAACACTCTATAATGATATGAGGGAGTTCGCCATCTCCGACGTTGACAAGAGGTTTAGGCCTGACTCCACGGCGCAGCAGCTGCTCAGCTGCTACGAGAAGGCAAGGCAGATGGCCTACTACAGGGCGATAACGACATGACTGGCAGCATAGTTCTTTTCTTTGAACTACACCAGCCCCTGAGGCTTCACAAGCTGTCCCTGTTCTCTCCACTGGCGCTCCCAGAGACGTTTGACAATGCCATAGATTGGGAGGGCAACTACAGGATACTTGACAGAGTTGTTAATAAGACCTACTACGCTGCGACAAAAATACTTTATGATGTCACCAAGGAGGTAAAGGGGTTTAAGGTAACTATGAGCATAAGCGGAGTCCTGCTGGAAATGCTCTCTAAGAGGCACCCCGAGGTCATAGATCTCCTCTCTAAGCTCATAGACCTTGGGGCCCTGGAGCTTACAGCCCAGACTTATTACCACTCCCTGGCATGGCTCATAGATGAGAACGAGTTCAAGGAGCAGGTCAGAGCCCACGTGGAGCTTCTGAAAACCTTGTTTGGAGTCAGACCGGACGTGGCCGAGAACACGGAGTTCATCTACAATAACGACGTTGGCTGCGCCCTGGCCAGCATGGGATTCAAAGGTGTGATAACAGAGGGTGTAGACCACGTGCTGGGCTGGAGGTCGCCAAATTACGTCTACCAGAACCCGCTCTGCGGCATAAAGGTCCTGTTGCGTAACTATAGGCTAAGCGACGATATCGGCTTTAGGTTCAGCGACAAGAAGTGGGACCAATACCCACTCACTGCCGACAAGTACTCTGAGTGGGTTGCAAGGTCTCCTGGGGACCTGGTTGTAGTTGCCCTGGACTACGAGACGTTTGGCGAGCACCACTGGCCTGAGAGCGGCATATATGAGTTCCTGCGGTGGCTGCCCATTGAGCTCAACAGGCGGGGCGTAAGCTTCCTCACGGCGTCGGAGGCCCTAGCGCTTGAGCCCAAGGACTTCTACGATATACCTCCGTGGCGCACTATAAGCTGGGCGGACGAGCGTGACCTCAGCGCCTGGCTCGGGAACGAGCTTCAGAGGACGTCGCTCAAAACGCTTAGGAGGTACTATTACTTCAGCAGGGCCGCCGGTGAGGCCTACTTGAGGATGTGGAGGCTGCTCTCGATAAGCGATCACCTTTACTACATGGCAACAAAGGGGGGAAGCGAGGGTGAGGTTCACAGCTACTTCAGCTACCTAGGGAGCCCCTATGACGCCTTTATGACCTACGGCTACGCCCTTCAGCTGCTGGGCAGGGAGCTGTCAAAGGCCTTCAAGGACAGGCCGTGCAACCTGCTTAGCCTGCGCCTGCCAGAGGAGCTGTGCTACAAGTTCATCAATGGCGAGGGAAAGACTATAGCCACCGCGTGTAGCATACCAGATATCGTGAGGCTCGCCAGCGAGTTGCCTCCTACAATAGTTGAGCGTGACCTGAAGAGCGGATCCCTCGACACGTGGAGCAGGGAGCTCTTCAATTTAAGGTTCGGAGACCTGCTGAAGCTAAATGACATGTGTAGTGCTTAGCTAGGCCCTCCACAGTCGCACTTGCCTGGGTCCTGACGCCTATGCAGATGCAACTTATAAGCACACTCTGTTATACTTTATAGCGGTGGGCGCGATAAGTGAAGTAAAGAGAGCTGCCATACCTATAGGGGGCCTGGGGACTAGGCTATACCCTCTGACTGTCGACACGTCAAAACCTATGGTGAGATTCCTCAACAGGTTCGTCATAGATTTCATACTCGATGAGCTAGCCCTTCAGGGCATCAATGAGGTGTTCCTGGGGGTAAGTGGCTTCTATAACTACAGGGACCTCTATGATCACCTCGGCGAGAGGTTCTCCATAAGGGGGCTCGATGGAAGGAGGATCACGCTAAAGCTCAGGTACCAGCCTAACATAGAGAGCGTGGGCAACGCCCACTCGATATCTATACTGGCGGACTACTATGACATAAATGACAATATACTAGTAGTCCAGGGCGACACGATAGCAAAGGTAGATATAGGGGAGCTGACAAAAGTCCACGACGCCAGCGAAGCGTACATGACTATAGTCCTGAAGCGCGTAGAGGACAAGGAGTCCCTGAGACAGCTGGGGCTTGCTAAGATAAGCAAAGATAACATAATAGAGGACTTCGTAGAGAAGCCTGCTGACCCGGAGAAGGCCCCTTCCAACCTTGCTAACACTGGCATCTACCTGCTCTCAGAGGACATGATAAAGTTTCTCAGATCCGACGAGTTTAAGGAGCTGGTAAAGTCTGGCAAGGGCGACTTTGGGAGAGACGTAATACCGTACCTCCTCTCCAAAGGAGTCAAAATAGTTGGTTATGAGACCAGGGGCTACTGGTTCGACATAGGGACCCTCCAGTCCTACGTTAGGGCATCCTTCTACCTGCTAAGGACCCTGAGCCCCGAGCGGCTGGGGGTCTCGACAGTATACCACGACACCGTCTATATGAGCGGCTTCAGCGAGAGGTCGAGGAAGGACCACGTAGACCTAATAGAGAGGGCCGCAAAGGGTCTCATATACCTTGAGGGGAGCACGCTCATAGGGAGACACGTAAGCATAGAGGACGGCGTGTCTGTAAGGGACTCGATAATAGATAACTACGTCATACTTAGGTCTAAGTCGTCAATAGAGGGCTCAATAATAATGGATAGGAGTATTGTAGGCCAGGGGTCGAGCGTGCAGTCAAGCGTGATAGGGAGACACGTAATGCTTGGCAATAACGTGCGCATAGTTAACAGCTACATAGGCAATGACGTCACAATTGGCGACAACGTAGTAATAGAGGACTCCCTCATATGGCCCCACAGGTCGATCGAGGCTAACAGCGAGATCAGGAACAGAAGAGGGCCCCCATCTTAAGTCTTCGAGTTCCCCTGGCTGGTAGCCGCGCCCTGCTTAAACATCTTTACGTCGACGCTGTCTAGTATTCCAGACGCCTTGGCGGCGGCCTCTTCTATACTGTCAGCTGACACGTTAACTATAATATTTGTCCCTCTTAATTTTAACCTAAATCTGTGTTCTCCGTTCAGAAAATACTCCTCGACAAGTTCAAACTCGTATTTAGCCAAGCTGCCGTTCACCTTGAGTACATAAACCCCTGAGGGCTCTTAAACGTGGTGTCACCCTTGGAAGAGGCCCCCCTGATAAGGGTCGAGCCCCCAGGACCTATTGCAAGGAGCATAATAGATAGGGACTCTAAGGTACTTGTACAGTCGTACGTCAGGTGGGTTCCTCTGGTAGTTAAGGAGGGACATGGCGCCATAATAGAGGACGTCGACGGTAACAAGTACATAGACCTCAACGCTGGAATAGCAGTTATGAACGTAGGCCACAGCCACCCCAAGGTAGTCCAGGCAATAAAGGAGCAGGCCGAGAAGCTCCAGCACTACTCCCTAACTGACTTCTACTACGAAAGTGCTGTGCAGGCGGCCGAGAAGCTTGTCGAGATATCTCCGGTCAACAATGGCAAGGTGTTCTTTACTAACAGCGGAACAGAGAGCATAGAGGGGTCCCTCAAGTTTGCCAGGTACTTCTTCGGAGGCTCAAGGCAGTACTTCATAGCGTTCCTGGGCGCCTTCCATGGAAGGACTATGGGCTCGCTCTCGCTGACGGCAAGCAAGGCGCACTATAGGAAGGGCTTCGGACCGCTGATGCCTGGCGTCATCCATGTGCCCTACCCGTACCCATACCGCTGCGTCTTCAGGACCGAGGACCCCCTGGAGTGCGGCCAGGCGGTCCTTGACTACCTGGAGGACTGGATATTTGCAAAGCTTGTTGACCCGAGCGAGGTCGCTGGCATAATAGTGGAGCCAATACAGGGTGAGGGAGGCTATGTTGTGCCGCCGGACAACTTCCTGCCGGGGCTGAGAAGGATTGCCGACAAGTACGGCATACTGCTAATTGACGACGAGGTACAGGCAGGCATGGGGAGGAGCGGAAAGTGGTTTGCCATAGAGCACTGGAACGTGAAGCCTGACATAATGGCGCTTGCCAAGGCCATAGGCGGTGGCCTCCCACTTGGGGCCGTGGTAGCCCGCGGCGACGTGGCGGCAGCCCTAACCAAGGGCAGCCACGCCAACACTTTCGGGGGCAACCCAATAGCTACAGCTGCCATGAGCGCGGTCATTGACGTCATTAAGGAGGAGAAACTGCTGGACCACGCAACCAAGCTTGGCAACGAGGTAATTAAGTACTTCAATGACCTCAAGGATGAGCTAGAGATAATAGGTGACGTGAGAGGCAAGGGCCTAATGATAGGTGTTGAGCTGGTCAGGAACAGGAGAACCAAGGAGCCAGCCACCAAGGAGCTCTCTAACGTGATAGAGAAGTCCTTCAAGAGAGGGGTTGTAGTGATAGGCGCAGGGATGTCAACAATAAGGATAGCGCCTCCGCTGGTAATAAGCGACGAGCTCATGATGAAGGCCGTGGAGATCATAGCAGACGTGCTGCGCGAGGAGAACAGGAACCTCAGGGACGCGGGGTCCTAATGGGCTACGGCAATTACGACGCTTAAGTTTTTCTTGCTTACTAAGCCCAGATATATTCGGGTAGACCTGCCTTGAGCGACGAGAACAGCCTCAAGGAGTCCATAGTTAGGGAGCTAAGCGGCAAGAAGCTCACGTTTGAGGAGCTGGCAAGGGCGCTTTCTTGGAGCGGCGACAGGAGACCGTTAAGGAAGGCCCTAGCAGACCTAGTAAGGGAGGGGAGGGTCCTCAGGGTGCCTGACTACGATCGTAGGCGGATGGTATTCACTGCCGCGCAATGAGTCGTAGTCCCTGATCACCCTGTAGGCCTTGTTAGAGTACCTAACTACGTAGCCCCTGGTCTCGAGCGCCTTCAATATCTTGCCCGCGGTCCTGGTTGACACCCCTATTATCTCACTTATGTCCTTTGGCGTGACGTAGTTCTTCCCTAGCGACGCAATGGCCCTCCCGAGCAGGTCTATGTTAACGCTTAGCCTCACTCGGCATCACCACTTCTTATAGCACCCTTATATACGTGTGAGGGGGCTCACGGAAGCCAGGGAGGAGCGGAAGTGAGCAAGGGGTCCCAGTTCACATACTATAAGGCCCTGCTCGAGCTACTGGGACTGAGGGAGCTTGACGTCTACCGGTACTCAAGGAAAGGCCAGGTCTCAGATGTGATAAGGGTTCTGGAGCCCTCCACGAGGAAGGTCATAAACCTGGACCTAGGCACTACGAGGGAGTCCCTGAGCTATGACGAGTTCCTCGTTAAGGTACGCGAGCTTGCTGAAAAGGCCGGGATTAAGATAAGCGATAGGCTGTGGTCCACCGCTACGTATAAAGTCAAAAACTTGAAGGCTGCGCCTTCTGCAAAACATTGAAGCTTATAACGCCCAAAATGCATTACTGTTCTTCATCCCTAGCTACTTAGATGCCGTGTTTACACAGACAAGATCAAGACCCTACGACAGACCCGCGTTGGTGCGGGGGGTGGGCTTCGAACCCACGCAGGCCTACGCCAACGGGTTCTAAGCCCGTCCCCTTTGGCCAGGCTCGGGCACCCCCGCACTGATAATCCTTACAGTTGCAAAATTTTTAAAATCTTCTTTTGACCATTGTTGATGATGAGACATGACTGAGGAGCTGCCTAAGGTACAGGCCGTAGAGGTCTCGTCGCTTGCAGACTTAGCTAGACTGGCCGCCAGCATGGTATCCTATGCCGTCGTGATGCCGATATACAGGTTCTACTTAAACGGCAAGGCGTACTACTTTGTGCAGACAACCTACAGGGACTACTTCAAGTATTATGGTATCCCAATAATATATTATTACAAGGAGGAGAGCTCCCCTGGCAGAGAGGAGGGCCAAAGATATGTGCTGCTAAAGGTTGACGAGAGCGGCGAGAAGGTAGAGCTTAGCGACAGAAGCAGGCCAGGGTGGACGCCAATACCAATAATAAACCTGCGGAGCAAGCCGCCGTTTATTGAGCTGTAGAGCTGGCCTGCTGAGGAGCTGGGCTGCCATCTACTTGGCTGCCCTGCTGCGACAGCAGCTCATTCATGACGTCTACTATGCTCGCATTGCTCGCCCTTTCTAGAAACCTCTTCCCAATGTAGCTTATCCTGTAAATCTTATAGCTGCCCTTCACGTAAAGGGGCTCCAGGAGGCCCAGCTCGCTCAGGCATGACACTATGCTCAGCGCCTTGTACTTAGGTATGCCTATCTTCTGCGACAGATCCCCCGGCGACATAGGGTCCCCTTCACTAAACGCTCTGAGTACCTCCAATATTAGTTGGGACACGCAGACCCCTTAGCTCTCTGATAGAGCACCATTTATAGGGGTCTCAGCAGCCTCGCACACAAGCTTAAGCCCATCCATGCAAGTCGACCTAGTTAAGACTAGCTTGTACGGCAATTCATGACATTATAAG
>CAYFFU010000025.1:0-12128 GCA_964342665.1 uncultured Desulfurococcales archaeon
GGGTGGGGGTGCATGCAGGCAGCACAGGAAGTCGCGGAGAGAGAGCCAAAGGTTATAGGAAGGCATGTTTACGGAAACCTCAAGGGCTGCCGCAATGAGGAGCTGCTAAAGGATCCAAACGCCTTGGAGCGCCTGCTGCGTGAGGCTGGCAGGATAGGCAGGATGACCATACTTGACGTCAAGAGCTGGAAGATAGGGGAAGGGGTCAGTGCCGTGGCCATAGTCCTAGAGAGCCACATAACTATTCATACGTGGCCAGAGTACAAGTTCGCTACGGTAGACGTCTACAGCTGCGGGTACTCCAGCGACCCCCTGAAGGCCTTCGAGTATATAGTTAAGGCGTTGGAGCCCGTTGATGTAGTTATGGGCACTGCTGACAGAAGCCTGGAATAGGCCTTAAGGAGAAGATTTTTAAGCTAACTTCGGTTTCCTTTTGTCAGGCCCCCATCTCCTTAGCTATGTGTACTACATCGCCTAACTCCCTGAGCTCAACGCCGGTTACGACTCTCTTGCCCATAGCCGTCAGCGCCCGTACCATAACTGGCCCCATGTGAGAGGCTACAACTATATCAACATCCTTGAGCGTGTTCAGTACCGCTAGGTGCCACCTAGCGTGTGAGACCTCATCCTCATTGGCGCCTTCGCTGTCATGATGAGGATGCTCGGCGCTCACCTTTCTGCACTCCTTCACAGCTGCATGTCCATGTTCGTCGACATCTACTATTAAGAATAGCCCTTCGCGTGGCCCATGTGAAGATGGGGTTCTGCAGTCAGACGTGGGGACAGCGACCCTCAACACATCTCACCTTCTATCGGTTATCCTATATAGGGGCTTAAAAATGTATATTAATAACATTAATGGTGCGAACTAGTCCTCTATCACGCTGCTTAGGCTGTCTGCAGTATCTGCTTTATCTTATCAAGGTCGCTCTTCAGCTTGCTGTTCTCTGAGGCGAGGGCCTCTATCTGTTTCTTTAGGTCGGAGATCTGTGACTCATACTCCTTGCACTTGTCTTCGCTTACAAAGGCTGTTATCTTTACATCGTCAAAGAGCAGCTTTTTCTGCGTCTCGTCGTAATGTAAAGTTACTATGACCCTTACTAGGTCAAGCTTGCTCAGCTTTCTTACCTCCACGATCTCGTGGTAGAGCTGCTTGTTGAGCTCAGATATGTCCCTGATTATTACATCTCGCGGCACATACTTACTAAGGGCAACTAGAGCTACCCTCCTCAGCTTATCTGCGTACCTGGCAGCTATTATGACGCCCGTGCTTATCTGGAACTTATTGGCGCCCAGTATGGTACTTCCAGCTATTGTAGCCTCGTACTCTTCGGCCCTCTCAAGATCCCTTGAGACGTTCTCATCTGATGTCTGCGTCGACATAGTTACCACCATATATTATATTAGTAGGATGTGCCTTAAACGTGTTTAGCTGGTGCAGTCTAATGTTAGTTACAGGTCCTGTAAAGCTTGACCTTCCTGGCGCCCTTCATTTCGTACTCAGCGCAGACCTTGCCCTCAGCCTCGAGGCTTCTGAGCGCGTTGTAGAGGCCCCTTAGGGTATACCTATTCATGAGCTTCCAGAGCTCGTACGCAGTCATGGGGCCTTGAGAGCTTAGGTTCTTTATGATCTCATCCTTGAGCTTTGACGACAGGGTCTTTAACTTTAGGTACCTCCTTATGGATCCCGTTATTAAGGCAAGCCCAAGGTCCTCCCTTGAAGCTAAGGAGTAAGCGGACGCAGACAGCGGCTTCAGGTAAATGCCCTTTTCGGCCAGCTTGACTATGTCCTTCATGACCTCTTCTGGCTCTATTTCGACTAGCTTGACATCCTTAACAGGCAACATGGCAGGAGCCCGAGAGCCCTTCAGGCTAACCGCTATAACTTCGTAGGAGTCAAGCCTATTTATTTCGCGAAGGCCCTCAACTACTGATACCGCTAGCAGTCCAGTAGATGAAGGTACATATATCTTTTCAGCCTTCGGGTTCTGCTCCTCCACCTCAAACGAGATAGTCTTAAGCCCTTCAACTGCCAGTGGGTTCTCATAGTGGAGCTCAGGGATGCCTTCGAAAACTATTGAGCCACCGAGCCTCTCTATATCAACTATCTCGTAGGGATCTAGGTCATCAGGCGCTGAGACTATTGTTGTGCCAGCTCCATCTAGCTTCGCATAAAAGGTTAGGGAGTATGCAAAGTCGTCTTCATACTTAACTATGTAGTGCTTTCTCCTAAGGTAGCTTACCATAAACGACGAGGCCCTATCGCTGTAACTTCCGGTGGGGTTGCGAGTCTCCAGCTTAGAGAGCACTCCATTTATTTTGACTATAGGCGTTAAGCCCTCCCCCGCGCTTATAATGCTGCCTGGCCTTACTGCAAACATGTTTGTGTACCTCCACATAGAGGCTTTGTTGTTGTCCACGGACCACTTAACGTCGTGGCATCTGTAAATTATTGTATAGCCGCACCGTGGGCACACCATAAGGCTTAAGTCGCTGGATTTGTAGCCGCACCGTGGGCACACGCTCTCGCAGCTCATTCTGATGCCCGCAGGTCGTAGTCCCATAGGACTATATGTGACTTTTATAGCTCTATGCTAACACCGATTATCTACGCGTAATGGTATATATCATCTTCCTTACAAGCTTTTATTAAAGTTCCCACTATAAAAATGTCTTGGTGCAATGGCGTGTCAGAGGGCCTGGAGTCTAAGCCTATGCTCATACCTCCGCAGGTGACGTACCTGATAAAGCAAGCTCAACAGGATCCGATCAAGTTCTGGGACGACGTAGCACGCCAGGAGACCAACCTTATTTACTGGAAGAGGCTCTGGGATAAAACTTTCGAGTGGAACGGAAAGGAGCCTTACAAGTGGTTCATAGGGGGCATAACCAATGCTGAGTACAGCCACGTGGACTACCAGGTAGAGAAAGGCTATGGGAACAAGGCGATCTATATATACGAGAACGCGGAGCTAGGCATCACCAGGGCCTACACCTTCTACCAGTACCTAGATATGGTTAAGAGCTACGCAGCTGCCATGAGGGCTCTCGGCGTCAGGAAAGGGGATAGGGTTCTCTTATATATGCCTACAAGGGTTGAGGCGATAGCGGTTCTTCACGCGGCCGCCAGGATAGGCGCTATAGCGTCGTCCGTCTACGCCGGCTTCTCGGCTGGCAGCCTTAGAGACAGGATACTGCTGACGGGAGCCAAGGTAGTGTTCACGCAGGACTATAACATGAGGAGGGGGAAGCTGATAGAGCTTAAGAGCATTGTAGATGAGGCCTTAAGGGGACTGAACGGCTCTCCTGTAAAGAACGTCGTGGTCTTCAAGTCAGAGTACACAGAGAAGGAGGCGCCTATGGCATCGCCCAGGGACATTAGCTTTGGCGAGTTCCTAAGCAAGTCAAAGGAGGGCTCCGGCGATGTCGAGTGGGTGGAGTCTAACGAGCCCCTGCTCATAACCCCAACCTCAGGTACAACCGCTAAGCCAAAGCCTGTGGTGCACAAGCACGGTCCCTTCCAGGTGCACGTAGTCACTATGGGAAAGTGGGTCTACGCTTTAGGCCCTGACGACACCTGGTTCATAACAAGCGATGTGGGCTGGCAGGCAGGTGTTAGCTACATGGTCTGGGGGGTCCCCATATTTGGGGCGACCAGCGTGGTGTATGATGGAACCCCAGACTATCCAAGACCTGACATGTGGTGGGAGGTGATAGAGCGTGACAGGGTCACTAAGCTGTGGATATCACCTACTGGCATCAGGCTGCTAAGTAAGTACGGCGTTTCCTATGCCAAGAAGCACGACCTCTCAAGCCTAAAGGTCGTCTTCAGCGCAGGTGAGCCGCTGAACCCTGAGCCTCTCAGGTGGCTGATGCACGACGTGCTTGACGACAGGGTGCCTGTGATAGACCACTACTGGCAGACCGAGACCGGAGGGCCCGTAGTAGGCAACCCGTATGGGATCCAAATGATACCCATAAAGCCAGGCAGCGCTGGAATAACGCTACCAGGCATACTGGGCTTCGTGGCTAACGAGGAGACAGGGCGGCCAGCTAAGCCGGGCGAGAAGGGGGTCTTCGTTATAAGGCAGCCGTTCCCAGGCTACACCTCAGAGCTATGGCAGGACTATGAGTGGTACCTATCATCTTACTGGAACGCAAGGCCTCAACTTAAGGGAATGATCTATAGCGGTGACGCTGCTATGGTTGACGAGGACGGCTACATATGGTTCCTTGGCAGGGCCGACGACGTGATAAAGATATCGGCCCACCGTATTGGCACGTTCGAGCTCGAGAGCGCGCTGGTTTCGCACCCGGCCGTTGCCGAGGCAGCAGTTATTGGTGTCCCAGACCCAACCAGGGGCCAGGTAGCTGTGGGCTTTGTAGTGCTTAAGGAGGGCTACAAGCCCAGCGAGGAGCTCAAGAGAGAGCTCATAGAGCACGTTAGAAAGGTCTACGGTCCAATAGCTGTGTTCAAGACTATAGAGATAGTTAAGGCGTTACCCAAGACTAGGAGTGGGAAGATAATGAGGAGAGTAATAAGGGCTGTGTACCTTAACGAGCCCCTAGGCGACCTGTCTACCCTTGAAGATGAGGCCGAAGTAGATGAAATCAGGAAGGCCGTAGAGCAGTTCAGGGCAGCCATGAAGGAGGAGGCTAGAGGCTAAAGGGGAGCGGCTGCCTAGTCGGCTTTACTATCAGGACTAGGAACACGACGGCCAGGCCTAAGAAGAAGAACGACACGTGTTCATTGAAGGGCCAAATAGCTGTTGCCGCAGCTTCAGATAGAAATGGGGTCAAATTATACCTTCTTGCCGAGGTCCACCTCAGGATAACTGGAAGCATCAGCGGCGCGTGAAGGATAACAAAGGTCACCAGGACGCCGAGGGCTAGGGCATGAAGAGCCACTAGCGGGCTTAGACCGAGCAGGCTGCCAACTATGTAGGTGAGCCCGACGCATGCCAACATAATAGACGCTATGATGTGGCCATCTATAAAGTACAGGGTTCCAGCCCTTGCGATCGGATTGTTAACCCTTTTAGCGGATTCAATGAACCTCCTTGACCTCTGGACGCCTATTGAGAGCGGAAAGGTAATTGCCGAGACCCCGACTAAGGCCATGAAGTACCTGTAGTAGTAGCTCAGCGCCGCTGCTACTATTAAGAGCGCTGCGTCCAGAGCTGCTAGAGGTAAGTTCGGCCTCTCCCTAAACGTGGACGGGAAGGAGTGCACGCTCACCGCATATATTGGACCAAGCCCAAAAGTTACAAATGTAAGTAGGGCCTCCCTGAACAGAGTTAGCCTCACTAGGTACATCATTAGGCCTCCGACCAGGAAGTAAACTCCGATAAGGCCGTCAGAGAGCTTTACGTCGCTCTGTAGGCTAGAAACTATGGAGGCTGCCAGCGGCCCTGCGGAGCTGACTAGGGCTGCGATCGAGAGCGCCAGGTAGCTCCTCATAGCCATGGAAACGAAGCCCATTACAGCGAGGAGCCATCCACTCGCCGCTAGGTACAATACTGTTATTGGAGCCCCCACATCTGTGCTCTTCAGGCTCGACGACACGTAAGAGATTGCCACGCCATAGACAAACAGCGGAACTACTACTTCAAACATAAGGTACCCGTGGTATATGTAATAGCCGCTCGCGGCCAGGTAAAGTGATACCAGGAAGCCAGCTATGGATATGTAGACCAGCGACCTGGAGGTTGCGCGCGCTAAGTTCATGGCTCTGGAGTAGCTCAAGTTCATTATGGGCCCCCTGTAAGTGAACTCAGTGGTGCGGCTCCCCTCTTATTTGTTCAACAGCATGTTTAACTATGGGCATCAGTATGTCCAGCGCAATCCTTACAGCTGATGGGCTGCCTGGAGTTACAATTACCAGAGACTCACCAACTACGAAAGCGGACGCCCTGCTGAGAGCTGCCCCATAGCCTACGTCGTCGAGGCTTTTGAGCCTGAAGACCTCTCCAAAGCCAGGGAGCTCCTTTGATGATAACGACTTAACTATATCGTAGGAGATGTCCTTAGGTGAGGGGCCCGTCCCGCCGCTTACAATAACTACGTCAGCCTTAGAGACAGCGTCGAGGACGCTCTTCCTTATAGCTGTCTCATCATTTGGAACTACCACGCTTGCAATAAGTTGGTGGCCCTCACTGTTAAGCCTCTCCCTGACGAGCGGCGTCACCTCGTCCTTCTTAAGTCCCTTGAATACATGGTCACTTGTAACTATAAGTGCGAATGTCGCCATGCAGCTCCCTCTCTTTAAGCTTAAATGTTGAGTTAAAAGTGCTACTCTAGGTGTCGCAGTTTGATGCAGATAGTGTCGCCCTCGGGCGTGAGCGCCCAGGTTGGGGTCATAGGTGGCTCTGGCCTTTATGAGGCTGGGATCTTAAGTAACCCGATAGAAGTCAAAGTTAACACGCCCTACGGCGAGCCAAGTGACTATATAACAGTGGGCGAGGTGAACGGGGTTAAGGTGGCGTTCCTCCCAAGACATGGGAGAGGCCACAGATATCCTCCTCACATGGTAAACTACAGGGCCAACATATGGGCCTTAAAGGCACTAGGCGTAAAGTGGGTTATAAGCGTCTCTGCCGTGGGCAGCCTAAAGGAAGACATGAGACCCGGAGACCTTGTCTTGCCGGAGCAGTTCATAGATATGACTAAGGGAAGGAAGTACACCTTCTTTGATGGACCGGTAACTGTGCACGTTAGCATGGCGGACCCGTTTTGCACGGACCTCGTAAACGAGCTCTATCAGAGCGCTAGCAGGCTTGGCTACAGGGTTCACAGGGGCGCCACCTATGTTTGCATAGAGGGTCCAAGGTTCTCAACAAGGGCCGAGAGCAGGGTGTGGAGGGACGTCTTTAAGGCAGACATAATAGGTATGACTTTAGTGCCTGAGGTTAACCTGGCATGTGAGGCCGAGCTCTGCTACGCGACCCTTGCAACCGTGACAGATTATGATGTCTGGGCTGAGCACCCGGTTACAGCCTCAGAGGTCGCAAGAGTTATGGAGGAGAACACAGAGAAGGCCAGAAAGGTGCTCTACGACGTAATACCAAGGCTTGCAAGGGAGCCTGAACGAACCAAGTGCAGCTGCTGCAGGGCGCTTCAGAATGCTATCCAGTGAGTTGAAGGACAAGGTTGCCGCCGCCATCTCAAGCGCCAGGTCGTTGCCGAGGCCTAAGGTGGTCGATGGCACGTTAATAATATCATCGCTGAGCGCAATGCCGTCGGCTAGGCTCCTTTATAATGCCGTGGCAACCCTAGGCATGCAGGCAACCCTTGCCGGGCCTACAGAGGCCTCGGTGCTCTTAATGCCTTATAGAGACTTCAACAGCGTTATAGTGTTTGCACTGGCCCCGAGGGACAGCAGGTCCTTAAGGGCTGCCGAGGAGGCCGCAATGATGGGTATGGAGACCTACTTCGTCTCGCCGAGGATGGACGAAAGCATCGAGCAGAGGCTAAAACTCCATGACAACATTTCAAGGATTACAGTCCCAGGCGAGGCCCCGCTGCTAACTATGATGGCGGCATCTGCCCTTTGGGCCCCACTTCCTTCAAGCAGCAGGGGCGAGAGGCTCAGGGGCGAGCTGGGATCCCTAGACTCTGCGCTCGAGTGGGTATCGGGCAGGTATGCAGATGCCATTGCTAGCGCGTCCAGGCTTGAGAGCTACGACGTGGCCTACACGTCGGCCACGCAGCCAGGCGCCCTTTACCTCTGCAGGGTCTCCAACAGGTGTGCGGCCGCCTACATCATAGACGAGGTATCGGAGGCTTACTCTAAACTTTCAGCGCAGGGCATCGTCCTGTTGACCACGACTGCGGAAGACCATGACTACAGGGACGTGGAGCTGATGTTAAGCATGAGAAGGGCTAACGTTATCAAGATTGAACTTAACGTTGACCCAGTAACGGCAGGGCTCTACGCGGCGTTCGTGGCTGTAGCGTTAGGTGGTGGCCTAGCTTGACGGGCGAGCTCAAGCAGGTTATAGCAATAAGAAGGGACCTCCAGATGGGTAAAGGCAAGGCCGCCGCGCAGGTCGCGCACGCCGCGTGCGAGGCGGTATTGATGATTATGCGGGGCAACAACAGGATGTGGAAGACGTGGCTGGACCAGTGGCTTTCACAGGGCCAGAAGAAGGTCGTAGTGAGGGTTGACAGCCTTGAAGAGCTGGAATCCATCTATGAGGCTGCTGTGAGGGCCGGCCTTCCAACCTCCATTATAGAGGACGCTGGGCTAACCCAGCTGCCCCCAGGCACTAAGACGGCGGTGGCGATAGGCCCCGCGCCTTCGGAGCTAGTCGACAGCATAACTGGCAGGCTTAAGCTTTACTAGGAGCTCAAGCGACTGTGCTAGATAGCAAGAATAAGATCCTCCGCGCCCACTACAATAATGAGTGCACCCATTTGAGCGTGAGCTCGCACCTAAGGCTAACCCTCTTAGTGGACCACTACGCGAGGCCCCCCTACGTGAGCGAATATGGCCTATCTATTTATCTTGAGGGTGACAGTTGGAGGGCTCTCTTTGACCTGGGACAGACGCCGGCCGCCCTTTCAAAAAACGCAGAGCTTGCAGGGCTAAGGCCAGGTAGCGTGGACTTTATAGTAATCTCGCATGAGCACTTCGACCACGTGGGCGGCCTTCCAGCCGCGAGCAGGCTGGCCAGGCCCGGCGCCCCAGTGTTTATCCCAGCTGGGGCAAACTGGAGGCTTGCTAAGGCGATTGAAGGGTCCGGTCTCACGCCAAAGCCCTTGATAGCAGGAGGGGATGCCGCACCAGGGGTTCTCATAACTTCTCAGCAGTACGGCCCACCATATGAGCATGCAGCTTTAATCAGGGTCGGAGGACTAGGCCAAGTCCTGCTGGTTGGGTGCTCCCATCCAGGCATATCAAAGGTGGTAAGCAAGGTAATTTATGACACAGGCTCCCCTCCCTACGCTGTAATAGGGGGTATGCACCTGGCGTGGTCCCCAGAGGACCGCGTTAAGATGGAGGTCGAGGCGCTGAAGAACATGGGTGTCAGGCTCCTGGTGCCTTTACACTGTAGCGGCGACCTCGTTCCTAGGGTTGCCAGCTCTGTAGGACTTGAGGTGAGGAGACTTAACGTGGGTGAGTCTATCGAGCTCTAAGGGCGATTGTAGAGCCAAACGATATAAATATTTATTTAGTTAAAAGGCTTCAAGTTATGGAAAGGCTAAGGCGCTGCCTGGGCAGCCACCTTCTGAGCTTTGTCTGTATACTTGACTACCACAGGGCTTGAGGCAGGGAACTGGGTGCGATCAGCGTAGTTATACGTATAGTATTCGGGCTTGAGCCTCTCTACTATAACCTCGAAGGCCTTCTCAGGCTTTGTGTGCTCACCACAAGTGTACGCGTCGACAGTGGCATAACGGTACTCAGTCCACGTGTGAACTACTATGTGGCTCTCGTTTACCAGAGCTATTACCGAGACCCCTCCCTTGTGCCCGCCTATCTTCCAGCTCATTATCTCTATTAGGGTGGCGTTGGCAGCCTTTACAGCGTCGAGCACTGCCTGACGTACTAGCTGTTCGTTATCTGCTATCTCTGGTGGTATCCCATATAGGCTTCCAAAAACGTGCTTACCTACTATGTAATCCCTCACACCCTCTGACTCTGGACTACTTGACACTTTTCAGTTCATGCCCTCCTTAGGGCCTGTTATACGATATAGGCCTAGCATTAATAAGCTATTCTGCGCACCTAGAGATCTACTGCAAGTTGGACCCACCACGTTGGGTATCCCCGTTGATAATAATTTAGATGATTAAAAATTTTCTAAATATTATATTAAGTTACGCTTTTAAAGCTCTAACTACACATAAAAAACTTTAGAGGTCGTTAAAAATGAGTGAGGATGACGAGGAGCTTAAGAAATTGCTTGAGAAGAAAAAGGCCGAGCTCATGTCTCAGTTAGGCTCTGGCGATAAGGGCAACGGAGCGCAGGCAGAGCAGGAAAGCGTTGTGGCCGAGCTTAACGACTCCAACTTTGACGAGTTCATATCATCTCATAAGGCTGTAGTTGTAGACTTCTGGGCGCCCTGGTGCGCCCCATGCTTCCTGGTGTCCCCGATAATTGACGATCTAGCCGCTACTCACAAGTCAGTAGCGTTTGCCAGGGTGAACGCTGATGAGAGCCCTGTGACAGCCTCCAAGTACTACGTCATGAGCCTGCCCACAATCATGTTCTTCCTGAACGGAGAGGAGGTAGACAGAGTTATAGGCGCGGTTCCGGAGGAGGAGCTGGAGGAGAGGGTGAAATGGCTAGAGTCAAAGCTCTGATGCTAGGCATTGACTCGCTTACGTATAAGTTCTTCATGAAGTGCAGCGCAAAGAACTTACTAACGCTCTTAGACACAACCTTCAGGGGCGTCACTGAGAACAGGGAGCTTCAAAGTCCTACTTCTGCGTGGCTCACGGTGCTAGGGGCCAAGGTGTCAGGACCCGTACAATATCTAGGCGCTGTTCCTGAGCTTCCAGTGGTAGCTGAGACTGAGGCCGCCCTTATCAATATACCTATCACTAACCCAACATATGGCAAGGTAAGCCTTCCCATGGACTCGTCAACTTCGGCGGAGTCTGAAATAAGCTCTGTGGAGGAGGCGGCCTTAGAGGCCCTAGACTCAGGCCCTACAATAGTGGCGATAACTGCGCTGGAGAGGTTTAACCTGAAGGATCCATGTAAGCTTTACAACTTAATAGACTTAGCGGTCAGGAAGCTCGTCATGGCATCTGACGAGTTCATAGTGTTCTCGCCCTACGGTCCAAGGGTCGGCAACAGCTACGACCCCTATGGAGTTTACCTCGCAAGTAGGCCTCGCCCTAACGAGCACGAGACGGTAAAGCTAAGCGAGATAGGCAGCATATTCATAGCTATGGCAAGGGGAGGCTCAATTCTAAGGTAATATAAAAATTAAAAAGAAGAAAGAAAAACTTTGTTGAAATTAAAGAGTTTAAAAGGCCGTGACTAAGGTAGTCCGCCTCCTATTTCCTGATACGAAATGACTTTCTTCAACAGGTAGCCTGCCGTGTTGATCGTGCTGTTCTGGAAGCCTATCATTTCTGCATACTCCTTGAATCCATGGCCATTAACTAACATGCCGGCATTAAGGGTCTTAACAGTGTAGTCATTATTCTTAGTTAATGATATCAGCACGGCGCCGGTGGGGTTTATGAACTCTAGTATCCCTGCGAACCCTCCCTCAGCCTCTAGATCATAGTCCTGCCACTCGGTCAGGTTGTAGCCATCATCGACTAGCTTGATGTAGTATGATGGGGCTAAGTAGAAGGTTCCGTTCTGGGAGTACGTGGCGTTGAATGGGAACACGCTTGGGCTTGTAATTGGTATTATTGAGAAGTCATAGTAGAGCGTAACCGGGTAGTTACCCATGATGCTCAGCGTGGAGTTAGTTATAGTACCGCTCTCTGCTGACATCTCATTGAACGCTTCATCAAGGTATATGAACGAGAAGGTCCCAGCGTAGTTAGTAACTACCTGCCTGGCTGTAACAGTACCTTCCTGTGTAACGGAGGCCACTTCATACCCGTGTTCAAAGTTCAGCCTAGACTCATAGATTATGTCGTAGCTTGCCCCCTCATCAAAGTATATGCCCTCGTAGCTTGGGAAGAACATGGGGCCTGAGTCCTTGTAGTTAACGTAGGACTCGAGTACCTCGGCCGACATCATTGGGTTGCTCGAGTTGACCCAGAGCATTAGCACGCCAGCGAGGGTCCACTGGAACTCGCCGCCCGGGACCCCCATGACCTGGGAGGACTCCTGCAGGTCAGCGACGCTCAGCGCTATGCTGGCGTTGAGCCCGTAGGCAAGCATTGGGGTTAGGTCGATGAAGTAAGGCATGTGGAACGCCAGCGTGTTTATCGACGTCACAGGCTTCCACCAGAACAGGTTTATGCCTCCTGTGTAGACGGTCTCGAACGGGTTCACGACCCCTGCCAGCCTCCCGTCGTAGAGGACTTTTACATATCTAACAGGGGGCTCGTTGGTGTACCAGAACTCGTCATAAGCGCTACCCTTGGTGTACAGCAGCAGCCACGCCCTGTAGGTGCCGTTTGGTATCTGGACCTGCTCCTCCGCGTAGTC
>CAYFFU010000026.1:0-12041 GCA_964342665.1 uncultured Desulfurococcales archaeon
CGTAACATCCCAGGGCCGGCGAGAGGGAGAGGCTTGGTCGAGATAAGGAGGCTTACTCTGCCAGCGGAGCTAAGGGAAGTAGTTGATGTGCAGCTCTCCGCGTGGGGCATGAGGGTAGAGTCCTGCGAGGCCGTCCCTGTTCACATGCTGAGGGCGCTCTCGGAGAACGGCGGTCTCATACTTGGCGCCTTTGATGAAGGGAGGCTGATAGGCTTCTCACTTGGATGGTACGTAGTTACTGGCGAGGGGACGTACTTCTACAGCCACATGACGGGCGTCGTCGAGGACAGGAAGTACAGCGGGGTAGGAAGGGCGCTCAAGCTGGCCCAGAGGAACGAGGTCCTATCTAATGGCGTCAGGCTAATCAGGTGGACCTTTGACCCGCTACAGAGCCTCAACTCGAACTTCAACTTGGGCCGCCTAGGCGCTGTCTTCACCAAGTACAAGGAGAGCTACTATGGCAGCATAAACGACTCTATAAACTCTGGGCTTGAGACGGACAGAGCCATAGCTGAGTGGTACCTCGACAGCCGTAACGTTGTGATGAAATTGGAGGGAGCCCTCAGGGTTCCCCCAGCAGAGCGGCTGATAGCCATGGGCGCAGCGGTGGCGGTGAAGCCTAACGGGCCCAGGGGCGATGAGAGGCCTGAGGGTCCAAGCCTTGAGGAGGAGCCTGAGGTCGTCCTGGTCGGTCTCCCCTACTCAATATCAGACATTGCCAAGAGGGACCCGCGCAGGGCCTCTGAGTGGAGGCAGGCCACCAGGTTAGCGTACAGGAGGTACCTGGAGGCAGGTTACGTGGCCTCGGACTTTACATGGGACTCCCAGGGGCACGGCTACGTTGTAATGGTCAGGGAGCCCTTAGCTGACGTGCTTGACGGCGTGAGACCATGGAGTTGAGGAAGATAAGGCTGATAGAGGTCTGGGTGAGGCTTAAGTCGCCTTTTGAGACCAGCTTCGGCAGAACTCTTGAGAGGCCTGCGATACTAATTAACCTAGAGGAAAAGGGTGGCGAGGAGGGCTGGGGCGAGGTAGTTGCAGACTCGGGGCCCTGGTACAGCTATGAAACTAACGAGACTGCCTGGCACATAATAAGGGATTTCATAGCGCCTCAGCTCTACGGGGATATAGATCCTCAGGCATTCCGGGAGAGGACCCTTAGAATTAGAGGGCACAACATGGCCAAGGCGGGGGTTGAGATGGCGCTGTGGGACCTTGCTGCAAGGCTTAGCGGCATGCCTTTGTGGAAGTACATAGGGGGCGTCAGGGACAAAATAGCCAGCGGCGTTAGCGTTGGAATACAGCCCTCGGTAGAGGCCTTAGTAAAGGTCGTAGGCCAGTACCTTGAACAGGGCTACCAGAGGATAAAGATTAAGATAAAGCCAGGCTATGACGTAGACCCTGTCTCGTTGTTGCGCAAGGAATACGGGGACATACCTCTTCAGGTAGATGCCAACGCTGCATATACGCTGGCCGACATGGAGGTATTCAGAAGGCTTGACAGGTATAACCTACTTATGATAGAGCAGCCCCTGAGCTGGAAGGACCTAGTAGATCATGCCAAGCTTGCAAGGGTCATCAGGACGCCAATCTGTCTTGATGAAAGTATAACTGACCTAGATGACGCCAGGAAGGCATATGAGCTTGACTCGGCCATGATAATTAACGTGAAGCCCGCCAGGGTTGGAGGTCTCCTGGAGACGCTGAGGATCCACGACTTCTGGTACAAGGAGGCTGGGAGGCCCATATGGATAGGCGGCATGCTCGAGACCGGCGTTGGAAGAGGCCATCTCGTTGCCGCAGCCACGCTCCCTGGCGTCAGGTACCCTAACGATATAAGCGCCAGCTCTAGGTACTACGAGAGCGACATCGTTGAGCCGCCGTGGGAGCTTAACAAGGACGGCACCATATCGGCGCCTCAGAGAAGCGGCATCGGCGTTGAGGTGCTGAGGGAGAGGATAGAGGCGATGGCTAGGAGAAGCCTCGAGATAGCTGTTCAGGCTCCCACTTAAAGCCTTCCGCCAGCGGCATTTCACGGAGGACCTAGGTTGAGGCACGCGGTAATAGGAGGCATAGGCTTCGTTGGCGCAAACCTGGTTGAAGTTCTAAGAGGCCAGGGCGACGACGTAATAGTTGTCTCCAGAAGGTCCTCTGCGTCTAAGAGGAGCAGGCTGACCTCGTTCATACAGAGCACAGGGGCCTCGGTAGTATTTATGGATAATATAACGCCGGAGGGGCTAGTTAAGCTTGGCGCAGACGTATACTACCACGTAGCTGGCAAGATAACAGGTAACATGAGCACGATGATGTCATCGCACGTGGGCCTACTCAAGGTTATAGTTGAGGCCGCGTCGTCAGTTGGCTCAAGGGTCGTCTACGTTAGCTCAGCCGCCGTTGCAAGCGAGATAAGGGGCCTGCCCAGAGGCTCCGTAGTATATGAGGAGGAGAGGCACCTGGAGAAGGACGTATATGTTCACAAAACACCGTACGAGATTTCCAAGGCCGAGGGCGAGAGGCTCCTGGTCGCAAGCGATGAGAAGCTAAATGGCAAGTGGTCTATAGTGAGGCCGTCACTGGTCTTCGGGCCCTGGGGGGATCAGCCGCAGTGGAGGCTTGTCTACAGGGCAGCGAGGCTCGGGCTAGCGCTGTCGTTTGGCTCGCGCAACGCAATCTACTCAAGGGACTTGGCGTTAATATTAGCGATGGCGGGCAGAGGGTCCTTAGACAGGAGGTGGGTGTACGCGAACTGGCCTCCTGACGTCGACCTATCCGACATAGGTATGGAGCTCTGCATGAAGATTAAGGGGAAGCGGTGCAAAAGCGTCAGCCTCAGGTGGGCTCTTAGGATGGCATCAGCGGTTCCGGGCTCGCCGTTTAAAATGATGTATAGAATGCTTAAGAGTAATTACAAGTTTAGGTCAAGATATCTCGACGAGTTCAGGTACACGGACCTAGGGGAGGCCGTGTCCCGCTTCCTTGAGTGGGCCAAGTCCTACTGGGGCTAGAGGCGTCCTTTGGCAGCTTACTATTATCGCGGCGGCGCTGAAGGCTAAAGGGTCTCGGCATGGGGATTTGGCTAGCTGCCATTAATGCTGCTTGAAGCTTTAGCAGCGGTCAGGCGTTTACTATTGTCCTGTTCAAGTAAACAGATAAGTCACGAGCGCTAAATATTTTATCTGGTGGGCCTGTGTCCAAGGAGCCGTTTTACTTTAAGAGCTTCGACAAGGTTATAGGGGTTGCCACTGATGAGGAGAGCCTCCTATCTGAGATGAAGAGGCTCATTAATGTTGACCTGGGCGCGCTGGACTACCACGTGAAGCAGGGCCACATAGCTGAGTGGCTTAAATATATAGGCAGAGGCGATCTTGCCCAGCTGGTGTCCGGCGCGTCCACTGCAGGACAGGCAGTTAAAATACTTGAAGAAGCTATGGTAGGCTGGGATCACGAGCTAACGTGCCCCTACTGCGGCTATAGAGGCAGGGTGAAGGAGTTCACGCTTGTTAGGCCGCCGTGGCGGTTTGGCAAGTTCATTGGTAGGCTTCTGCTGTGCCCTAAGTGCGGCCACAGGTTTAGGTACTTCTACCCTCTTTCCGGTGGACTAACGCCTTACACCATTCCCAAGGCTAAGCAGGAAGTTAAGGCATAAACTTCAACCAAGCCTGCACCTCAGCTCAGAGCCAGCAGTAACATAGACTCTCGTCTTGAGGCTGGTGCGGCGGCCGGGATTTGAACCCGGGACCTTCGGCTTGGGGGGCCGACGTCCTAATCCAGGCTAGACGACCGCCGCACCGAAGTTAGCGCAATGGTGTAGGGTTTAAAGCGTTCCTCTCGCGACTTCGAGTTCCTTCATTGCTTCAGGAACGCGCCTGAGGTACTCAAGGAGCCTGGCCCTCAGCTCCTCCTCTCTCACAGGAGCCTTAACGTGGCTCCACGGCAGCGGTGACTCCCTAGCACTCAGCACACCTGAGAGGAGCCCGGAGCTGGCCTCCCTTCTCCAGGCCCCCCTACCCCCTCCCTCCATGGCAACGTTGACTAGGTGCCTGATTAAGTCCCTATCGCCCGTCGATATGGAGCCCTGAACCAGGGCTAGGAACGGGTCATAATATGTAAACCTCTCAACGCCGCTCACAAGCTCCTTTAGAAGCCTCAGCCTGGCGTTGAGTGCGGCCTCGCTCTTCATTTGAAGCCACTGGAACGGCGTCTGAGGCTTAACTATGAAAGGGTTAGCGCTAACCTCAACGTTAGCGCCAGACGCCACCATTGACTTTATGAGGCCTGCCAGGGACCTTATGTCGTCCTCAGACTCCCCCGGAAGCCCAACCATTGCATATACCTTAAGGGTTATTCCAAGTCTTGAGACCTGTCTCGCTATCCTCAGGAAGTCTTCATCCTTGGATGCCTTGCCCAGGGCGACCCTCAGCCTCTCCGAGGACTCCGGCGCAACCGTTATAGTGCGCTGGCCCACGCTAGCTATCAGACTTACGTCATCGTCACTCAGCAGCTCGGCCCTCAGGGATGGGAGCGAGAACTTGACCTCCCTCTTGCTTAACTCCCTGATAATGTCCCTGAACCAGGGGCTGGCATTTATAGTGAGGCCAACCATGGCAACCCTAGTGCCGTACTTCTCATAGAGCTCAACGGCCTCGTTGACCACGTCTGCAGCTCTCCTGGGCCTGTACGGCTTTGTCAGGTATGAGTCCATACAGAAGTTACACGAGAATGGGCACCCCCTGGCCACTTCAACAGCTATTGTGAAAGCCGCCTCTGGCGCGAGTATCCTCCTGGTGTCATTAAACACAGAGTTGGAGCTGCCTATGCTAACCTCGTGCTTGCCGAGGGCCGGCACGTATACGTGTTCGGAGGGCTCTATCGGGGAGCCCTCACTTAAGACTGACGCCAGCCACTTCCAGGAGGCCTCCAGGTCCCCCATAATAATGGCGTCAGCTAGCTCAGCTATAGGCTCAGGGTTACCCGTGGGGGCCGGTCCGCCCACTATTATCTTCGGCTTCTCCCTCTCCTTTGACAGCACGCTGACCCCCGAACCGACGAGGGCTCTAATTATGTTTACGTAGTCAAGCTCGTAGTGCACCGGGGCTATAATGAAGTCGAAGGACCTCAGGGGGGTGCCTCCCTCTAGCCCCCTTAGCTGGGCCGGCCCCCCATAGCTTGATGGCATTACGAGTCGCTCAAGGTAGACGTTCTCAAGGTCGTTGATCGCAAAGTATAGCCTATGATATATCAATGACGACATAGCCACGCTGTAGGTCGAAGGGTAGAGGAGGCCAACTTTTGTCATGCCTTTTCTGTACTTCTTCACCACGAGGCCCTGCTCTTCCAAAGCTTAGCTACCCGCTCACGGTTTCAGTCGCTTCGGCGAATCTTATAAGCCTTGGTAACCGTGGGGCCTTCATGCTTTGCTTTTAACTTTCAGTTAACGGAAGCACCAATGGTGACCAAGGTTACTGTAAATTACGAGGCGCTGGCCAGGGCCTACATCCTTGAGTGTCCCGCGACCCCGCTGAGCCACATACAGGCCAGCGCCGAGTATCTGGCAAATTATGAAAGGCCCTACCAGGTGTCAGCATACGTGACAAGGGCCTGCAACCTCAGCTGCATTCACTGCTACATCTCAGCTGGGAGGTCCCTTGAGAACGAGCTCACGGCCGACGAGTGGTCACAGGCCTTCGTGCAGCTGAGGAAGCTTGGCACGGAACAGCTTTACATACTTGGCGGCGAGCCAATGATGAGGCCCGACATATACCAGATCATAAGCAGTGCCTCAGAGGCAGGTCTTAGGGTCTCTATGAGTACAAATGGGACCCTGATCACCCGGCGCTCAGCTAGCATGCTAAAGGAGTCCGGCCTGAACGAGGCGCAGGTTTCCATAGATGCCCCCATAAGGGAGCTCAACGACAGCATCAGGGTCCCGGGCTCCTTCGAGAGGGCCCTCAGCGCTGTGAGGTACCTGAAGGAGGTGGGTCTCAGGGTTACCATAGGTGTAGTCCTGTTAAATCTGAACGCAGACCTAGTGGAAGACATGGTTAGACTTGCCAAGGAGTTGGGCGCTGACGGCATAACCTTTGAGGCCGTAGCGCCATTTGGGAGGGCGGCCTCCAACAGGCTAAGGCTAGACCCTGGTAGGGCCTGGGATGTGATTAAGACTGTATCAAAGTATGGGAGCTTTGTGTCCCTGAGCTCTATGAGGTTTTACATACCCAACCTACTGGGCGCCTACGAGGCCGCTAAGAAGGCGCTGGGCCCCTTGGCATCAAAATATAGGACCTGCCCAGCCGGCAGGAGCAGGCTTGTCATAGATTCCAACGGCGACGTGTATGGCTGTGAGCTGTTCATAGGTCTCAGGGCTCCAGAGGGTAACTTGAGGAGGACCCCTTTACGTGAGATATGGGAGAGAGGCTTTTCATTGCTTAGGCTCAGGAGGCCCTCAGGGGCATGTTCGACGTGCCCGATGTTTGACATGTGCTGGGGAGGATGCCCAGCGAGATCATTGGCCTTAACGGGCAGCATAAATAACCCTGACCCACTATGCCCTTTGGCTTCTAAGGCGCCTGTTAAGGATCAGGGTCGTGATGGTAGCGTAAATATAATAACCAGGCAGTAGGGTCGGTCGTTACCCTTGCTGCTGGCCTTCGAGCTTCTTGAGGAGGAGCTCGAGCCTACTCACGTCGTCCCTAAGCCTGTTGACGTAAGCCTTTAGGACCTCAGGCGTTGACAGGCTCAGCGATTCAAGCCTTGATATGGCGTCCTCCAAGTACTCTAATGGGTCTCCGCCGCCTACGAAGGCTCCATATAGGTATTGGGCGAGCTCCCTGCCCCTGTCGCTCAGCTGGTACCTCCCGTCGTTAAGCCTAACTATAAGGCCCTCCTCAGCCAGCTCAGCAAGCATTGGGTACACGCTGCCAGGCGAGGGCCTCCAGAGACCGCCCGTCATATTATAGATCTCCTCCATTATTTCGATGCCGTTCATGGGTCTCTTGGCTAACAGCGAGAGGATGAGCGGCCTTAGCCACCCCCTCCTCCTGCCGCCGGCCACGAAGCTCCAGGGGTGCCTTCCTCTCATCAACGTCCCCACCGAGTGGCCTTTTATCTAGTCTATGGCAAACGGTATTAAGCTCTGGCAGCGCCCGGGCCCTCTATGGCGGGGACGACCTAAACACCTTGATTGGGTTCGACAGAGGCGCCCTGCCCTCTATAACCTTCCTCAGGAACCCCCTTGTAGACTCGGCCACGTCACTCCTCTGCGAGGCCTCCACAACATTGAAGAAGGCGGCGTCCAGGGCATCGCTGGCGGGCCTCACGGAGCCCGCGCAGTCATCCATCAGAACCGTTATTAGAACATAGTGATACTTTACAGAGGCGCCCTCGAACGTTATTATCTCGTCCACGTTTACTACGCCCTTGGGCTTACAGCTCAGGCTTGTCTCCTCCTGCAGCTCCCTTGCGGCAGCGGAGCAGACGCCCTCGCCCAGCTCAACCTTGCCGCCAGGTATCGCCCACAGGCCCTTGTCTGGTGGGGCGGCCCTCCTTACTAGGAGGACGGAGCCGTTCCTTATTACAAGCGCGCCGACGCCGACCATTGGCTGGGATGGGTAAAGACCTCTCAAAGTGGCCCGCCTTAGTTGAGTTCAGCAAAAGAAAATAATTTGGCTTTTGAGGGATCCAAAGCAGCCTAGGGCATTTGAAGTTACTTCTTGGCCGTGATCTTTATCAACGCAACTATTTTGTCGTTGTCCTGTTTTATTTCTACAAGCTGGTTGCCGGTCCTCTTGACCCACGCCTCAACGTCCGGCTTAAAGCCGGGGTCCGTGGCCCATATCTCTATCATGTCGCCATTCCTTAGGTTCCTGTAAGCCTTAACAATCTCTGTTATGGGCCCTGGGCATGAGAGGCCTCTGGCGTCCACCAGGACCTTGCGATTCTCGCTCACGTTACGCACCTCTCATTTAAGAGAATGGCTTGTCCGCTTAAAAGCTTTCACTATATAGAGATAAGGACCTCGTATACCGTGGAACCCTAAATTCCTATTCTCTAAATAGAGATAAGCGGTGAGCCCCGTGGGAGGCGTCCCGCTGATAGACGTGCCTCCCTGGGCCGACGCCTTGTTCTATGCAGTCCTCGGCCTTCTGTTCGGCGTCCTAGCAGAGAGGACCACCTACTGCATAGTAATTGCAACTCACCAGGTAATGGGGGTAAGGTACAGCAGGGTCTACGAGATGATACTGGTGGGCGTGGCCGTGTCCTCCCTCCTCACGGGTCTGCTCGTGGCCATAGGTCTCGTGCCGCCCGTTGACGCGTACTTCAAGGTGCCAGGGGCCGGGTGGTACACGCTGCTCGGTTCGTTCATATTTGGGCTTGGCATAATGTTAGGGCAGGGCTGCATGGTTGGCATGCTATGGAAGGCAGGCCAGGGCTACCTGGTTAACTGGCTGGAGATAGCCGGCATGATAGTTGGCACGCTGCTGTTCGCGTTCCCCATTTACAACTGGCTTGACCTGCAGTGGTGGTGGCACCACTACGCTGAGCTCAGCATACCTAACGGCGCTCCCGAGAACTACGTGCCCCTCCTCTTGAGCGGCTCGCTGCCCGTCAGGGCTGCGGCGGCCCTGACCGGGGTCCTGTGCTTCGCTGGAATAATGGCGGCGGCCCTGTGGCTCAGGAGGAACAGGCTGTCCTGGGCAGGCCACAGCGGCGACGGGCTGAGGTCATCCCCCTACGTGCTTGGAACAGCGTTCGGGCTCTTCATGGTAGCCTCATTCGTGTTTCTCGCCGGCAGGGGGTTCAACTACCTGGGCGTCACGACCCCTGTAGGGCTGCTCGGGGAGTACCTGATATCCCCGTTCGGCTGGGTCGTGGGCGCCAAGGGCTCGCCTGCTAACTGGTTCCAGAGCGTCGGCATAGCTTCAGTATTCACCTTTTTCATACTGATGCTACTGTCAGGGGCCATGATATCATCGCTGTGGAGGGGCACGTTCTCGCTTAGGCTGCCGGCCAGGAACACTAATGCGGCCGCCGAGATGGCAATAGCCTTTGCTGGAGGCGTCATACTCGCTATTGGCGCCAGGATAGCGCAGGGCTGCAGCGTGGGCGGCTTCTGGTCAGGCCTGGCTGCGCTCAGCCTCTTCGGTTTGGTGTTTACGCTAGGCTTCATACCTGGGACTGTAGCTGGCTACTACGCATACGTAGCTCTCAGCAGCGCAGCAGCCAGAAGGGTGCAGGCCGCGAGGCAGCTGAGCACTATCAAGCTTTCAGTCGGCAACCTTGACGTGACTGGACTTGTGGTATCCATCCTTTGGTCGCTAGTCCTAGGCGCCGTCGGGCTTGAGCTTAGGGCGTTCAACTCACTACTTAAGGTTCAGCTTCCGTACGCGGCGGTGAACCAATGGTCCCTTGTGATGGAGTGCATGGCAGTTATGGTGTTGGCTCTTAACGTGGCAGGGTGGTATAGGAGGCAGCGCAGGAGGCCTTAGGCAGCCGTAGACGCCATGTGACTATCGCTTGAAAAAGTTAATTTCTTTCTAGGGCCTATAAGAATACCCCTTCGCGTTTTTTGAAAAGAGCTTATATATCTAGTGAGACAGAGGTGTATACATGCGTGAGGTGCCGCCGCGGTGTCGGTTAGGCTAGACCCATATGAGGAGGCCAAGAAGCAGCTTGAGGTTACGGCGAGCATACTGGGCCTGAGCAAGGAAGTTTATGAGATGTTGGCAACCCCTGAGAGGATAGTCCAAGTTAAGATACCCGTAGTAATGAGGGATGGCAGCCTTAAGGTGTTCATAGGCTGGAGGGTTCAGCACAACAGCGCCCTAGGGCCGTACAAGGGCGGCGTCAGGTATAGCCCAGAGACCAACCTAAGCGAGGTAATGGCTCTTGCCATGTGGATGACGTGGAAGAACTCCCTCGCAGGGCTTCCATACGGAGGCGCCAAGGGCGGCATACAGGTAGACCCATTCCAGCTCAACCAGTTCGAGCTCATGCAGCTCTCTAAGAACTACTTCTCAGCAATAGCGCCTTTCGTGGGCGTTGACCTGGACATACCGGCGCCTGACGTAAACACTAACCCGCAGACCATGGCTTGGTTCCTCGACGCCTACGAGGCCAGGACAGGGCTTAAGCAGCTTGGCGTCGTGACTGGCAAGCCGCTTGAGCTTGGAGGCCTTGAAACTAGGATATACTCAACGGGTCTCGGAGTGGCCGCCGTGGCCCAGGCAGCGGCTAAGAAGCTCTGGGGCGGCATAGAGGGGAGAACAGTAGCTATACAGGGCTTTGGCAACGTAGGCTACTTCACAGCGAAGTTCCTAAAGGAGATGGGCGCCAAGATAGTCGCCATATCTGATATAAAGGGAGGGATATACAGCAGCAAGGGCCTCGACCCTGATGCCGTCAAGGCTGAGATCAGCAGGAAGTCCGGCTTCGTCGTGGACTACAGCGGGGCCGAGAGGAGGATAACTAACGAGGAGCTCCTGACAAGCGACGTCGACATACTGGTGCCTGCGGCCGTGGAGAACGTCATAAATGCCAGTAACGCTGACAAGGTTAAGGCAAAGCTAATAGTTGAGGGCGCCAACGGGCCTACAAGCCCTGAGGCGGAGCAGGTGCTAGTCAAGAAGCAGGTGGCCATTGTGCCAGACATACTCGCAAACTCGGGAGGAGTTGTGATGAGCCACATAGAGTGGGTCAACAACAGGATGGGAGGATGGATAACAGAGGAGGAGGCCAAGAATAAGCTGATGCAGAAGATGACCGACAACTTCAACGCCGTCTGGAACTACTGGGACCAGAAGCTTGGAGGGCTGGGCGGCAGCTACAGCATGAGGACTGCGGCCCAGGCGATAGCCGTAGACAAAGTAGTAAGAGCGATGAAGCTAAGGGGCTGGATATAAACAGCTACCTAAAGCTGTTTCCCTCTTTTTAAGTTAGGCCCTTGTTGGCCAGGGCTAACCTCAGCGCGCCTATGGCGGACTCTCTGTCTTTTGCCACAAGCCTTATGTAGCCGTCAGCCTTGACCTGCTTGGACGCCTCAAGGAACTTCTCCACCCTTGAGGGGTCTGCCACGTCGACCTTGTTGACGGCAACTATCAGCCTTCTCCCCGCGAGGATGTCCATAACTCTCCTTAACAGGCTTACCTGGGACTCAAGCGGCATGACAGAGTCGTCGGTGGGATCCATCAAGAATATGACGGAGCACGGCAGCTCCCTGAGCGCTGCCACCGCCCTCCTCTCGACCTGGTTCATCTCTGAAGGGTCCCTGTCAAGTAGGCCTGGCGTATCCACTACTTGAACCTCCTTATCATCGACGTTAGCGTGTCCGACTATTATTTCCTTTGTTGTGAACGGGTAGGGGGCCACTTCAGGCTTCGCCCTGGAGACGGACGACAAAAAGGTTGACTTGCCAGCGTTAGGAGGGCCGGCAATTACAACTATGGGTTTCCCTACATCTATACCGGGCAGGCCGCTGAGGAACTTGACCAGTTCCTTGAGCCTTGCAAGCCCGCTTGAGCACCTCCTTAACTGGGACAGCATGCGCCCCCTGGCCTCCCTGCCGATTCTCCTGGCCTCGGCCTCTGACTCGGCCGCCAGCATGGCGTACCTATAGGACTCCCAGAGCCTCTGCGCTATGGCTCTTGACTTCATTATGCACTCCAGGTCCCTCTCGACCTGGTTCAAGTCGAAGTCTATCTCGACGAGCTCCCTGTAAAACGGGTGAAGGGACCTCAGCAGGGACCTGAGCTGCAGTATGGGCTCCGTCTTGCCTATTATTACATCCTTAACAAGGTCGAGTGACCTCCGCTCCCTCTCGTACGTGTTAACGTTATGCGGGTACCTGCTCTTAATCCTTCGGAGTATGTCGCTGTATGACGGCACGTTTATTCTCTTGGCCTCTGAGGCTGGGTCTGGCAATGTCTAGGCCCACGGGAAGGCTGGCAATGGCTACAGGTTAAGTTTTTTGCAGTAACCCTAGCGCCTCCTTGACGTCAAGGCTGTAGCTTTCAAAACACTCCTTGTACCTTTTTGCGGCGCTCTCT
>CAYFFU010000027.1:0-10952 GCA_964342665.1 uncultured Desulfurococcales archaeon
GCAGCCACGCCCTGTAGGTGCCGTTTGGTATCTGGACCTGCTCCTCCGCGTAGTCATCATAAGCGTTAAGTGTGACGCTCGAGTAGCCCAGCTTGTTGACGAAGAGTGGTATGAAGTAGTTGGGTAAGTTCGGCGGTGGGCTCCCCTTGTATAGTAGGAGGCTCACGTTAGCTATATAGTACCCAGTTATGCCTATGGACGGAGCGTAGCCGTTTGGAACCATGACCTGGAACCTTACGTTGCCCTGAAGAAGCTTTTCGAAGAGCGTTACGTCAACCTCAGCGGTTGAGTTTAGTATCTCCTGTGTCGAGCCCCAGAGGAGCGGGACGCCGTCAGCAAAGACGTAGGCTACTACGTCATACTGCGTGCCTCCGAGCTCCCTTATTGACATGTTAAGGAGTATCAGGCTGTAGTTGCCTGGCGGCACGTATACGGTAACGTTGTAGGGCAGGCCTGTGTGGTTAAAGACTATGTTCTTACCTATCCATATTACTATTGGAGTTTCGTTGGGCGGCTCTATCTGGAACTCCTGCTGGGAGTAGTACCCATCGGGCCCTCCTATTGCTGCGCTAGCCGGCACTATGTTGAGCGGCACATAGTTTACCTGGGGCCGCCTGGCCTGCGCGGCGCCGCCCACAGGCATGGCAAGGGCTGTACCAGCTGCCGCCGGGGCCACTATGAGAATGGTCACAAGAGCCAGCAGCACAGGCCTGTTCACTTGGTGTCACCTCCTTATGTAGCTTAGGACCAGCGAGATCAGGGCTATGGAAAGTGCTATCGCAGCAACCAGAAGCGCTTCAGCAGCCGTTGACGAGTAGGCAGTAGGCGCGCCAGCGCTAACAGGGGTGACCTCTGGGTAGCTCGCTAGGGTCGAGGGAGCTGTCTGCCCAGTCTCGGGCAAGGCAGCCGTCCCTAGGTCATGCTCTATGTAGGAGACTGCGCTCCTAGCGTTGTAAGTTAATGACCCAACGGCCTCAGCTGAGCCTGAGACCATGTATGATAAGGCTGGATCCGATGCAGCTGTGGCTGACGTTATCGGAGAGACGTAGACGCTCTGCGTTGCAGGGTAGAGATTGTCAGCGCCCTGGGTCTCGCCACTGACGGCTAGTATGTACGGACCGGCCAGGCTATACACGCCCTCTCCCGAGTAGATCTCAGTGTTGTAAACGGATGGCACGTAGATCTCAGCGGTCCAGAGACCTATGGCTGAGTTGTACTGCAGAGGCTCGCCAACAAAGAAGCCTAGCAGCATGAGCTCGTTGGCAAGCTGCTGCGGCACAAAGGTTGCCGTGAACGTGCCGCTGGTAACAGGGGTTCCATTGGGGTAGGTTATTGAGACGTAGACATTGAGCCACACGCCTTCAATGCTGTAGCTGGCCATGTATATCGTTGCGCTGACGCTCTCAGGCGCTACATAGAAGGACTGGTTGAAGTAGCCGTAGAGGGGCCCGTTGCTTGTATTCTCCTCAGAGACGAAGACTACGTTATACCAGCCTGGGGCCATTGATGTGGGCACTGTGAAGCTGCCTACCTGGTACCCTAGCATAGGCGCAGAGGCAGGGTATAGGGGCACCTGCGCCACCAGGGTGCCGTTCAGGCTGTATATGTTAGCATAGACCTGGCTTGTGAACATGCCAAGGCCCCATGGGTTCTCAACCATCGCGACAAAGTAGAGGGTCTGGCCAGCAGTAACGCTTGGAGTGCCGTCGTTTAGCGGCGTAATCACGTAGCCATATATTATCTCCTCTCCGAAGTACACGTAGGTGTAGGCGTCTCCGTCAAGCTTGCCGTTGGGGGCCTCAGAGTACACATACATTATGTACGCTCCCTGTGGGTCAGGGTATGGCAGCATTGCATAGCCTGCGTAGAGCCCTGGCTCAGAGGCCACGTTAACTGGCAGCAGTGTCGCGTTGAAGTAGTCGACCCCCTTATGATAGAACGCCACCGTCAGGGATGGGACTGTCAGCGGCGTGCCGTTGGGGTAAATGGCGTATACCTCTATCTCGAAGGGCTGATCTACCGGTATTGCAGGTGCATAGGGGTAGGGGACGGGCTCTATTATTGTGATGCCTGTGCCTATGTAGGCGTCAGTTGCGCCTGTGCCAGAGTAGCCGCCGGCGGTCCCGTTTACAACTATGCTCCACACGTTAGGCGGCTGCCCCTCAGCGACGTACACGGAGCCAACCCAGTAGGTCCCATTATAGCTTAGGGGCACGGCCTCATAGAGGCCGTTCACCGTGAATACATATGCCTTAAAGCTTCCACTGGTAACGGGCGTGCCGTTGGGGAAGTATATAGCCGCGACGACCTGGAACGTGGAGTTGTACATGTACCATGAGTACTCAGTGTTAGGCTCATAGGTGGTCACAGCTATCGATAGGGATGGGTAATAAGTTAACATGTACTTTATGGCCTCAGCTAGGAGGCCTGCGTTGGGAGACCCTAGCCCAGTGACCAGGTTATAGCCTGGGTGGGCCAGGTACTTCCCGTTGTACCCGAACGTGATCTGGTGGAAGGCCATGTCATAGAGGGTTCCATTCTTGTATATGGCATAGAGAAGTGGGTTAAGCAGCCCTAGCCTCATGCCAAGGTAGCCATCTATGTCAGCGGTTATGCCGGCCCAGAGCGGTGAGGCGAGGCTAGTCCCTCCTATTACTATCTCTTCCCCTGTGACGATCTCAACGAAGCCCGTGTAGGGGTTAGCGTCGGCAGCAACGTCGGGCGTTGTCCTATAGTCGCCGCTTACCACGCCGTACTGGTACCACGGCTTGGGGAAGAACGAGGAGTACCCGCCCGTCGAGGCGACCTCGGAGGTTCCGTAGAGCGGGCTGACGGACCACGCGGTCTCGTACCCATAGGTGCCCGTTGAGTTAAGGAACTCTAAGCTGCCGGATGTTATGTTGACGTAAAGGCTTGTCCCTCCGACAGCTGTCACAAACGGCGAAGACGACGGGAACAGGACGGCCCCGTAGCTGGTTGGCGTGGCGTCGTAGGCGCCCTCGTCGCCGGAGCTGGCGAAGAAGCTTATGCCTTCAGCTGTGCCGAGCGCGAAGTAGTAGTCTGCATACGGGTAGTTTAATATGTAGGCTGGCTGAGTTGTGTAGACCCCTGACATGCCAAAGAGGTTCTCGGGCGCCCCCCAGCTCATCGAGACCACGTCTGCAAGGTCTGTGCTTACTACGTAGTCTATTGCCTCAAACAGCGCATTGCCGTTATTAGAGGCAACCACTAGGTATATGTGCGCGTAGGGCGCCATGGACTGCGCTGCCTCAACGTCAAGTGCCGTCTCTACATCCCATCCAGTGAAAATCCCTAGCGATGGGTGGTAGGGGCCTATGGGTATCACTGTGAGGTTGGCCGGCGGCAGGTTAAACGAGCTATCAAACTCCTGTACGTCCTCATAGATGAGCGGGTCCCCGTAAGCGTCTATTATAGCTATTGAGGCGTTGGCGCTGTATGGCATGAGCTCGCTCACGTTATAGGCGCCTTCGAAGTCGGCGGGCGTGTAATAAGTGTATGCGGAGGCCACCTGCTCAGGGATGGCAGAGTTATTTACGGGCACGAAGGCGTAGTGCTTTATCTGCCCGGCTATTATGTACTGGGGCCTGAAGGCAGTCCTGTTGGTAAGCCCCAGTATCAAGGTTCCTGAGAGCTGCTCAGGTATTGACGGCGTGCTCTCAGGCGCATAGTAGATAAGTCCGCCTGGGGACTTATAGACGCCTAAGGTGGTCTTAAAGACGCTTTCAACAGTTGACGCTGGGGCCTGGGCCATTATGGATAGCCTGTCGGGGCTTACATATGTTATTACGAAGCCCTCCTCCTTGAGGTAGGACTCTATGGCGTCTAACTCTGCCTGCGAGGGAGCGAACTCGGAGAGGACCTCGCTCCTAGTTAAAGGCTTGGCCTGGTGCTCTGCGACCTCCTGTGCTATCAGCATGAGCTCATTTAGGTTCCTTGGCGGTATGAGCACAGATATGCTAACTATTGCATTGGAGGGCAGGCTCCCCACGAGGGTTCCGTTGAGGGCAGGCCCATAATATGTGGCGTAGCTCTGGGCCTTTGCCGTGACGGCGCCTAGCATGGAAATGGGCGACACCAAGAACAGCACGGCCAATACGACACCAATTACAAGGGCACCCTTCATAAGGGGTTCACCTTCCCTGCAGCTGTCTGGGAGTATAGTGGTCGTTCCTATATTTAAATCCGATTATAAACCCACAAATAAAACAAGCCGCAGGTTTTAGGTAAGTTGGCCGAGGCCCGCTATTTCTAAAAGCCTGCGGCGCAGCAGCCCCTTTGGGTCAAGGTTGCCGCAGCCCCTCAGGCAGCTTACAATAAAGTCCAGGTACGTCAGGCTGGTGCTAGAAGGCAGGAAGAGGAGCACTATAAGGCTTGGCAACCTAGCTGTGAACAGCAAGTATGTTAAGGTCGTCAGCAGCGGCAGGCCCATTGCAATAGTCAGGGTGGACTCGGTGGTGCACAAGAAGGTTAAGGACCTCACCGACGAGGACGCGGTTTATGACGGGTTCAGGGGTCTCCCAGAGCTTTTCAGGGAGCTCAGGTCAATCTACGGGGACTTCACGCTCGAGGACGAGATAACAATAATCAGGTTCTCGTTAGTGCGCACTCTCGTCCCAGGGGGATATGATGGCTTAAGGGGCAGGCCCAGAAGGCCGCGCGGTGGACCGCAATAATGTACGTTTAAAGCCTTTGCCAAGCGTCACCACTAGAAGGTGTAAAGGGGTGCCGGCGACTCCTAGGGTGAGGACCTACATACCAGGTCTTGACGAAATACTCTACGGCGGCATACCTGAGAGGAGCGTGGTTCTGGTGTCAGGAGGCCCTGGTACAGGGAAGTCGATAATAGGGAAGCAGTTCCTTTATAACGGGCTTACGCGCGGCGAGGGAGGAGTCTTCGTGGCGCTAGAGGAGCATCCAGCCACTGTGAGGAGGAGCTTCAGGCACTTTGGCTGGGACATAACTGAGTACGAGAGGAAGGGCAAGTTTGCTATAGTAGACGCGTTCACCGCGGGCATCGGCGCGGCCGCACAGAAGGAGAGGTACCAGGTCAGGGACATAGACAACGTCTCAGACCTGGCTGACGTGCTAAGGCAGGCAATAAAGGACGCTGGCGCGAGGAGGGTTGTAATAGACTCCGTCAGCACGCTCTACCTGACGAAGCCCGCAATGGCAAGGGGTATAATAATGAACCTCAAGAGGCTGCTCGCGGGGCTAGGAACCACGTCGCTGCTCATAAGCCAGATCTCGGTTGGCGAGAGAGGCTTCGGAGGCCCTGGCGTCGAACACGCTGTGGATGGCATAATAAGGCTAGACCTAGACGAGATACAGGGCATGCTATACCGCTCCATAATAGTCTGGAAGATGAGGGACTCAAGGATATCAATGGTGAGGCACCCAATGGAGATAACTGATGAGGGCGTCAAGGTTGAATGGGACAAGTACCTTAAGCTAACGCCCACCTCAGCATCGGTTCAGAAGCTGCCGGACAAGGAAATAGAGGACATGAGGGCCTCCGTTGAGGAGGTCGAGAAGGCGACGGCCAAGGTTCAGCACGAGGAGGTAGGTGACGAGGAAGAATGACTTAGGCGGTCATAGATTGAGCATATAGTAGTAAATAATGGCACGTGAACTTATGGCCTGCAATTATTGCTAGCCCTCAGCAAGGGTGAACGTTCTTCATCGCCTGGAGGCTCAGGTTACCGTCGTCTCATCACACGTTATCTGCTAGCCCAGCGCCCTTGCCTTAGGCAGGGTATAAATGCATGTCATCCTCATAAGATATTGCGCACACGAACTCTGCGTCATCCTCATAAGGGTTTTCAATGCTGTGAGGCTCGAAGGGCGCTGTAAAGAAGTAGTCCCCAGGCCCTAGCTCCCTGGTGACTCCGTTAACAGTGACCTTAAGCTTACCCTTAACTATGTAGACAGCCTCAACGTACTTATGCTTGTGATACGGCATGACTCCGTGAGGTTTGACATGGAACTTCCTGAGGGCAAGCTTGCTTGAGCCATCGCTTGAGGTTACAAGCCACCTTACTGTAACTCCTATAGTGCCAGGCAGGAGGGTTGACACATCCTGCTCTGGCACATCAGAGGAGCTCCCTAACTTCACGCTCTCTCCCAGACCCTTGGCTCTAGAGTGGACTTTTTAATTAATAAGTCAGTGTGAGATCTTCGTTTCGAAAAGGAAGCTTTGCTGGAAAGCGGTGGTCCTCGCTAAGCAGCAGAGCTTCTGGGGACGACTAAGGTAATCACGGGGCTCACACAGCTTCTTGCCGCGTTAATGTCACTTTACTCCGTCGTAGAGTTAGCGCGTTGCTGTGACTGCTAGGCTGGGCGTAGGTTGTTCATGCACACTTCAGAAGCTCCTCGCTTTCCGTAGTCTCTCTTCCTTTTCTCTCTAAAAAGAATTGGGGTGTTCTATGCGATGTCCCTAATATTTAGGTGTTCATCATAGTTGCTGCAGTCCTATCACCTCAATTGATGGTTGCCTTTGTGCTAAAAGCGCTGGCGCAATAGTACAATTCAGCAGTGACTTTCCTCGACGGCGGCACATTACCTGAGGAGGCGAGCCACCCGTGGCGCTACCGGTTAGTTAATAGGTGACTTCACAGGCCAGTCCCCAGCTAAGCCCGCGCAGCGTCACACCGCTTAGGCTTGGTCAGGCAGCTTGGGCTCCGGGCTAGCTCCAGGCCGTCGCACCGTCAGCCCGGGCTGCTTTATGGGCAGCCATCCCCGGGCAGCCCCTTACATGGTTTAACCTGGCAGTCAAGGAGGCGGAGTTAACTCTAGTTAAACGATGGCTACCCCAAGGCCCTACTTGAGTTAAGTGCCCGTTAACTAAAGCTAACTTATATAACAAAAAAGTTAAGTGAAAGGCCATCGGCTCAAGGAGGCCCATCCCTGGGCTGGGGCCCTGTGGGTCTGCGTCGCCCCAGGAGCAGGTGTGTGTTACGCCAAGGCCTGGACAGCAATGGATCTACTCGGAAGCAGCTATATCCTGGGGCTGCGGGGCTACCAGGCACTATGGTCGCAGTGTTACCTGGGGAAGCTGGGCTCCCGGGCAGGGTCCGCAGGTAATACCTATCTTGGAAGCGCAGCTAGGGGCTGCATCCCTGGAGTAGATGCTGGGGCATCAGACTTCTGCTAACGCGTGGCTATAAAAATAAAGTAAAATTAGACGTGAACTGGCAGGTACCAGCTGCAGGCCGCGGTCAGTTCACCGATCGGTTTAACAGGGCAGTCAGCAGGGGGTGCAGAGAGCGCTCCAGTGACCTATGTAAGTAGGTGCAGGCTAACGCTGCTAGGGCTACAAAGCCCGGTGCTGCCGGCCGTAACTTAAGTAAATGATTGAGGCGCGAGGGCTGAGGCGCAGAAGGCCTTGCTCCGCTTAGCAGTTAGGCTTCTGGGCGTCTATAGCTGTCACTTCAATGGGCAGAGGCCGCAGCAGGCGGTATGCCTGGTATTCCCTAGGGCGGTTGAGCACCACTTGGCCGCCGCGGCCCCACAACAAAAGGCTTAAATATAGGTTAGCTCTACTGCTGAAGAAGGCATTTTGACGGGTGAACGCGGCTCAGGAAGCCTTGGTCATGGTTCAGGCTTTAGTTCCTCGGCCAGCGCGGTAAGGTATGATCCTACAAGAGGTCAGGTAGAACTGCTGAAGGGGTTCCCGAACGAGGGCATGTTGTGGAACCCAGACGTGCACCCAGTGCCGATAGCTAGGAGGACATGGGGACCTCTGACGTACTTCATGATCTGGGTCTCCATGGCCTTCATAGTCCCTTCGTGGACGTTGGCAAGCATAGGCCTGATGTACGGCCTAACCCCGCTGCAGGCAATACTTACGGTGTTCGCTGGGAACCTGATAGTGCTGGTCCCGATGATAATTCAGTCCCACGGCGGGGCCAGGTACGGGATAGCGGAGCCACAGCTGACCAGGACCAGGTGGGGAACCTACGGCGCCATCTTCCCCAGCTGGGTGAGGGCCATAATAGGGGCAGGGTGGTGGGGCATAGAGAGCTACATAATCTCAGAGGCCGCCACGGCGATATACGCCGTCTCCACGGGCAAGGCGGGGCTCCTGGCCTACGTCGCAATGCATTATGCGGACTACCCGTTCCTGTTGGCCAAGGAGTTCCCAGGGATCTTCTGGGCAACGTTCGTGCTTGTCATAGCGGCCCAGCTGGCTGCATTCTACTTCTCTCCCATAGCTAAGTCCCAGCCGGCCCTCAGGTGGCTCGCCAGGGTGGGCGGGGTCATAGTCATGGTAGCGTTCCTCTCGCTGTGGGCTTACTTCATAAGCGAGAATGGCTGGTCCCTCGCGCTGTCGCTGCCCTCTCAGCCGGGCGTCAGGCTCACAGCCATAGGCTTCCTGGCCTTCCTCAACGCTAACATAGCGTTCTGGGCTACCATGGCGCTCACCATGCCTGACTACACCAGGTTCGCCAGGTCCCAGGCGTCACAGGCCTACGGCCAGCTGGCCATGCCTTTCCTCATGCTTATAGTTGCGTTCCTGTCGGTCACGACCACAGCTGTAGTCTACAGGATGCATGGGGTAGTAATATGGGATCCCATAGTGCTGAGCGTCCTTTACATGAGGGGGCCAGTGGTGTACTTCGTGCTCTCTTCAATAATGCTGGCCACTTTTCTGGTCAACGCCTTTGCAAACGCCGTGGGGCCAGCTTATGACATAGCTAACACGTTCCCGAAGTACCTAAGCTGGTTCAGGGGATCCCTGGTGGTCGTGGCCATAGCAGTTGCAATAGGCGCCTGGAGCTTCTATGGCAACGCGTACTCTTACGTTAGCAACTGGCTCCTGACCTACGGCGGCCTCCTCGGAGGCATAGAGGGTGTAATAATATTTGACTACGCCGTTGTGAGGAGGTTCAAGTTCGACCTAGACGAGGTCTTCAAGTCTGACGGCATGTTTAAGTACTGGCACGGTATAAATCCGGCCGCCGTAATAACGTTTGTAATAGTAACTGCGCTAATATACACTCCACTTCCAGGCCACCAGCTGCTCTTCAACTCGTCATGGCTGCTGTCATTCACGCTGTCCGGTGTCATATACCTGCCGCTCATGAAGTTCTGGGTCATACCTAGGTACCAGCCTCAGCTTTCCGGCGGCCTGCTAAAGGGCTACGTAAGCCCTACCCTCATCAGGGTGTTCGGAGGTCAAGACAATGCCAGGTGACAGGGCATTGCGCTTCCAGCGATAAGCATAGAGGGCGATTGCGCTGTGAGTGTCACGTCGAAGGCTCTGCGGTTGCGCGCACAGCACGCCCTCACGCATTAATGTCTGGCGGCCAGGAACCACTGCTTAGTTGAAAGGCTCCTTAGCTTAAAGTAGCGTTAGCATAGAGCTGAGGGCGCCCTCATTGATAAAAAGTGTTTAGCCCTCGTAGACTATTTATCTTGCCATAAGACCTTTTTGACCAGCTGGAGACTAAAGATGCAGCTAAATGAAATAATGGAAGAGCTTCAGAAGGTGCTGAGCGAGGTCCCGGTCCACGGCAGGGACCTGCTGATAGGCTCCATGACTACGACCCCTCACCCTCTCGCCAAGCAGGTCTTTGAGATGTTTCAGAACCTCAACATTAATGATGAGGAGCTCTACGCGCCTCTCCGCGCCCTCGAAAGGGAGGCGGTGAGGGAGCTTGGAAGCCTGCTGGGCTGCAACGGCAGCTGTGACGGTTACATAACTACTGGCGGCAGCGAGTCAAACCTTGCAGCGCTTTACCTCGCCAGGGAGCACGGCTTCAACACTGTCTACTTCAGCCGCACTGCCCACCACTCTGTCACTAAGGCGGCTCACATTCTGGGCCTGAGGGCCGTGGAGGTGAAGGATGAAGGGTTTAAGATGTCAGCCTCATCCCTAAGGGAGCTCTGCAGCTCCCATGGGCCAGGAGTAGTTGTTGTAACGGTTGGCACCACAAGCGTAGGCACAATTGACCCTGTGGAGGAGATATCCGAGGTCGCCGAGGGCTGCAGCTCTGTAGTTCACGTGGACGCGGCCCTGGGTGGCCTTGTGGCGCCGTTCATTTACCCGCAGCGGAGGCTTGGCTTTCAAAACAGCAGCGTCGTCAGCGTGACCGTGGACCCTCACAAGCTCGGCCTCGTGCCCATACCGGCCGGTGGCCTGGTCGTCAGGGATGAGGAGTGGTTCTCCCCGCTTAAGTTCGAGGCGGCCTACTACCCTGCTGGGTACCAGGTAGGCCTCCTTGGCACGAGGAGCGCCGGCCCCCCGCTGGCCACGTGGGCCATGCTTAAGTACATGGGTGTTGAGGGCTACTCGCGGCAGGCCAGAGAGCTCATGAAGAGGACCGGCGACCTAGTCCTTGGGGTTAAATCTATTGGATTTAGCGTGGCTGCGGAGCCAGAGGTGCCCGTTGTCTGCGTAAGCTATGATAATGATGTCGAGGCCTTGAGGTACCTTAAGTCGAAGGGCGTTTACGCCTACAGGTGCGGTATAGTCAGCGGGCTGAGGTTTGTGATCATGCCTCACGTAACAGACTCAGCGATCTCGCGCGTCCTAGCGGCTTTAAGGGAGCTCCCGCCCACGTAGTGGGAGAGCCCCAGACCTCAGCCATTGCTAGGTTATGCACTTACGTTTCAAATGAGGCTCCCTGTAGTTGTTGGGTCTTTCTTAGGCCGGCTGCAAGGGCTCCTAGTTGGGATCCCAGCTGTTAGGCAACTACGGCGGTCTCCTGTGAAGCGCTGTGAACTAACCAGGGGGCTGTGGCTCAATGGAAACGGCCGGCCTAGCAAGGTAGATCGATAAGGCGTTAAACTTAGGCTGCAACTGACCCTGCGGGATGAGGCTAGGTGTCTGAAGGTGAGCCGGCCACTGAGGAGTGGTACTCCCTCAGCATGGCCATGCACAGGTTCTACGGCGGCAAGATGGAGGTCATACCTAAGGTGCCCGTCAGGGG
>CAYFFU010000028.1:0-10118 GCA_964342665.1 uncultured Desulfurococcales archaeon
AAAAAATAAACGTTAGCACGAACGAGCCTGCCTATGAGGTCACAGCTTTCCTATGCTGTCAGGTATCCTGATGTGCAGCACCTGGTGGCCCTCGCCCTTGTTAGCAGCAATTATGTCGAACTCTGTCGGGCTCGGCGGGTGCTCGTAGAGGTACTTCAGGTTTATGAAGGCGTTGTATATGTGGGGCACGTCCTTTCCGAGCCTGTCGTTGAACACCGATATGTACTGAACTATGCCGTCAGGATCTATTATTACTGTGCCCCTCCTAGTCATTCCAGTGGCGCTGTTCAGGAAGCCGTAGGCTGACGATATCTGCTTCCTTATGTCGTCAACTAGTGGGAACTTGACGCTCCTAACCCTTGGGCTCGTCTCAACCCAGACCTTGTGCGAGTAGACGCTGTCCGTGCTCACTGCTAGAACCTCAGCGTTGTTGGCCTTAAACTTGTCGTAGTAGGCCTGGAAGGCCTCTAGGTCCGTGGCGCAGACGAACGTGAAGTCGCCGGGGTGGAATGTGAGTATGACCCACTTCCCCTTGTAGTCGTGTAGGCTTATTGGCCCAACCCTGTTCTCGGCCGGGAAGTAAGCCGTGGACGTGAAGTCCGGCGCAGGCGAACCTATCTCTATCATGTTCTCACGCGCTTTTCTGGAGGCCCCTTCAAATTTAAATATGTTTCTATTAAGAATACCTATAGAAAAACTTTAATACAACGTCTCTACGTAGTTTTCTAGCACGCGCGAGTTACCAGAAGCTATAAGTAACCAGACCAGAATAGGAACATGAATGGCTACGTTATGAATGCGTTTCACGCCCTACCCTACTGAGCAGGGTTGACTCCCAGGAACTCTAGTACTGCCGTCCTAAGTACCCTGTACGCCTTCTCAAGGTCCTCGACTTTAACGTACTCATCATAAGAGTGGGCCAAGAACGGTTCGCCAGGCCCATATATCACGGCTGGCACTCCAGCTCTCCTGAGGTATCTGCCGTCCGTGGCCCCCGTCTCTATGCGGAACCTAGGCCTCACGCCTAGGTTCCTCTCCACGGAGCTCGCCAGTATGCTGGCAATTCTACTGTTAGGGTCTGTGAAGTTGGGCTCGCTTTGGTTTATAATTGATACGTCAAAGGTGTCTAGTGAGAAGGTGTCGGCCAGCACAGCCCGCATCTCATCCACAAGCATCTCGCACGCCGACTTATGGCCGTTGCCTCGGATCCCAAGCGGCAGCCTCGTGTCTATCTCAATCCTGCACAGGTCGGGAACCATGTTTATCTTGCTTCCACACGCCATAACACCTGGGTTAAATGTTATCTTCTGAAGGACGTACTCGACCTCCTTGCGTGACAGCTTAACTTGGGACCTTGAGGCCTCCTCCATCACGACCTCTATTGAGCCCTCGATGGCGCTCTCTAGCTCCTTAGGCGTCTCCAGCCTGCTGTTGAAGTAGTCTATTGCCTGGGACACTATGTCTAGGGCGTCCACTGCCTTTAGTATCGCGTTGCTCCCTAGCACTGGCATGCTTCCGTGGGCGGACTTGCCCTTTATCTTCAGCTCAATCTGGCAGAGGCCCTTCTCACCTACAGATATCGTGTTGACGCCGGAGGGCTCAGCTATTATAGCGGCGTCTCCCTTGAGCACGCCGTTGGCTACCAGGGACCCCATGCCGTTAGCGCCGCCAACTTCCTCGTCTGCTGTGGCTGCAAGGATCAGCGTGCCACTGCCGCTCTTCTCTACGAGTTCTGCGACGTCTGTGAATAGGACAACAATAGTGGCAAGGCCCCCCTTCATGTCGGTGGCTCCCCTACCATAAACCTTGCCGTCCTTTATCTCGCCTGAGAAAGGCCTTGCCTCCTTCCACATCTCAGGCTCTCCAGGAGGCACGACATCCATGTGTCCGTTCAAGATGAGCACAGGCGACCCACTGCCAACTTTAGCTATTACGTTGGGTTTGTCCTTCTCATACTCAATGCTGTCAGCCGAGAAGCCTCTTGACTGCAAGTAGTCAATTAGGAAGTCGGCGAACTGCCTAGTTGTTCCGGGAGGGTTTCTCGTGTCTATCTTTATCATGTCCGAGGTTAACCTTGCAAGTCTGTCCTGCAGGCTCTCCTCAGTCAACCTTAATCCCAGCTTCTAGGACCTCCTTAAGGTTTAAAACGCCTCCTATAACCTTTTGACTACGCCGCAACGCTGTTTTATTTTAAAAAGCTCTTATAATTATCTAATAAATTTTAGCAGCAGAACTCCTGTTCCACAGCGCCTTTTCTTGACTTACCTGCTGAAACTGATTTGCACTGGCAATTGTTTAAGAGCTAGAAGGGCTACAGGTCACATAGGTTCGAACTCCTATTCTACAACAGCTTGGAGTCTAGCCCACTCCTTCGCCGCTTTTGATATTTGAAACGACCTGGCCTTGCCTTAGCGCCTTGACTACACCCTGAACCTCCTGAAGAAGCGATATTAGTTTCCCTATGTGTTGTTCATGTTCTAGAAGGAACTGAACCCCCTTATCAGTGAGCCTATAGGTCTTCTTCCTCCTTGGCCCAGCCTCAACTCCGACCACGAGCCCCTTGCGTTCAAGCATGTTAAGCATCACATACACATATCCTGGCGGGAGGCCGTCACCAAGCTTGCCTGAGATGTCCTTACCTATCTCATACCCGCACTTTGGGCCGCTGGCTAGCTCTGTGAGTATCATGAACGTGGCAAGCCCACGCAATAGGCCTCCCTTCATCAGGCTAAGCACCTGGTCGCTTCTATTGTCGTCTCACCGAGAGTTAAGAGCCCGCGTTAATATATTTTAAAAATGCGACCTTGACGGCCTAAGGCGCTCGCTCAGCTGCTACAAGTAAACGGGATCCCTTTGTCTAGCGGGAAGAGCCTACGGGCTAACCCTTTGTGACCCCTAGCGGCCTTAGACGGGCTACCAGCCTGCCTATTCCGACGGCGTGAGCCACCTGCGCAACTCTGTCAACGTCCTTGTAGGCCTCAGGCATCTCCTCTATCACAGTTGCTACGTTACTGGCCTTTAAGTATATGCCCTTAGTCTCCATCTCCTGCACGACCTCCTTGTAGGTCTTCTCACGCTTAGCCCCAGACCTACTCATCCACCTGCCAGCCCCATGGGGAGCCGTGAACCATGCCTTGACTCCAGTCTCGACGCCTGCAAGCACGTAGCTTGCTGTGCCCATGCTACCAGGTATCAACACGGGCTGTCCGTAGTCCCTGTACATGCTTGGTATTTCTGGACTTCCTGGCGGGAAGGCCCTCGTGGCACCCTTCCTGTGGACTACAACCTTCTTCCTCTTGCCGTCAATTTCGTACTCCTCTATCTTAGCTATGTTGTGAGCTACATCGTAGACCAGGTGCATGCCGAGCCTCTCTGGGTCCGTCTTAAACACCTGCTGGAAGCTCTGCCTCACCCAGTGGGTTATTATCTGCCTGTTAGCCCAGGCGTAGTTGGCTCCAGCTGCCATTGCCTTGACGTAGTCCTGGGCCTCTGGGGTGTTGTAGGGTATGCTCGCGAGCTCCCTGTCAGGTGGTATTGTGCCGTACTTCCTCATGGCGCGCTCCATTATCTGCAGGTAGTCGCTGGCCACCTGGTGGCCAAGCCCTCTGCTTCCAGTGTGTATCATTACTGTGACCTGCCCCTCAAAGATTCCAAAGGCCTTCGCTAGCCTCTCGTCATAAACCTTGTCAACAACCTGAACCTCGAGGAAGTGGTTGCCGCTTCCCAGGGTGCCAAGCTCGCTCGCCCCGCGCCTCCTGGCCGTGTCGCTCACCTTGCTCGAGTCAGCCAGCCTCCAGCTGCCCTGCTCCTCTATCCTCTCTATGTCCTCATCCCACCCGTACCCCTTCTCGACAGCCCACCTCACGCCCTCGTCTAGAACCCTGTTGAGCTCCTGGAAGCTGAGCTTCAGCTTGCCCGTGCTGCCAAGGCCGCTCGGAACGTTGTCGTAGATAGTATTTATGAGGTCCTTTATCTTTGGCTTAACGTCATTAACTGTGAGGTCCGTCCTGATCAGCCTTACCCCGCAGTTAATGTCATAGCCCACGCCGCCAGGGCTTATAACGCCGCCCTCGTCAACGGCCATGGCTGCAACCCCGCCTATGGGAAAGCCGTAGCCCTGGTGCCCGTCGGGCATAACTATGCTGTACTTCTGTATGCCCTGCAGGCACGCGACGTTAGCTGCCTGAACCAGGGTAAGGTCCTGCTGCATCTTCTGAACTAAAAGGTCGTCGGCGTATATTATTGCCGGGACCCTCATGCAGTTCTTAAAGCCCTTCTCTATGGTCCACGTGTACTGGTCTAGCCTTCTCAGCTGGATCTCTGGCACCTCCTCACACCCGTATGTAGCCTGTCCCAGAAGCTTTTAGGCTAAGCTTAAGTTATTTATCAGGATTGGACGTAGAAGGCCCGCGCGGACGGGAGGGTAACAAATAATAAATCCCAGGGACCCAAAGTAGCCTTGGAGGGGCCCGGCCTGAGGCCCTAGAGGCCTATGAGCTAGGGGCCGCAGCCCCTGTGGCCCGGGTAGCTCAGCTGGCTAGAGCGCCGGGCTGTGGACCCGGAGGTCCCGGGTTCAAATCCCGGCCCGGGCCCCTTCACAATAGCCTGTGCGATTGTACTATGCGACAGTCGCAGCTTCGCCGCCCATAATGATGCCATGTCCTGTTCTTTAACAAGGCTGCAGCGGCGTCAGGTCGGGGGTTCGTAGTCTTCATTAATCAAGACATGCCAGGGTCCTCATCCGCCGCCAGGAGGAAGGCTGCCAGCTCAAATTAAAAATACTTTTAACCCTGAGGCCAGCTAAAGCTCAAACCCTGGCCAGTACCTTCTCATCGCCTCCTCGTCTAAGTCAACTCCAAGTCCAGGCTCGTCTGACAGCCTTATGATGCCGCCGCTTGATGCATCTATTATCCTCTTCTTCGACTTTACTATCTCGCCCCACAGAGGTAAGTCGTGGCCGTGGAACTCAAGCATGCCAAAGGTGTTACCCACGGAGGCTGCGTGCGCCGCGGCCATAGTTGCTATCGGTGACCCTATGTTATGTGGCGAGACCTCTATATCATAAAGGGACGCCAGCTCCTCTATTCTCCTGAGCTCCGTTATGCCGCCGGCCTTAGCTGGATCCGGGGCCCAGACCCTTACGCCAGTCCCCAACAGATCCTTGAACTGATAGGCTGTGTACAGGTTCTCCCCCACCTCTATGGGGGCTGAGCAGTTTGACGTCAAGAGCCTTAACTCATCAAAGTTTGTCACAGTTATCGCCGCCGGCGTAGGATCCTCAACCCAGTGAGGCCTTACCTCCTCCAGCGCGCGACACAACGATATGCCTGTGTTGACATCATATCTCCAGTGTAGGTCAAACATTATATCTACGTCGTACCCTACAGCGCCCCTCACAGCCCTCGCCAACGATGCTAAGTACTCAACCTCGGCCTGGCTCAGCCTCCCACTCCTCAGCCTCACTGGGTCAGAGGTAGGCGTCGGAACGTCAAGGTCGAACTTTATGGCCTTCCACCCCTCCGCCTTTAGCTCCCTGGCCCTAGAGGCATAGGCCTCTGGCGTATAGTCAGGGTTCCACTCCTCAAGTGTAAGCCTTCCATGCACGGGGCTAGGCTCCTTTATCCTCCCTCTCTCTATGTTCGCCGTTGACGCCCACTGAGGCTCGACCGGCATTAGGGTCGAGTCCATAGCCTCCAGGCCCTTACCTCCGTGAGCATCAACATAGACCGGTATCTCTGTCCTGTCGCCTCCAAGGAGCGCATAGACGGGCAGGTTAAGGTATTTGCCTACCAGATCATATAAGGCCATATCTATTGCTGATATTAAGTGGTAAGTTGAGGTGCCCGCGTATAGAGTGGCCCACCTCAGCTTCTGCAGCACCCTGTTGATTTTCAATGCGTCCTCGCCAACTATCACGTTACCCAGCTTTTTCGCTATCTCAGAAGCGCCAGGCGTTGGACCTGCCTCCCCAGTTCCGTAGAGGTCGCCAGCGTAGACCCTCACGAACGTCCACTCAAAGTTAGCCTGAACCGTATAGGCGCTGACTTTAGTTATCCTAAGCTCCTTCAAAAATGTTGCACCCCAGGTAGTGAGACCTTAGATCAATATATACGCTTAGCCCCTTAGTTTCCCATAAGCACACTATATAAAATCTTTACTCATAAAAATATAGTGGTGTTGTAAGTGAACAAGCCCTGGGCCTCGCTCTTCGAGGGCGGCCTTGCCGAGGTAGAGGAGTTTAATGGACCTGTGCACCTACTTCTTGAGGAGGCGGCTGAGAAGAGACCTGGAGAGTGCGCAGTATTACAGTTAGAGAGCGGCGTCTGCGTAACTTGGGGACAGCTGTTATCTACGTCGTCAAGGGTGGCCGGCCTCCTCAGGGAGCTAGGCGTCCGCAAGGGGGACCAGGTGCTCTTTGCATCGTTTAACAGGGTCGAGTCCGTCGAGGGCCTGCTGGGGATATGGATGTCCGGCGCCACGGCGGTACTGGTGGACCCACTAACGATATCTGAGGACCTGTTAGGCCAGCTTGAGGGCAGGGGAATCAGGGTCGGCGTGACATCTCTTCAGTTCTACGAGAGGGAGTCGCAGACCCTAGCTAAGGCCGGTCTTGAAGACGTCCTAGTGGTTGACAGCGTCCCTAAGGACTTTACAGTCAAAGTTCATACTATGACCGAGGTTGCAAGGTCTGATAAGGTAACGGGTGACGACGTGGACGGCGGCAGCAGGTCCGTAATAATGTACTACGCTGGGATAGCAGGAAGAACTATGCAGGTATATCACACCCACGCCGCGCTGGCAACCGCGGTTAAGGCTCTCGCCGAGTCCATGAAGTTGAGCTTCAGGCCCATCTCAATAGTTGTAGCGCCTATAACGCACGTCCTCGGGCTCCAGGTAAGTCTCCTAACGCCATTATACCTTGGCGGAGCGGCCATTATGATGCAGAGATGGGACGAGGTAGCGGCGTTAAATGCAATAAAGGAGTATGGCGTAAATTTCATCTCGGGAGCGCCTAACATGCACGACTCCTTAGTAGAGGCTGCTGAGAAGATGGGAGCTCCCAGCGGGGTCAGGCTAGGGCTCTCGGGCGGCGCGCCGCTGAGGCCTGAGACCCAAGATAGGTTCTACAAGGCCTTTGGGGCGCCCCTAGTGCAGTTCTATGGCATGACTGAGTCCTGGGTCCTCACGCTGCAGCCGCTGAAGGTATGGGATGTAAAGGGAACAGTCGGCGCCCCTATATCTGACGTTGATATAAAGATAGTTGATCCTAACGACCCAGACTCTGAGAAGGGGCCAGGAGAGGTAGGCGAGCTGCTCGCAAAGGCCCCATGGCTAATGGAGAGCTACGAGGACCCTGAGGACACGAAGAGGGCCTTCCATAACGGGTGGCTCAGGACGGGCGACCTAATGACGGTTGACGAGAGAGGGCTGCTCTTCTTCAAGGGTGTCCGCAAGAGGATGATAAAGTACAAGGCGTACCCGATATTTCCAAGGGACCTTGAACTGCTCCTTAAGAGACACGAGTCCGTCCAGGATGCATACGTCTATGGAGAGCCAGACCCCGCTGTAGGCGAGAGGCCTGTGGCCAAGGTCGTCTTAAAGCCCGGTGCTAAGATCGGTGAGCAGGACCTGCTCCAATTTGTAAACAGCAGGGTGGCGTTCTATAAGAAGCTGCACAAAATTTACTTCGTCGAGAGTATCTAAGAGGCCTTCCTGGTCCTCCGAGACCTCTTGGCACGCGACCCCTCGCCCTCAGGCGCTCCGCCACCTTGGACGCCAAAGAAGTCCAGGGTCAGCTGGCCCCTTCTCTTAGACTCGGCCTCCTCCTTAGGAGGCTGCTTTGAGGCTGCTGTTGCCTGCCTTTGTTCCGCCTTCCTTATGCTCTCCCTTACCTTCTCCGCGGCCCTCATCACGTCCTTTGCCCTGGGCCCTGCAAGGTACTGGAGCTCGCTTTCAGTAAGCTCATAGCCTACTGCCATGCTCGCTGCCCTATCTAGGTCGCCTTCCCTGAACATGATGAACATGTATGGAAGCACCTCCTCCTTTACGGTCCCGGTGGAGACGTGAAGGTGAGAGGCCAGCTTACTCGCCAACGAGTCCCTCACAGCTCTGAGGTCCTTCACCTTAGCCATAAGTGTTATCCTTGAGGGGTACTGGTATCTGTTCCTCTGGGGTGACTGCTCGTTACGCTTTGCCATGGCAACCCCTGGTCCCATCAGATCAAAGACGTAAGAGAGGAAGTCCCAGTTGCCCGTCTTAGCCCTGGCCAGGAACTGGCTGGCGCGCGCCAAGGCGTCCCAGGCCCTGAAGGCGTCCTCAGCGTCGGCATACTTGAGCGGTATGTTGTCATTAAGCCACGCCATAACAGTCTCATAGTCCTCCTCAGAGTTTGTTACGGCCCTTTTTGCCCTCCAGCCCTCCTGCGCGTAGAAGACGTCGTTAAGGGTCCTCCAGAGGTCTATGCTCTTATCCCTTCCCCTTACCAGGGCCCTGACGAGGTCCATTGTGACCTTGCCATAGCCCTCGGCGACCGCCTCTAAATCGTTGACGCACGCCCTCACGTCACCCATGTTCTTATCGGCTATATACCTCAGGGCCTCCCTGTCGCACGCTATGTGCTCCCTGTCACATATCCTCTGAAGCAGCGCTACAACGTTGCCGGTGCTGAGCGGCTTGAACTCTATCATAATTACATAATCCCTTAGCGGCCTTAGCTGGTCCTTCCAGGGGTCGTTGGCGGTGAGCACTATTGGGTTTAACGAGTTTGGTATTATCCTTAACAGCTCCTGAAGGCCGCCCGCATCACCTTTGGCGCTGATCCCGTCCACCTCATCCATAAGAATAATCATTAGCCTGCCAGTTAAGGGCCTCCTGAACGCGGCAACCCCTACGGTCCTCCTTATGTCCTCGGCCCTCCTGTAGTCGCTGGCGTTAAGCTCTAGGATCTCCAGCTTGTAATCATGGGCTACCGCCTCTACAAGGCTGGTCTTCCCTACGCCTGGAGGCCCGTACAGCAAAACAGCCCTCTTGTCAGGAACTTTCCCTTTAAGCCAGCTTTCTATCCAAGTAAGCAACTGGCTCTTGGCTTCCTCCTGGTCTATAACTTCATCGACCGACTTCGGCCTGTGCTTTATAATCCACGGTATCCTCTGCGCCTCAGGCTCCATCATGATGTAGAGGCCCCCACCCTCTTGCTCATCATGGCGAGCCAGGCAAGGAAGGCGCTGAGCTGTATGTCGTCATCGCTTCCCTCCACGATCCTGTAGTGTATTTCGCCCAGGTAGTCAGCTATCATTACCCTTAGCTCCTCAGGTATCTTAAGGTCGTTGCTGAACAGCTCCCTGTGAATCTGCCTCACCACGTCCTCCCCGCTTAGCCCATACTCTATCATGACCTTCCTCAGGAGCCCCCTGGCGCCCGTGAAGTCGCCCTTTAGGGCCGTCTCCATCATCTCCTTTATGTCCTTAGGCCTTGCCATGCCAACTACCTTATAGACTGAGTCTACTGTAACCTTGCCTAGGGATGACGCCGTCTGAAGCACGTTTATTGCCTTTCTCATGTCCCCCTCAGATATGTCATAAATGGCCTCTAGCGCGTCCTCATCGTACTGGACCTTCTCGTTGTCTGCTATGTACTTGAGCCTAGCAACCACGTCCTCCTTGCTGAGCGGCGTGAACCTGAAGAACGCGCACCTGCTCTGTATGGGATCTATTATCTTTGATGGATAGTTGGCTGCCAGTATGAACCTCGTGTTGGCGCTGTACAGCTCCATAAGCCTCCTAAGCGCCTGCTGAGCGTCTGCGGTCATGTTGTCTGCCTCGTCAAGGAGCACTATCTTAAACGGGATGTCAGGGGGCGTCCTGCTGCGGGCAAACTCCTTTACCTTCTCCCTGATAGTGTCTATTCCTCTCTCGTCGCTCGCGTTTAGCTCAAGCATGTACTGCATGTAGTTGTCCCCGTATAGGTCATGTGCTAAGGCGTGCGCTGCCGTGGTCTTGCCGGTTCCAGGCGGGCCGGCGAAGAGCAGGTGGGGCATGTTCTTTTCCTCTACAAACCTCTGAAGCCTATCCACGATCTCCTTCTGATCCACTATGTCTTTTAGGCTGCGGGGCCTGTAC
>CAYFFU010000029.1:0-9859 GCA_964342665.1 uncultured Desulfurococcales archaeon
TCTTGCCAGTGCCTGGAGGGCCGTAGAGGAGTATCCCCTTGGGGGGCTCTATGCCCATCCTCTTGAAGAGCTCTGGGTGCTTCATTGGAAGCTCAACTATCTCCCTTATCCTCTGCTTAGCCTCCTCGAGGTCACCTATGTCCTCCCATGTCACTACTGTGCCTCTGCTCAGCTGCGGGTACTCGGACGGCTTGACAGGCTCAGCCCTGATGGTAATTTCCGTGTCATCAGTTATGTATACGGGGCCTGGAGGGTCTGTTTGAACCACAACTAGCTGTATCTCTTCAGCAACAGGTATCAGGTCGCCCTTTATAAGCGGCTTTCTCTCGAGCTCCTCCCTTATCTCGTCAGGCGACACCACCATGTTTATTGGGACGACACCGAAAAACGTCTGGACTGTAGCCTGGCCGAGGGGCGCTAGGTATACCCTGCTTGCTGGCCTCACGTTATCTGCGCGTGAAACTTCAACCTTGTCACCCACTGTGACGCCTAGGACCTGCCTCATATGTCCGTCCATCCTTATTATGTCGCTATTGTACTCGTTGTCCCTCAGAGGCCACGCGACGCCAACCTCCTCTGTCTTCTGGCTCCTTATCTTCACGAAGTCACCAGTCTCTATGCCGAGCTTATCCATGACGGCTGGGCTTATACGAACTATCTTGCGGCCAGGTCTGTCGTTTCTGTAGGCCTCATCGACTGTTAGCGATACTTTCTGCTCCTCGCCCATTTAAACTACCTCATGCATAGGAGGCCCTCCACAAGGCTAATATCTGTTGTTCCTGAGGAGAACCCCTGCGAGTTATTAACCAGCCTCTCAACCTTTTAAATCCCACTTCTCGCTTTGAGTGCAGGCTCACAGACATGACTGCCGCTGGGGCTGATGTCTTCTTTGAGCCGAAGAGCATAGCTGTAGTTGGGGCGTCGCCCAGGCCTGACAACCTTGGAAAGGTTATCCTGGATAACCTCCTTCTTAAATATAGGGGACGGCTTTACGCTATCAACCCAAAGTACTCTTCGGTGAGCGGCGTTGCCTCGTACCCTTCGCTTAAGGACGTTCCAGACTTCGTCGACCTAGTAGTAATAGCGGTTAATGCGTCTAAGACTCCAGAGGTGCTCGAGGACGCCGCAGCTAAAGGTGTTAGGGGCGCAATAATATTTAGCGGGGGTTTTGCGGAGACCGGCACCGAGGAGGGCATAAGGCTTCAGAACGAGGTGGCCTCTATAGCTAAGAATCATGGCATAAGGGTCTTAGGCCCAAACTGCATAGGCGTCTACAACTCATCTAATGGCGTGGACACGTTCTTTTTGCCCTACGGAAGGATGAGAAGGCCCAAGAGCGGCCCTATTGCCGTCATTAGCCAGAGCGGGGCCCTGCTCGCCACGCTTATGGACTGGGCTGCAGCCAACGGTATAGGAATATCTAAGGCTATAAATTTCGGCAACAAGGTTGACATTGACGAGATTGACAGCCTGAACTACCTAGCTACCGCCAGCGATGTGAAGGTTATAGTTATGTACCTAGAAGGCGCTACGAGGGGCAGGGAGCTCGTCAACACTGTTAAAACTGTGACAGACAAGTATGGTAAACCTGTCCTCGTGCTGAAGGGCGGCAGGACCGCCCAGGGCTCTCGTGCAACGCTTAGCCACACAGCATCTATAGCCGGGTCCTACTCCGTCTTCCAGAGCGCGCTTAGCGACGCAGGTGCGCTAATATTTGACAGCCTAGAAGACATGTTCGATGCTGCCAAGGTGCTCTCGTTGGAGCCACTACCGCAGGGGCCGAGGGTCGCTATAATAACTAACTCAGGAGGTCATGGAGTGATAGCAACTGACACGCTCTCGCTCAGGGGCTTAGAGGTGGGCCGCGCAAGTGATGAAATAGTCAGCTCCCTGAAGGGCCTATTCCCGTACAGAGTATCCCTCAACAACCCGTTCGACCTGACGGGCGACGCGAGACCTGACCAGATGAGGGTGGTAGCCGAGACCGTAATAAACAATGGCGCAGCCGACGCCCTTTTGATGATATCACTAGTTCAACCTCCCACGATGGATCCTGACGCCACGTTTGACATGATCTTGTCGTTAAGGAATAAGTACCCCCAGATACCGCTAGTCGCAGTTACAATAGGCGCAGAGCCTGGCGAAAAACTGAAAGAGAGGCTAGAGGACGCTGGCGTGCCGGTCTTTCAGCTGCCCGACAGAGCGGCCAAGGCGCTGTCATACCTATGGTCCTTCAGGGACACCCTTACCGAGATCAGAAAAAGCGCCGGACGCGTACCTTCGGTGAGCCCAGAGGAAAGGAGCAGAGTTGATGAGATAATATCCATAGCAATTAAGGAGGGCAGGAGCAAGCTGTTAGAAAACGAGGCCCTGGAAGTGCTCCGCGCATATGGAATAGACGTTGCTGACTACTGCGTGGCTACAACCGAGTCTGAGGCCGTCGAATGCATGGCTAAGCTAAGGCCTCCCGTAGCTGCAAAAATAATAAGTCCTGACATAATTCATAAAAGTGATGTAGGGGGCGTAAGGCTGAACTTGACGTCCTCTCAGGAGGTAGTCAACGCATTTAGATCTATAGTTGAGAGCGTGAGGAAGAACGCGCCGTCGGCTGAGGTGAGGGGTGTCCTGCTTCAGTCTATGGTATCTGATGGCTATGAGGTTATAGTTGGAGGCCGTAGGGACGACGAGTTTGGTCCCGTAGTAACCTTCGGCGCCGGAGGCCTGCTGGTGGAGCTGCTATCTGACGTATCTATTAGCCTAGCCCCCATAGATCCTGAGAAGGCGAAGCTGCTGATAGCTAGGACCAGGGTTAGCAGGCTGCTAAGGGGCTACAGGGGGCTCCCTGGCGCTAACATAGACAGCCTTGCGGAGGTCATATCTAGGGTTAGCGTCCTACTTTCAGAACACCAGAGAATAAAAGAGGTAGATATAAATCCCGTTCTTGCACGCTTAGAACGAGCGACAGCGATAGATGCGCGCATAATAGTTGGAGGTGATTGAATAGCTTGGAGGGCAGCGCGGTGCCTAACGATAACTTAAAGAATAACAACGCCACAAACACGCCGGTAGGCTCGCAGGCGGAATCGCGTGAGGAGTCGCAGGCGCCTCAGGGTCGTCCTGGGCAGGCGCCCCAGAGGCAGAGGAGGCCTGTTAGCATAGATGAGCTCCCTGACGATATAAAGGGCCTTGTCACCACCGACATAAGCAACATGAATGAAGACGCCCTATACAAGCTGGTGGACGCTATTAGGGATAAGATAGTTCAGGTGAAGACCAGCAGGAGTCAGCTGCTTAACGAGCTCAAGAACCTACGCGACCAGAGGTCCAAGCTAATTGAACAGAAGAGGGAGCTGATAAAGCAGCTCCTAGACATCAGAAATAACCGTAAGGCTGTGCTGGACGAGTTGAACAAGCTCAAACAGGAGAGGGATGAAACTGCAAAGGAGCTCAGGTCCAAGGTTGAGCAGCTTAAGGAGGCCAGGCAGCTCCTAGAGAAGGAGGGTAACATAGCTAAGCTTAGCCTGAAGAGGGTTCAGAGAAGGATTGAGGAGCTTGAGTGGAAGCAGCAGACTTCAGTGCTGCCTCCGCAGGAGGAGAAGAGGCTCATAGATGAGATAGAGAAGCTTGAGGAGCTAGCTGAGAGGATCAGGAAGGCTAGGCAGGACGAGATTTCGATAATGGAGATAGAGGCCGAGGTCAAAGGCCTCAGGATGAAGCTAAATGACGTCATTAACAAGATTAACGAGCTAAGACAGAAGGCTGGAAACCTTAAGGCGCAGCTCGCGTCTATCACGCCAAAGATAGACGAGCTAAACAAGCAGATAGACTCACTGAAGCAGACCATAGATGAGAAGAGCAAGAACATAGACCTGCTGAGCGGCGCCTTAGACCATCTCTATAATAAGTATAGGGAGCTGATGATAAAGTTGAAGGAAATGAAGATATCAAGGCAGAGAGGCATAGAGCTCAAGGCGCTGGAGGAGAAGAGAAAGGAGATAGAGGAGAAGGCAAAGAGAGGAGAAGCCCTTAGCCTGGACGAAATGAGAATATTATATGGGGAGTTTGACCTTAGTTAAAAGCGCAACTACTTTGTGAAGGGTCATCGTTTCTTTTAAATAACAAACTTACACTCTTAGCCTAGTGAGCGTAGATGTCGTTAAGGGACTTAGCTGAGGAGGTTCTAAGGCTTTATGACACGTGGCCTGACCAGCTCCTTAGATCTTACGGCTCAAGCGTGGCGATAAAGGCGCCCCAGACGTCCCCCAGGATCATAACCTTGTGTGGCATGGGCGGGAGCGGAGTCACAGGGGACTACGTGTGGGCGCTCGGCCAAGCTAAGGGGTTCAACGTGCCGATCTTTGTTCACAAGGCAGATGGCCTGCCCTCGTGGGTAAGTAAGGAGGACCTGGTGGTCGCCATAAGCTACTCCGGGAACACGTATGAAACCCTGAGCTGCGCCCGCGAGGCTAAGGCTAGAGGCGCTACGGTGCTCTCGGTAACTAGCGGCGGTAAGCTAGCTCAGTGGGCCAAAGATAATGGCCTACCGCTGGCCACAATAGACCCTGGCTACCTTCCAAGGACAGCCTTAGGCATGCTAACAGGGGCCGCGCTTGGCATACTAAGGGCTGCAGGGGTTAAGCTCGTCGATGACTCAGATATTAACTCCGCCGCCGAGGCCCTCAGGTCGACTTCAAGAGGCGAGGGGGAGGCCATAGCCAGCGCCCTAAAGGGCAAAGACTTCTACATAGTTGCTGGCTGTGGAGTCTTCGATATTGTAGCGCATAGGTGGAGGCAGGAGTTCAGCGAAAACGCTAAGGTAGTGACAAAGACAGAGTTCTACCCAGAGTCAGCGCATAACGACTTAGTTTCGTGGCAGGTGCTCCACAACTTAAGGAAAGGGTTTGTACTTATAGAGGGCGACGGCAAGGTGTGCTCCGTGCTAGAGGACCTGCTGAGGCAGGTCTATGAAGATCAGAAGGACACCCTGGTCAGGGTGACGCCCAGGGGCAATGGGGTTCTAGCTCAGCTGCTTCAGGGATCACTTGTAGGTGGCTACGCCTCAACATACCTCGCCCTGCTCAACAACGTTAACCCTAAGGACACCTCAATAACGGGCAGGTACAAGGATGCCTTAGAGAAGGCCGGTCTCGTTTAACCTCTTATTTCAAGCTACAACTTAGACGTACCGTTGTTAAGAGAGTTTTTCACGGCTAACGTTAATTAAGACTAAGCCGTGACGCTTGCTAGGTTAACGTAGCTGTCAAAATCGTAGTGGCCTAGGAAGGTTTATTTCGTTCAGTGAAATCGTATTCAGTAGAACAAAGGTGCAACGCTTGCCCAGCGAAACCATAGGGCTGTACGCTCAGAGGGGAGTAATACAGGACTCTGTTCATGGCTTCATACCAATCAACGAGGCAGAGTACTATCTGCTCCAGACGCCGTTCTTTAGGAGGCTTCATAACATAAAGCAGCTTGGAATGTCGTTCCTAGTGTTTCCATCTGCCAGGCATAGCCGCCTGGAGCACTCCCTAGGAGTCATGCACCTAATGTGGCAGCTGGGCAGGAGGGTTGTTGAGGAGCTTGCCGCCGATCAAAGGCTTTGCCAGGAGACGCTAGAAGACTGTGACGACAAGCATTTCAACACGTTTATACAGGTAGCTAGGCTCGTCGGCATGCTTCATGACGTAGGCCACCTGGCGTACAGCCACATGAGTGAGGAGGCCATAAAGGACATAGCACACTTCTCAGACTCCAGGTCTAAGGCGTTGTTTGACGAACTTACATTATACTCGGGGTCTGACGCCCTAAAGGTGCACGAGGCCTATGGCGTGGCGTTCTCGGAGTCCCTTGCAAGGCTCGCGGAGGGCAGTGACTTTCCAGCCTTGAAGTCGACCATAGAGGCGGCGGTCGCATCTTTAAGGCGAGGAGCGCAAGGTAGCGAAAGGGAGGCACTTAATGAGTTAGGGCTTAGGGATAACGCTATATTGCTGCTACATGACATGATATCTAATGAGATAGCCGACGCAGATAGGCTAGACTACCTCCAAAGGGACGCGCAGGCCACAGGCATAGTTTACGGTAATATAGACGTTGCCAGGCTGCTTGCCGGAATCAAGCTACAGGCCTCTAGTGAGGGGAGGCCGGTGCTCACCCTTGACATAAAGAGCCTGCAGACGCTGGAGGACGTGTTTGATGCCAGGTACAAGATGTACAGGTCTGTCTACTTCCACCATAAGACTATATCGCTAGCTAAGTCTGTGACCAGGTTCCTGAGGCTTGTCTCGACGCTAGACCTAAGCTGGCTTGGAATTTATGGCAACCAGACGCTTCAGGAGGCCATTAGGCCCACCGCGCTGTCAAACGCTATAATGAACGACGACTACTACTTTGATGACCCAGAGCTTGACCTGATTGTAAGGGGCTTCGCTTCCGGCTCCGTCAAAGATGATGAGAGCCGCGTCATAAGGAGGTGGGCGCTTAGCATGCTTGACAGGAGGGACCTGCTGCCGCTATCCCTGATAAAGAGGAGCGAGGAGGTTACCATGATAGCTGACAGCGTGCTAAGGTCTAACGGGAGGGCTCCAACAGGAAAGCTGGTCTCCGAGCTCATAGACATGCTGCACTCGCATGTAGAGTACCTTGAAGAGACTATGAAGTCTAAGCTTAAGGTGGATGACATGAAGCTTGACGCGTTTGAAAGCTACGTAATAAGTTCTGACAGGCTTAACGAGGGCAATATAAACGTGTTCAACTGGAACGAATCCATGTACCTCAGGGCCCTTATAGAGCAGGGCTCCATGCCGGTCATACTGCTTTATGCTTACTCAGACGACGAAAGCTCTCACCTTAAGCTAAGGCAGAGAGCCAACGAGCTCAGAAGTGTGGCCAGAGAGAAGATAGGCGAAATTATGAGGGAAGGTCTAAAAGAGCTAAGAGCTTAAGCCTTAGCTGCGCGGTCCTTCCCGTTAATTGCTGCCACCACCTCCTCTACAAGGTCATCCCTCGGCCTTAGGCCTTTCCCAATGGCCTTGATCACCTTTTCAACGTACTTAGGGTCCTTTGACAGGGTCCTGGCCACTCTTGCAGGCCATGAGTCCCCAGAGCTAGCTATCAGGTTTCACTTGTTAATTACCTCCTCTAGCGAGCTGGTGCCCGCAAGCCGCATTGCAACCTCTATAACCGCCGCGGGCGCCTCAAAGTTTAGCTCCCAGTCGCTTCTGCTCAGCATGACACCCCTTAGTAACATCTTGCCTGCTGCCTCCAGAAGATGTGGTATTCTCCGTAATACCACTTAATCTGCACGCCGAGTTAACTGGCCGCCAGCTCTCCTGCGCCAGCTATTGGAGCTGCTCTTTAGCCTTAGTTATGCGCGAAGCCAGCAAAGGTGATATTGTTCCTCGGTGACAGTTAGCCAGGCGAGGAGCTCTTGAGCGAAGAGCTTTACAGGGCCGCGCTTGACGTACTAGTAGGGGGCGTAAACAGCCCTGTCAGAGCCGCCGTGAGGCCCTACCCCTTCTTCACCAAGGAGGGCAAGGGGCCCTACATAATAACTGAGGACAACGAAAAGCTTGTTGATTACGTGCTTGGCTATGGACCCCTGATACTAGGGCACGCTGACGATCAAGTAATGAGGAGGGTTATAGAGCAGGTAGAGAGAGGCTGGCTCTATGGGACTCCAACTAAGGCTGAGGTAGAGCTTGCAAGGAAGATTATATCCCATATAATGCCTGGGGGTAAGGTGCGTTTTGTGAACTCAGGAACAGAGGCCACCATGACTGCCATTAGGCTCGCGAGAGGCTTCACGGGCAGGAACAAGATAATAAAGTTTGATGGATGTTATCATGGAGCGCATGACTATGTGCTGGTACAGGCGGGCAGCGCGGCCAGCGAGTTTGGGGTACCTAATAGCAAGGGAGTCCCGCCCCAGGTCGCGGCTCTTACCCTAGTGGCAAAGTTTAACGACCTCGAGTCGGTTGAGAAGGCCGCGAGGGCCGCTGGGGACGACCTGGCAGCGATAATAGTCGAGCCGGTCATTGGTAACATGGGCGTCATACCGCCTGACCCTGAGTTCCTTAAGGGCCTTAGAGAGGTCGCCAATAGGACGGGCTCGCTTCTAATACTTGACGAGGTGATCACAGGGTTCAGAATATCAATGGGCGGAGCCCAGGAGTACTATGGGGTCAGGGCAGACATAGTTACGCTAGGTAAAATCATTGGCGGGGGATTCCCAGTAGGAGCTGTAGTGAGCAAGCGTGAGATAATGGATCTGCTCACGCCCGCAGGCCAGGTCTTCAACGCTGGTACATTTAACGCAAACCCAATAACCATGGCTGCTGGCCTCGCCACCATTGAAAGGCTAGAGAGCAGCGACGCCCTTCAGCGGGCCTCGAAGGCCGCAGCTGAAGTGTCAGAGTACCTTGAAGCTAAGCTGGGAGATAAGGTGAGCGTCAACAGGGTCGAGAGCATGTTCCAGGGCTTCTTTACCAAGGGCCAGGTGAGGACCCCAGACGATGCTAGGAGGAGCGACAGGGAGCTCTACGCTAAGTTCCACGAAGTGCTCAGACGTGAGGGAGTCTTCATACCTCCCAGCCAGTTTGAGTCCCTGTTTACTAGCGCAGCGCATGATGACATAGCACTTTCAATAACTGAAGACGCCATAAAGAAGGCTGCAAGTGAGCTGCTATGAAGTTGAGGGTGGCGACCAGGGGGAGCAAGCTAAGCCTGATCCAAGTCAAGATAGCCATGAGCTTTCTTCAGGAAAGGCTTAATCAAGTCATAGAGTTTGAGCCAGTCATAGTTACCACAAGGGGGGACGTCGTACAGGACAGGGCAATCAGTCAGATTGGAGCAAAGGGTGTCTTTGAAAAAGAGGTTAACGATGCCGTGCTTAAGGGAGAGGCAGATGTGGCCGTCCACAGCATGAAGGATCTGCCTGCTGAGCTGAGCGACGACCTGGATATAGCCTTTACACCGCCAAGGGAGGTGCCCAACGACGCGCTCGTAGTAGGGCCTGGGAGGCCTGAGCCAAGGGACCTCTTCTCAATACCCAGTGGGTCAGTAATTGGAACCTCAAGTGTTAGGAGGTCAGCCTTCCTGCTTCATTACAACAGCAAAGTTGTAGTTAAGACCTTGAGGGGCAACGTTGACACGAGAATAGAGAAGCTGAGAAGAGGCGAAGCAGACTATTTAATAATGGCTGAAGCGGGCATCAGAAGGCTCGGCATCGATGAGAGGAGAGTGCTACTGCCGCTGGACCTTTTCCCTCCTGAGCCAGGCCAGGGCATAATAGCTGTTGTGGCGCCGAGGGAGTCGGCTATATTTAAAGTTTTGAGGAGCGCCAGCGACCCAGTAACCATGTCCATGGCTGTAGCTGAGAGGAAGCTAATTCAGCTGATTGGGGCTGGCTGTCACTCGCCAGTTGGGGCTGTAACCGTGAACTACGAGCCCGGCAGGCTGCTTATGATTGCAGGCGCTGCGTCGCCTGATGGTAGCGCTGTAAATATAGTAAGAGTTAAGGGAGAGGTAAGTGAACCTGAGCTGCTGGCAAAGAGGACGGCCCAGCTGCTCAAGGTGCCCTACTGATGCGCGGCAAGGTTATAATAGTTGGCGGAGGCCCTGGGGACCCTAAGCTAATAACTGTGAAAGGGCTTGAGGCCTTAGCGTCAGCTGACGTAATAATTTATGACAGGCTTGCGCCTAAAGAACTTCTTGCTCGCGCCAAGAGCGACTGCGAGATAATATATGCTGGTAAAGGGCCAGGAGATCATGCCTTAGAGCAGGACGAAATAAATCAACTGATGGTCAAGAAGGCTATCGAAGGCAAAGTGGTGGTCAGGCTGAAGGGTGGCGACCCCTACAC
>CAYFFU010000030.1:0-9177 GCA_964342665.1 uncultured Desulfurococcales archaeon
CCCGACCGCCCGGTGTCTGACCTGGCAGTTATCAGCCGGGCGCTCCACCGAGCTGAGCTACGAGCCCTCAAAAGTAGGTTAACTCCAAGGATTAATAAACACTGTGACATAATTTCGAGGTCAGGACGGGGGCAGGGAAAGCTTTAACAACTGCGCGTGCTCGTCAGTTATATCCATCTCCATGTACTTGCTGAGTGACGCTGCGCCGCTGGAACTGAAGGACACCCTGTGGAAGTAAAACTTCTTAGCATTGGCATCGGCGGTGAACAGCCTCACCTCCCTCAGCGACATAAGGTAGCTCAGCAGCTCTGGGTCTGAGGTCACGGTAGAGAACTGCTTGGTTCCCAGCCAGGCTCTAACATGAATTAGCAGACTTCCTTTGAACCCAGCATTCTTGAGCGCCTTAATGGTCTTCCTGGTCACCTCATCAACTGTTGAGAGCTTCTGCTCCCCGCCAAACGCTATGTAGACAGCCTCAGCACCCCATGAAACCACCTTTCTAGCTACGTCATCTATATTATCACTATAGTCGAAGAATGCCACCCTGCCCTGGCCATAACCGTATGTGTCTAGGTACGCTACTGCGGCAGCTGCCGCGACGGACTCACATATCCTGTCAGGGTATGGTATAACTGCAACCTTATTGAAGTCCTTAAAGAGACCTATGCCCACTAGTCTCCCAGTTAATGCTCTAAGGTATGCCTCCTCCCCAATAGACAGCTTGCCTGCTGTGGCCGACATTTGAACTCACCATCTTGTTAGAATAGCGTACTGATTAAAAAGCTTTCTGTAAATTACAGGTTAGAAACGCTTATAAGGTGACCTGGTCTAGCAGAACTAAGGTGTTTAAAATGCCCGTGACAGACCCAGAGCTTGTTAAGATAGTCCAAGACAGGGTGTTTAACGTACTGATATGCCGCAGGTGCGGGGCTCATAACCCACCTGGCGCGACTAAGTGCAGGCGCTGCCACAGTAAAGACCTAAGGCCTAAGAGAAAGGAGCTGGCCAAGGTTAAGGCCGCATAAAGCCTAAAGGCCTAGCAACCGTTTTATCAGTTGTTATAAGCTGTTATAATAGAGCCTCTGGCTAACCTGTCCTATGTCCTTGAAAGGAATTTCACGACAGCCTCAGGAGGTTAATACTAAACCGCTGGGCTCTACGAGCCGCCTAGCTATAACCAAGGCCTAAAATTCATATCATGTTTAACTTAGGCTTCCTCTCCTCCTCAGCCCTTATTTTCACTATACCATAGTGTATAGCGCAGCTCACGCAGTAGCACTTGGTAACGGGGTACTTCGGTATTATCGCGCCTTTCTTCTCAAGCTCTGCTGCCAGCTGAGGGTCTACTGGGCTGTAGTACCTTGTAACGCAGATGGCCTTATCCTCTGGCACGAGCCTTCCGCAGTTGTCGCACTGTATTAGTTTTGACTTGCCCTTGTCGCCCTTCCTTCTGCCTCTGCTCTCCCTCTTCTTAGGCATAAACTAGCACCTCCTGCTCGGAGTACGGCAGCCTTATTAAATTTAAGCAGCCCGCTTGCAGTATTGCGGCGCTGAAGCTTTTATTTCCCTGAAACTTGCTGAAAGCGGGAGGCAATATGAGCGCTGAGACAACAGTTTCGCCGAAAATATTCGTCGTAGAGGGCTCTATGCTGTTGTCTCATGACAAGTTTCCGGAGTGGAGGAAGTTTAGAATATATGTCAGAGCTGTCAGAGAACGCGACGCCATAGAGAAGGTGTACTCTGACCTAGGGAGCAGGCACAAGCTGAAGAGGTATCATATAAAGATCAGCACAGTCAAGGAGGTACCGCTTGACCAGGTAGACGATCAACACATAATCTCCCTTGCAAATGCCACTAGGATAAGGTGAGAGCTGCATGTCACAACAGAGGAGGACCGTTACATTAGACGAGCTTATGGCCCAATTGGATGCAATAAAGGCTGAGATCTCAAACCTAAGGGACCTGCTGACCCAGCTGTCAGCACAAAGGGACTCTGTGACCAGGGCAAAGGATAGCTTAGACGCTATAGCTAGATCTTCCGATAATTCACCTGTCCTGTTCCCGTTGAGTGGAGGCTTCGAGGCCTTGATGGAGGCCGTGCCCCTTAACAAGGGTAAAGTTATAATACACCTAGGCGCAGACATCTACGCAAAGGTTGACGTATCAGAAGGTCTCAAAATACTTGGTGAGGAGGAAGGGGAGCTCAACAAGGCTATTGGCGAAGTGTCGCAGAGGCTAGCCCAGCTTGAGTCCCTGGAGAGCCAGTACGAGAGTGTCATACAGCAAGCCTTGAATGCCGCTAGACAGAGGGCCCAGACCAAGGGCTGACCAGATTGTTTGAAAAACTAAAATCTGCCTTCAAGGACTTTACCAAGTCCTTGAAGGATGTAGTACAGAACAAGCAGTTATCTGAGAAGGACGTCGAGAAGCCGCTTGACGACTTGTTGATCAGCCTAGTTGAGTCTGACGTGGCATATGATGTGGCGGAGCAAATAATATCTGAGCTTAGGACTAAACTAGTGGGCTCAAAGGTACCTAGGGGCACCGACATAGGTAACTATATTAGAGAGATGCTTAAGGAAGAAATAATTTCACTCATGAAGGGACCTACGATATCAATTGTTGATGAGGCCAAGAGCAAGTGCAAGTCGGGGTCGCCCCTTGTTATTGCATTCTTTGGAATAAATGGGGTTGGGAAGACGACCACCATAGCTAAGGTTGCGCACATGCTAAAGAGCGCAGGCATAACCCCTGTGATCGCCGCAGCTGACACCTTCAGGGCTGGGGCTCAGGAACAGCTAAAGTACCACGCCGAGAGGCTTAACGTACCATTTATTGGTGGCTCCTATGGCTCTGACCCAGCCAGCGTTGCCTATAATGCCATAACGTTCGCAAAAAGCAGAGGGCTCTGCGCGGTTCTAATAGACACCGCAGGTAGAATGCACATAGACGCAAACCTAATGAATGAGCTGAAAAAGATTGTCAAAGTGGCTAGCCCGGATTTGAAGATATTAGTTGTTGACGCACTAACAGGTAACGATGCGGTGGAGCAGGCTAAGCAGTTTGACGCGGCTATAGGCATTGACGCAATAATTGTGACAAAGATAGACGCAGACCCTAAGGGTGGCACCACGCTCTCCGTTGCGGCAGTCACAAGGAAGCCAATAATCATGCTGGGCACCGGACAAAATTATGAGGACCTAGTCGGCTTTAAGCCAGAGCAGCTGGCAGACTCAATGATATCTTAGAATATCTTCATGGCCAACTGCACTATATCTAACTTAGTAACGAGGCCTAGCACCCTCCTCTCGGAATCTACAATAGGTATTGATCCTATGCCTTCGTCGTACATAGACTTCGCTATGGCCGCTGAGTCCTCTTCAGGCCCGCTGGTTATGACGTCCTTAGTCATTATGTCCTCTGCCACGGGAACTAAGTAGTTCCTGAGGGGCACTATCTTGTCTTTGAGAGGGTCTACAACCTTGCTCTTCACGAAGCGGTCCTTACCTCTAGCTGATAACAAGGCTGCAGGAGTATATGCAAAGGCCACGTCCTTCTTAGCAACTATGCCCATTACCTTGTCATTCTCGTCTACTATAACAACCTTGCGGATCACGCTAGACTCCATAAGCTTTAAGATGTAATATATGCTGTGTGTAGGCGACGCCTTGGGGAAATCTGTCCTCATCACCTCAGATGCATGGTATAGCCCCTTGTACTTCTCGCCATAGGCCCTCGCTATGTCGCTCCTTGTTATTATACCTACGAGCTTTCCCTCAGAGTTTACCACTGGAAGCCCCCCTATTTTGTGCTTCACCATGAGGTGTGCTGCGGTCCTTAAGCTCTTGTTCTCCTCTATCGTGATCAGTTCCTTAGTCATCACGTCTGACACGTAAACCCTGTCTAATGGCTTATAGAAGTTAGAGCCATACATGGTCTCCACTATGTCTGTTGTAGTAATAATACCCACCGGCTTCTCAACTTCATTAACTACCACTAGCCTGCTGATGCCCTTCTTCAGCATCAAGTTTCTTGCATATGCCAGATTGTCGTTAGGTCTTACTACATAGACAGGCGAACTCATATATGTAGAAACTCTTGGCGCCAAGCCGCTCACCTTATTGCAAGCGAGACCAAGATATCGCGCTCCGTAACTATACCTTTAACTTCGCCACCCTTATCAACTACCAACAGGCTATTTGTATTAAACTTATTCATGAGCTGGGCAGCCTCGCCTATGTCAGCATCCTCGTTAACCGTATAGACCTCCTCTGTCATGAGCTCCGAGACCGGGGTTGAGAGCACGTCCTCTATATCATAGCTTGTCAGTCTCTTTAAGGCCTCGTGTGACCCAAAGAACGAGATGAAGTCCAGCGCGCTGAGTATTCCAACTATGCTGTCTGAATCCTTAGAGAGCACCGGAACCCTTCTGAAACCGTACAGGGACATTAGCTGGGCTGCACGCTTTATTGAGTCGGTCTCATAGGCGGCCACTATATTTGACGTCATTATGTTGCTGACCTTTATGCCTATGTTGTTTGAAACCAGATGGCGTACTAAGTCGTGTTCTGTTACTACGCCAACCGGAGAACCTTTGTCGTCAACTATAGGTACCAGGCCTACGCCATTAAGTACCATAACCCTCAGCACGTCAGTTACCTTCGACCTAACAGTTGCATAAAGGGGCGTAGGGTTCATCAACGACTCAACGCTCTCAGACCTAAGAGCGCTAAATATGTCCCTCTTATGCCTCTGCTCCACTAGCCTATAAGTTGCGCCGCCTCCAAGGTAATTAACTATATCAGTAGCCATAAGCGTGCCCTTGAGCGTGTTATTAGAGCTTACTACTACAAGGCCCCTCACCCTTTTCTCATACATCAGCTCCACCGCATCAATAACGGTGCTAGTCATCGTTATTGCTATAGCTGGCTTCGACGCTATCTGAACTACGTCACCTTCCTTTTCCTTAACTCGCTGGCTCCAGTTTGGCTCGGCGTCAGCCCTTATGTAATGTCTACTAGCTTCCCACTTTCTTGCCGAGGTAGTTGAATAAATCCTTACGGCGTTGGAGATCTTTAGGCTGCTCTTCCTAGCTGGGCCCCTAACTGCCATAGCTCACCACCAGCCTGGCTACGTCTTCTCTATCTATGATTCCTACTAGCTTCAGATCCTTATTAGAGTTGACTACCGGTATCCTCCCGTACCCATTCTTTACCATAAGCAGAACAGCATCGTATATTGATGACCATGGATAAACGAACACCGCGCCCCTAGTCATTACATCCCTTACTCTGGGCCCTTTTGAGGCACCTGTCTCGCTCTCAAGATGTATTCTGCTATACCCCTTTGACAGTAGGTCGTACTGAGTGATCATGCCCACTAGCTTACCGTTGGAGTCTGTAACGGGCAGCCCTGCGTACTTGAGCTCTACCATCTTGCTCCATATCTTAGACACCGAGTCTTCCTCGCTTATAGAGACGGGGTCTCTGGTCATAAAGTCCTCCACCTTGAGCGATGTTAATGAGTCCTTGCACTCGCTTGCAAGCCCCTTAAGGAAGTCGCCTAGGCCAAATATCCCAGCAAATCTATCCTTGTCGTTAACGACTGGCACTTCCCACTCATCAGCCTTTATCATGTTATCTACTGCGTTAAGAACTGGCTGGTCTGGGGTAAGCAAAACCTTTGGGTTTTCTGCAAGGGATTTTGCGTTGGCTTCGCTCTTTGATGAAGTTACCAGCAGCAGCGAGCCTCTTGTTACGATGCCTACTAGCTTTCCGTTATCAACAACAGCAAGTATCCTAGTGCCAAGCCTCTTTATCAGATTTCTCATCTCGGAGACCCTGGCAGTAGGAGGCACCGCTGTCTCCACAGCCAGCCTGCGGTCCATAAGCTCGCTAACTTTCTTAGATAGGATGACCCTAAAAGGCTGTCCCCTGCTGGGCCCTGAAAGCATAAATTGCACCATGTATTAAGTATGGTATCCAAAAAATTTAAACGCTAAGGCTAAACGAACAATGCTGCTAGTGACCCCATGGCAGTAGAAAGAGATCTCTAGCTTGCAACATTAACTAGTCCTAGGGCCATTAGGAGCCCTGTAGATCAGAAACCTTCTTACACGCCTGTGAGTCCTGCTCACAGAACCTGAGCAACGAGATGACGGGGACTTCTATCCCAATTTTAGCCTTAACTAACTCCTTTATTTTAGACTCTGACCCCAGCACCACCACCACGCCAGTCAGCACTGCCTGCCTAGCCTTAACTATATCTAAGAGCGCAGATAACTGATAAGGTTTCGTTCCATCTACTAGGACCGTCACTACATGGCTTCTCCTCGGTATGCACTCCTTAGGAAATATCAGCGAGTCCAGGTACTCCTGGGAAATTCTGTAGTTCTTAACTATGACGTGCTTCGAGTACGGCGTGTTTGACGGAAGGCACAACCTTGAGTGAAACGCGTCGGCAAGCATGGCACCAAAGGCCGTGGAATAGCCGTCCTTTCCGGTTATGATTACGTTAACCTTTTCACCGCGGAATATTTCCATTGCCTTTAGCTCCGCCAATGTCATTACGCCGGGGTTGCTTAGTATCTGCCACGGCTCGTCGCTCTCCTGTAAGGACTTCTTAAGGGCCTCATCTATTAGTCCTTCCTTTTCAATTTTCTGTATTAGCTTCTCGGCGGTGCCCCTCTCTGGGACGCTCCTCAGCGACACGTACCTCCACAGTATTTGGGCCGAGACCCCAAGCCTGTTCTCAAGCTCCTTGAATGAGTAGAAGTGCTTTAGGGCGCTTAACACCTTGAACAGCATAAACTTAAGATTACTATCATTATTAGACGCCTGTAGAGTCTGGTAGCCGTCTAGGCCTCTACTGTGCCCCTCGCCGCCCTGCATAGGCCTGACTCTCTCGCCTGAGCTAAGATGCTACCCCTGCCTTAAAAAGTTCCACTAGACAAAGAAAACGTATCCATTATAATTAACTACCTAGTTCTTTCAGAACTCCTCGTCCTCGCCCTCCTCTTCGCTCTCCTCTTCGCCTTCCCCTTCCTCCTCTTCCTCTTCTCCGTACTCCTCGTCCATGGGCTCCTCTTCGCCTAGCTCCTCATCTTCGCCTATGTACTCCTCGTCCTCGCCCTCCTCGTCTGTGTACTCTTCCTCGTCGTCACTTTCTTCGTCGAACTCGAGGTCCTTTACCATTATGATCTACCTCTTGCCACCGCTCATGCTCACAAAGCGCAGATGCATAAATTATATTAATTTCTACCTCTGTGATGCTACATCCATGCAAAATAGCCGTTATAATTATATTCTCCTGATAATATTTTTAATCGACTCTTTTCAAAAAGCAAAAGCCTTTTTTCCTACGAAAGTCCTAACAGCTGCGGCGAGAGGCGTTTGCCAACACGAGCTCCAACTAAGAGAGTTCCCTATAAGGCTTGCAGGAACTGTGGGGCGCTAGTACCCAAGGACACCAACGTGTGCCCGGTGTGTGGCGGAACCGCGTTCTCAGACGACTGGGATGGAATAATTGCTGTACTAGGCGCCTCAGAGCTAGCTGCTAGAGTTAAGCTAAGCAAGAAGGGGCTGTTCGCAATTAAGGTCTCTGGAGTCTACACCGTAAAACCGTAAAGGCGTAGGTAAGGTAGCATGTGCTCCGAGGTCCAGTTCATAATACCCCAGAGCATGAGGCTAGATTTTGCCAATCCCAGGGGAGTGATAGTAAAAGGCGAGCTGAAGGCCATAATAGACTCCTTAGAATGGAAGTCCGTGACCTGCGTAGGCGATGTAGTAAGTAGGTACTGCCTGAGGTCAGCTCGCCTCCCTGATGTTATAATATACGATGGAATAAGCAAAAGAAGCAAGACCTTGGAGAGCCTAGACGACCTGGTCAAAGGTGGCTTTACAAGGGTCGAGATAGACAACCCGCCAGGAGGTCTGACCCTAACCTCTGTAGAGACGGTCTGCAGGGCCATTTTAGCCTCTGTATTGTCGGGGAGTAGGACCGCCATCAAGATCAACGGCGAGGAGGACATGTTGGCCCTGCCGGCGCTGGCCTGCTCGCCTAACAAGTCGCTCGTAATTTATGGTATACCTGACAAGGGTGCCGCTCTTGTGCGCATAAGCAATGCAATAAGGAAGGAAGCCCAAAACAGGCTTCTAAGATTAGTGCCTTATGTATCTAGCCTTAAATGAGGCGAACGCTAAGTCATCTAGCGGCAGAATCGCTAACTTAATATTACGCCCACGCTGGCTCCGCTTAGCTAATTATGTATTTCCTTAAAACCCAGGACGGAACGTTCTTAACTAGCTCATAGGCCTCCTCCCAGCTCTCAAGAGATAGCGCGCTTGCAAGCTGCTCTAAGGTCATGTTAGTCCTCACATAAGTCCTAAGCACTTTAATCATGTCATCAGTTAACTCTATCTCCTTGCTGCCTATCTTAACTTTAATTGCCTCCGTACGCATCACCTCTCTACTTATCAGGGCTGCTGGGGTCTGCCTTAAAAGATTAAACGTGGTGGGGCCGCGGGGATTTGAACCCCGGACCACCAGCGATCCAGGCAGGCCTGGCATGGGGACCTGCTCCCCAGGCTGGCATCCTACCAGGCTAGACGACGGCCCCACCAGGCCTTTTTTCTCACTGCCATAGATTTTAAACGTTATGTAGAGACCTAAGGCGCACGCTAAATGTAAGCTAGCCTCCATAGGCTCTTTGCGTGTCTTACTTCAGGGCCATGCTAAGCTTCATTAGATCTACAGCTTGCCTCATGCACTTTACCACTTTTACACGGACTTGTAAGACAAAATAATATCATAGGTATACTTTATCTAACTAATGCTAACGTCAGGAGTCCACGTCTTTGCAGCTTACTTTTTCATCTTACAGAAACCTTGGACTGCAGCAGTATAAATCGGCTCTGCCCCCTAGTCTAAGCTCAGAGCATCAAATATAGAGCAATCCTAGTATTACTAATAAATGGCACAGGTGGAGCCTTTGGCCATTGCAGGCGTCGGCAGAATAATAATAAGGTGTCACAAGTGCGGTGCCGTGTTATACCGATATGCAATTGGTGACAAGAATGACCGGAATAAGTTTAATGGGCCTCCCATGCCAAGGAAAGCCCTTAGCGGATTTGATGGACTTACATGCGCTGTCTGTGGCACAAAGCTTTCAGATACCCC
>CAYFFU010000031.1:0-9143 GCA_964342665.1 uncultured Desulfurococcales archaeon
GAGGAAGGTACAGGCCGAGGTTAATGAACTGCGTCACCAGCACAACGTGGTAAGCTCATCGGTGGCCAGGGCTCAGGGAGAGGAAAGGCAAAAGCTCCTGCAGCAGGCAAGGGAACTAAGCAAACAGCTTGAGGAGGCCGAGAAGAGGCTAAACGAGCTTGAGGCCAAGAGGGAGGAGGCTCTCTGGAAGCTCCCTAACATAGTGCTTGATGATGTGCCGGTAGGAGGCGAGGAGGCGACAAGGCCAATAAGGTTTTGGGGAACGCCAAGGGTGTACAAGGAGTACATAGAGTCCTTCAAGTCACAGACGGAGGCCTACGGCTTTAACGTGCCCTATGAGGTCATTGATTGGAAGCCTGTGGGCCACGCAGACATGCTTGAACAGGTGCTTAAGTTGGGCGACACGCTTAAGGCGTCAGAGGTCAGCGGGTCCAGGTTCTACTACCTCTTTGAAGACCTGGTATGGCTTGACTTTGCGCTGCTGCTTTATGCCATAGACAGGCTGACCTCTAAGGGATACCAGCTGGTCCTGCCCCCTTACATGCTCAGGTATAATGTAATAAATGGGGTTATAGACCTGGCGACATTCCAGGACGCAATATATAAGGTTGAAAATGAGGACCTCTACCTTATAGCTACTGCAGAGCACCCATTGGCAGCCCTCTACTACAGTGAAGAGATCTATGACGATGAGCTGCCGAAGAAGCTGGTTGGCATAAGCCCTGCGTTCAGGAAGGAGGCTGGAGCTGCCAATAAGGACCTTAAGGGAATTTTCAGGGTACACCAGTTCCACAAGGTAGAGCAGTTCATATTTGCGAGGCCTGAGGACAGCCAGCAGCTTCACGAGGAGCTAATTCATAATGCCGAGGAGCTGTTCCAAGGGCTCGGGATACCATATAGGGTTGTGAACATAGCCTCAGGGGACCTAGGCGCTTGCGCCGTCAAGAAGTATGACCTTGAAGCCTGGATGCCCGCCCAGGGCAGGTACCGCGAGATGGTGAGCGCCAGCAACTGCACGGACTGGCAGGCCTACAGGCTTAACATAAGGCTCGTAAGGAGGAAGGGCATGGAGAGAGGCGAGTACGTCCACACGCTTAACAGCACGGGCATAGCGTCCACTAGAACCATAACTGCCATTCTCGAGAACTTCCAGGAGCCAGATGGAACTGTAGTAATACCTAAGGTCCTTAGAAAGTATTTAGAGCCTTTTGACAGGGCGCCAAAGGACTACATTAAGCCAAGACCCAAGAGGCCTGCCTAAAGCTAACTTAGATAGGGTTCTCTGTCATTCTTTGGCTGCTTTTGAGTTAACACCTACTATTACCTAGAGGTGACCAGTCTCTCGACGTTGAAGGTCTTCATGGAGAGGTATATAAACATTGCGGAGTACGCGGCCATTATAGCTAGATCTATCATTACCTGGTAGTACTGAGCCAGCGCATAGTTAGTCATAGCCAGCGCCGCCTCGGTAAAGGGGACTAGCATTAGGCCGTACCTTAGGATCGGGGGCAGAGAGCCAAGGTTTACAAACAGCGCGCTGAAGTATATGCCTAAAGCCACCATCATAACTGCGTACGAGGACGCCTGAGCGGCCCTAGTGGAGGGGCTCCTTAATACTATGGGAGTTATTATTGACGACGTCATGAACACCAGCAGCGCAGAGTCGACCACGTTTAGCGCTAGGAGCTCTGGAGTTAACTTTATGCTCATTGTTGACGAAAGCATCAGGAAATATATTATAACTCCACCGCTGTCAGCTAGCGCTATGGCTAGACCTATTATTGCCGATGACAAGAGCTTGCCAAGCAAAAGCGAGGCCTTAGATATAGGGCTCGTCATAAGCACCTCAAGTGTCTTGCGTTCCTTCTCTCCGAGGAACGCGTCGGTTATGAGCACGATTGCAGGGTTCACTACAAAGAACAGGGAGAACTCAAGCAGGCGAACAGAGAGGGAGAGCTGAACTTCCTGGCTGCTCGCAGGTTCGCCCGTTGGAAGTACATAGCCAGTGCTTATAGCTACTGGGTTCAGGAAGTCTGAGGCCGATATATTGACATGCGCCATCCTCGCTAAGGACTCCACCCTTTCGTTAACAACCTGGGAGCTGAGCTGCTGCAGCACGCCAGATATTATGTTATAGACCTCCTCAGCAGCGTAGCTCCCTATCATAACTTTTACTATTACAGTGGCGACCCCGTCTATTGAAGTGAGGTTCCTGTAAAAGCCTTCCGGGAGCACCACTTCTATGTCATAAACCTTCGACGGGGGTAACCTGGACACGGTGACGTTGACCCTTAGGCCTTGGCTCTGGCTCTCACTCTCGAGCGTCTGGGCAAACCAGTTGGCTATCAGCGTTGAATTAACGTTAGAGTCGTTTACTTCTACGTAAATAGATGTGACCTGTGATGCGCTGAGGCCTATCGCAAGAAGTGACATAAGTGGCAAGCCGACTAGCGGTATAATTATCATTAAGGTAAGGGCCCTCTTGTCCCTTATAGTGTCCAAGAGCTCTTTCCACAGAATTACGCTAACCTCCCTTCTCATAGCTCTCAACCGCCCTAACGAAGGCCTCTTCTAAGGTGTCAGAGGCGAAGGCCTCCTTCGCATCCTTGACGGTGCCGCTAAACACCACCTTACCATATGCCATGAAGGTTACCCTTGTAGCCAAGTACTCGGCTTCAGGCATGTTATGCGTCGCTATTATAAACGTCACTCCACCTGAAGCCAAAGACTTTATCATAGACCGAACCTCGTGCGCCGAGAACACGTCTAAACCGTTTGTTGGCTCATCGAGCAGCACTAGCTCAGGCTCGTGCATCAGCGCCCTCGCTATTAGAAGCCTTCTCTTCATGCCGTTGCTGTACTCGCCTGCCTTCCTGTTGAGGTCCTTCTCGCTGAGGCCTGAGATTAGCTTCCCTCTTTCGAGAATTCTCTCGGCCTCTTCGTCTGATCGCGCATAGATCTTTGCAAAGAACTTAAGGTACTCAAGCCCTGTGAGCCTTTCATAGGGCGACGCGTCCTCAGGCACGTAGCCTATCCTTCTCATTACCGCGGGCCAGCCTGGGGACTCAGGATCGACCTGGAGCACCTTTAGGACGCCGTAGTCTCTCCTTATAAGTCCAACTATTATCTTGAAGAGGGTGCTCTTGCCCGCGCCGTTGTGGCCAGCTATTACGTGAACCTCCCCTCTCCTAACCAGGAGGTCGACACCCTTTAGGGCAACTACCTTCTTGTACCTCTTCACCAGCCCATGAGCTTCAACTACAGGCTCGCCCTCGGCCCCAGTCTTGTTCAAAAGAACTGGTGCCCCTTCCCTCATGTGGCCTTCCACTGAAAGCCACCGGCTCTTAACTAGGTTACAGGCTCTCAGGAGTTAAATTCGATAAGTAACGGCGATGAAATATGGGGGAGGCCTCTAGCCTAGTCGAGTTCGTAGCCAAATATGGGGAGAGGGGGTATTACCTATTGAAGGCCATACTAGAGGCCTCCCTCACGGGCGGCGCCAAGCTGGGCGACTTCAGCCTAAAGGACCTTAAGGACAGGCTGGCCAGCTATGGCCTCGATTACAACCCGGTGCCCCTGCTGTACTCACTTGAAAGGGCCTACATGGCTATAAGGACGTCCTATAGGAGCAGCAACCAGCACTGGTGGGTAATAGTTAAGAGACGCGAGATTGAAGACGCTGTGGCCGAGTACGAGGGGAGGCCTGAGTCAGGTAGCTCTGCTGACTACAGGGTCAGGCTGCTGCGAATCCAGTTTTACAGCATCAACCCTCAGTCGCTCTTTGCAGAACTCAAGGCTGCTGAGAGGAGAGGCGACAGGTCAATAGTTGCTAAGGAGGCCTTTGAAAGGCTGCCGAAGATTGTTGGCTTCCTAGAAAGCGCAAAGGAGTATAGGCAGGCGCTCTCCTCAGAGATAGAGCTGGCTGAGCAGATCTTGGACTTGGCTGAGAGGCTTGTAATGTCGCAGCAGAGGGTCTCAAAGACCCACTACGTCGGGGAAGCCGAGGTCGATTATAATCCCGCGAGAAGAGGCCTCTGAAAGCCTTTCAAGCATTGCTTTAAACGCTCTCGTAAGCGTCTGCCTGTTGCTATAGCTGTTGACTATAGCCCTCAGCTCGTCGCGGCTTTTAGATTTAAGCTCCCGCGCTATTCCTATCATGTTCCTCGTCGCCCTTATTGCCTCGTCAACTATCGTTATTGACGCCGCCTGGGCGGTTCTGCTGAAGGGGTTGAGATCAATTGCTATGACCACCTTCCCAATTCTCCTCAGGGCCTCCGTCCTGTCCCCATCCTCTATAGAAACCATGACCACGTCCGCTGAGTATATGCCATCCACGCATACTATTCCCCTTGGGCTCTCGAGACCTGGTATGTGAGTTTTCACGCACTCGTAGCCGTAAACGTTGGTCGCCCCATGCGATCTCATAAACTCCTCTATAGACTTCACGCGCTCCTCAGTGCGGTGGAACACGTTAACCTCTATTGGGGCATTAAGCTCCTTAGACAGCTCTACTATTTCATCTGCTGCTAGGGCGGCGTAGTTTCCGTTAACGGATATTATCGGTTTCTTGGCTAGCAACATGGCTGCAACTGCCGCCCTCTCAGCGTCAAGAGCGAAGTCCAGGGTCTTCTCGCCAAGTATATAATCGAATGCCTCGCCCCTGCCGTGCGATATAAGGCCGTGTGGAACTACTATCCCTGCCTTCATGGCGTCTACTAGCTTCTGCCTATTGACCAGCGACTGATACCTTGGATGGCTCCTGGGTATCTCCTCCAACAGCGCATCACCTAAGGAAAGGTGGTGACTCGGAGGCAGATAACTTTCTTACAGGTAGCCCGAGCTTGTTTATATAAGAGGCAGCATCATATAGTGCGTCAGCCTCTACTATCAGCACTATCATGCACTTCTTGACATAGTAGCTCACCAGCCCTGGGGTAGATCTGAAGGAGTCAAACCTGCTGCCTAGGAGCCTCTGGGGCGCCCTCAGCCTATCATTCATGAGCCTGACGCCCTCTAGAAAGGTGTCAATGTCCATAGACTCCTCTAGGCGCCTAATTAGGGTGCCCGACTCCGAATAAAACTCGTCGCTGACCTGGCTCAGCAAATCCTTGGTGCTCATGCTCCCCAGCTCTACGGAGAGAAGTGCCAGGCTTCTAGGCATGTATATGCAGTCGACGCTGCCAACGCCGGGGGGTCCAGGGCTTTTCCTTAGTACTAGCCCTATGCCACACGATATTGCTAGCACGTCGCCAAGCCCTGTCCTGTCTAGTACCTCTACCTCGTGCGCCTTCCTCAGCTCCGCCATAATTGGGACGCCCTTTAGGGCGGAGATTAGGTGTGCCGCTGCAACAGCTGAGGCGCCGCTTACCGCGTACCCAAAGCCCCACGGGAGCGGGTTGGACGCCGTTACGTCGTTAAGGTTGGCCAGCCCCTCTGACGCTAACAGCTTTTCTGCTGTTAATGCCGGCCTGCTGCTGAGCCTTACGCCAACGCACAGCTCAAGCCTGGGCTCTACGGCTATTCCCACGCCTATGGAGCCCGTGCTGCCTGGGCTGTCGCTCCAGCTGGGCACGAAGGCCGCCGTTATGTGGTGTGGGACTGAAGCACAAACAACCAATACCCAGATGCACCTCAGAGGTACCTGACTACCTCCTTTAACGGCGGCGAAGGCGGAAGGGACCTCTTATGCTGCGAAGCCCTGTTGAGGCTCAGTATCCTGTCAACTATTTCGCTGCTGATGCCCGTGGTCTCTGGAACCTCATCGGGCCTTAACCCTAGGTCCTCAATTGCGTGTATGACTACGTCTACCGTATCATATGAGACCCCAAGCTCACCCTCAGCAGTCTGCCCAGGCCAAAGCCTTGGGCTGCTTGGCTTGAACGCCACCTTGTCTGGAACGCCAATCTTCACTGCAAGGCGTCTTACTTGACTCTTCAACAGGACTGCTATAGGAAGTAGGTCGACCCCGCCGTCGCCGTACTTAGTGAAATAGCCTAAGAACGCTTCGCTCCTGTCACCAGTGCCGAGAACTGCGTAGTTAAGCTTGTTAGCGTAGTAGTAAAGTATTGACATCCTTATCCTAGCCCTCAGGTTCCCAACAGGAACCCGGTCGCTAGACTCGTATACTGGTATTGCTGATATGTAGGAGTCCACTATAGGAGCTATGTCAATTACGTGAAGCTGGGTGCCAGCTATTGAGACTAGGCTCTTCGCGTCCTCCACGTCTTCCTTTGGGGTTACCGTCGAGTCGTGCATTATAAGTGCGAGGACCTTGTCTGGCCCCACGGCCTTCACTGCAAGAAAATATGTAGCCGCTGAGTCCACGCCCCCGCTGAGGCCTATGACAAACCCCTTTACTCCTGAGCCTTCAAGGAAGTCCCTTATGAATTTAATTATTCTATTTGTCGCAGAGCCGTAATCTATTCTTACTACATCATCTATAGTAATCTTTTGGCCAGCCATCGGGCCCCAATATATTAGATCTCTTTCACCTTTTATAAAAGTCTTTAGCAAGGCAGCTTGTTGTTATTACCTCTTAAAAAGATTTGCGTGTACCTTAGTTCCTGCGCCCTTCTTTACTAACCTTACTGATTGCTATGTCAAGAAGCTCTCTTGCTATTATCTCCTTTCTCCGAAGCCCCAGATCTATCGTGCGCTTATCCTTTACGTCTACCACGACTACCTTGTCGAACTCGCTAGCGAATCCATAGGCACCCACGTTAACAGGGTTTGCGACAACTAGGTCCGCACCATACTTATTTGCCTTCTCCATGGCCGAGTTTAGAAGCTCCTCGTCTGTGTTAGCAACGTCTGCCGCGAAGGAGATAAGAACCCCAGGGCGTATAGAGATGTTCTTTAGAGTCTTTGGCGAGGGCACCAAAGTCACTGTATAAGTACTGTCGCTCTTCAGCTTACCGTTATAGGAGTTCTCAACCTTAAAGTCGAGGGGGGCGGCCGCGCCTATTATTATGTCATATTTGAACTTGCCCGTCAGCTCATGCATCACGTTAGCCATGTCTTCCGTAGTCTCTACTCTGTACACGTTAATAAAGTGTGGGACCTCGACGTCCACGTGACCATATATTAAGTCAACGGTGGCCCCTCTTGAGAACGCCTCTATCGCAAGCTCAACACCCATCCTGCCTGAACTGGGGTTTGATACAAATCTTACTGAATCTATCCAGCTTCTGGTGGCCCCTGCGGTCACAAGCACCCTCAGGCCCTTCATATCAAGGCCTCTAAGCGCATATGATGTAAACACCCTAGCAACCAGGTATGGGTCTGGGTACTTGGCTGCTGACTCAGCGCGGCGTGGGGGAATTATGAGGACTCCTGTGTTTGCGAGCCGCTTAACTGCATCAGCGTACTGTGGGCTTAGCTCCATACCTTCGTGCATGGCAGGCACGAGGGCTACTGGCTTGCCGTAGCCCATGGCTGTCACGGCAGTTAGTGACACAGGGCTGTCTGCTATCCCATACGCCAGCTTTGTTATAGTTGAGTAGGTCGCCGGCGCTATCAACATTGCGGTACACTCGCGAGAAAGGGAAACATGTTCTATATCTCCGCCTATGTCAACTATGGGCCTGTTGCCGGTGGCCCAGTGAAATAATGTAGGGCTTACGAGCTTAGCTGCAGCCCTAGTCATGATTACCTTGACGTCGGCCCCCCTCCTCATCAGGGCCCGTGCAGTGTCTAATGACCTATATATAGAAGCGCTCGCCGTAACGCCAAGTATTATACAGTGCCCTGCAAGCTCCCTTGACAGGCTGGCCACTATGTCCTTTGAGGGGTGCCTTGGCTCCATCTGACTGCCCTTCTATGCAAGGTTAGAGTTGAATTTAAGTTTAAGGCAGATTTTTAAAACTCTGTGAGAGATAGCCCTTTCAGGCGCGAAAGTTGAAGACCGAGGAGGTTGAGAATGGGCAATTTCCTTTCATAATCAGAAGGGCGCGCGAAGAGGACATTGATCAGGTTATGGAGGTTAACCTGGCCAGCCTACCTGAGAACTACTGGTACAGCTTCTACAAGTACGTGCTCGACGAGTGGGGTGACGCCTTTCTCGTAGCAGAATACAACAACAAGATTATAGGTTACATCATGAATCGTGTTGAGGACACGCATGATAAGGTGCTCATGGGTCTCGAGAACGAGCTGACTGAGCATAAGCAGGGCAGCGGCTTCCTGGAGAGCCTAAGGAACGTGTTTGGCGAGGCAGCCAAGGTGGGTCACGTAATATCGATAGCAGTGCTTGCTGAATACAGGAGGAGAGGGGTGGGTTCAGCACTCATGAGGGAGGCCATAGAGGTCCTAACGAAGGAATATGACGTAGACGCCATATATTTGGAAGTCAGGGTTTCCAACGAGCCTGCAATACGCATGTATGAGAAGTTTGGGTTTGTAAAGTCAAGAATTATAAGCCACTATTACAGGGACGGCGAGGACGCTTACGTTATGGTAAAGAGGATAAAGCCTGTTAGCAAGGCGGCCCAGGCCTAAAGCATTAGAGTTATATAGCCAAGGCCTATATTATGGCACCCGCGCCTCAGTTGCCCTGCCTAAGCCCTGTTAAGCTATAGCCTAGCCGCTAGGGTCTTGTAAGTTTTAGGCTGACTGCGCTGTTTTCATCGCAGACTAACTCCATAGTTGCAACCCAGCTCTACTTGAATTATAGTTATAACTCTTTAAACGCCTTATATCACTGGAGACCCGACTTGGCAAGGAAGAAGGACTCAGTGAGCAACCGGCACGCCATACTTAAGGAGCTCAGCGACGCTATGATAGCGCTTAATGCAGCCAAGGCTAGGCTGCGCCCAAGCTTGGTCAGAGTTAAGAGCGAGAACAGGAGAGGCGAGCTTGACCAGGTAGAGGAGAGCCTAGAGAAGGCGGAGTACCTATTAGATAAGCTAAGTCTAAGGTTGAACACACTTATAGTGAGCGGCGTCCTTGACTGGAAGAGTTTAGCCCTAATAAGGGAAGTCATGAAGAGACTAACGTCGCTTGCTGTGGTAGACCCGTCCATCATGAGCTATATTTCTAGGGCTGATGACCTAATAGCTAAGGCCTGGGGAGACTTTGATATACCACAGGAGCCTGGCGCCTCAGACCTCGTGACTATCAACGATGAGGTTAAGAAAATCCTAGAT
>CAYFFU010000032.1:0-3925 GCA_964342665.1 uncultured Desulfurococcales archaeon
GCGTCAGGAAGGCATTCGGAACCGAAGACATAAACGCTATAGCTGAGAAGATCCTTAGGGAAGGGCAGCTACAGATCACTGAAGAGGAGAGACGCAAGATAATCGAGATGAAGAGGCGGCAGATAATAACTTACATAGCCAGGAACGCTGTAGATCCTAAGACGGGAACTCCTATACCGGAGCAGAGGATAGAGAACCTTATGGATGAGCTTAGAATCGGCGTAGACCCGTTTAAGCCCGTAGAGCAGCAGGCCCTAGACATAGTTAAGAGGCTAGCCACCGTAATCCCCATAAAGATTGCCAAAGCACTAATAGAAGTCATAGTTCCACCAGAGTACGCTGGGAGGGCCATTGGGGAGATCAAGAGGCTAGGCGATGTGAAGAAGACTCAGTGGATGGACGATGGAAGTCTGAAGGCTGAACTGGAGATACCAGCAGGCATGCAGCTAGAGGTTATAGATAAGATTCAGAGTATAACTAAGGGCCAGTCGCAGGTTAATGTCAAGGTGAGCTCGCAGTGAGCCAAGAGGAGAACGTTAAGAGAATACTAGTTCTCCCAGGGGATAAGCTAGACAACGTTCAGCAGGTGCCGGGGATCTACGCCTTTGACTTTAATGGAGAGAAAAGGGCGTCCGTGATAGGTATTATAAACGTAAGGCCTGACGGAAGCAGCTTTGTCCCCCTCAAGGGGTTTTACTTCCCTAAGGAGGGGGACGTGGTAATAGGCCTTGTAACCTCCCACGGCGCCGCGAACTGGTTCCTAGACATAAACTCTCCGTACCAGGCCGTCCTTAGCGTGCAGGACTTCTTTGGGGTCAAGCAGGGAGGGCAGATCCCCGAGGACCCATTCACATACCTTAAGGTGGGCGACTACGTTAAGGCAAAGATAGTTGCATTTGATAGGGTCAGGAACCCGCTCCTGACAGTTCAAGACAAGGGCTTAGGCAGGATAGTTGATGGAACTGTGGTTACTGTGAAGCCAGCCAAGGTACCAAGAATAATAGGTAAGAAGGGGTCTATGTTGGAGACCTTGAAGTCTTCAAGCGGCTGCGACCTATTCGTTGCAGTTAACGGCAGAGTTCACGTAGTATGCAGCAACGAGGTACTTCAGGAAATAGTAGTAGAAGCTATTAAAATGATAGAAGAGCAGTCTCATACGGTTGGCCTCACGGCCAGAGTTAAGCAGTTTATAGAGGAGGAGAGAAAGGTTAGGGGTGTCTGAGAATGCACGTTAGGCCGCCAAGGTTCTTTGATGATAGCGGCAGGAGGCTAGACGGCAGGCTACCCGATGAAATGAGGCCCGTAGAGATGAAGGTAGGAGTCGTGTCTAGTGCTGACGGCTCCGCCCTAGTATCCTATGGTAAGACTAAGGTGCTGGCAGCGGTCTATGGCCCACGGGAGCCCAGCCAAAGGTATGTGACCCTGCCTGATAGGGCGTCCCTATTTGTTAGGTATCACATGGCTCCATTTTCAACTGAAGAGAGAAAGAGCCCCGCGCCGACGAGAAGGGAGGTAGAGATCTCTAAGGTCCTCAGGGAGGCTCTGGAGCCAGTGGTAATAACAGAGCTTTTCCCAAGGACCGCCATAGAGGTCTATGTGGAAGTACTTCAGTCTGACGGAGGCACTAGGACCGCTAGCGCTACCGCTGCGTCGCTGGCCCTGGCGGATGCTGGTATACCTATGAGGGCTCTGGTGGCCGGTGTCGCCATAGGTAAAGTTGATAACGTCGTGGTTCTTGACCTTAATGAGCCGGAGGACAACTTTGGTGAAGCGGACATGCCCATTGTCGCGGCGCCTGACATAGGGCTTATAACGCTCTTTCAGCTTAACGGCGTAATGACTGTAGAGGAGACACAGAGAGGCTTAGATATGGCGCTTAAGGCCATATCGCAGCTGGTAGAAAAAGAGAAAGAGGTCCTTAAGGGCTCTGTCGAGGAGGTGGAGGTAGAGTGAGCTATACACCATATAGGGTTCCAATACTCTCAGACATCAGGAGCAAGAACCTCCTCAGCCTCTATAAGAGGGGTGTGAGGAGTGATCAGAGGGACTTCTTAAGTCCAAGGAACGTGTCTATACAGCTAGGAGTTATAGATAAGGCGGACGGCTCTGCATGGGTTAAGCTTGGCAACACGCAGGTAATAGTTGGCGTTAAGCTAGAGGTAGGAACGCCGTTCAGGGACACGCCAAACGAGGGAGTTCTACAGGTTAACTCAGAGCTAGTTCCCACGGCATCACCTGTGTTCGAGCCAGGACCCCCTGACGAGAACGCTATAGAGCTTTCAAGGGTCATCGATAGAAGCCTTAGGGATCCAAAGGCCGTAGACCTTGGCTCGCTGGTAATAAGGGCGGGAGAGAAGGTATGGTCCCTGTGGATAGACGTCTATGTTATAGATTACGATGGCAACTACTTTGACGCCAGCATGCTAGGCGTTATGGCAGCCCTGATGAACACCAAGGTTCCCGAGTACGAGGAGACGGAGTCTGGTGAAGTAATAATAAATAGGGAAAAGGGGTACCCACTTAAACTTAACAAGCGCGTAGTACTAGTTACGACAGTTAAGATCGGCAACTACATACTCGTTGATCCTAACTTAGATGAGGAGCTTCTGGCTGACAGCAGAATGGTCATAGCCTTCGACGAACAGGGCAACATAGTAGGCATACAGAAGACAGGACTTGGAAGTTACACCAAGGATGAGCTGCTTAAGACTATAGAAGTCTCACGGCAGGCCTCGCAAGTTTACTTTAAATTGCTCGATCAGTCGCTTCAGATGAGCAGGGGAACGCCCAGCGGGTGATATGGTATGGTTTACAGCCACACCAAGGTAGTTGGCATAGCAGGAAGGTATGGTGCTAGGTATGGTTCAACCCTTAGAAAGAGGGTCAAGGCTGTATTAGAAAAGAGGTACTCTGAGCACCAGTGCCCGTTCTGCGGCAGCACAGGTACCGTTAGGAGGCTGTCAGTTGGCATGTGGACCTGTAAGAAGTGCGGCCGCGTGTGGGCTGGAGGAGCATACATACCTAGGACCGAGCTGGCCACGTACCTGCCCTCATACTTCTCCACAGCGAGGGCCTAACTTAGGCGTCCTGGCTTTATAATGGAGGGCCCACTACATGGGCTTCGTAGGCGACATTCCGTCAAGGCTTCTTAGGAGGGTTGAGGAGACTCAAGCTGAGCGCCTGGTGTTACTTACAAGTAGCAGAAGGCCCAGCAGGCGCACAAGGTCCCTGCTCAAGGACCTTGAAGGCTCAATATATGGCGTTGTGCGGCTAAGCAGGGGGCACGCATCACTCAAGGACTTAAACTTAATGGCAATTAAGTTGGGATTTAAGAGCGTTGCTATAGTCAGTGAGCGCAAGGGAAACCCAGGCTCCATAGAGTTCTATGAGCCCGCCTCAGGAGGCCTTGTGGCTTTAGGCAAGGTCTTGTTAAGAGGCGTGTCGTTATCTAAGGAACTTGGAGTTAAGGCTAGGGGGAGCTGCAGGGAGCTGCTGGTCAGCGATAGTGCAAGAAACGTTGCAGGCTCCCTGGAGCTGGCTAGCCTTCTCAAGAAGGGCTTCAATTTAGTTGAGGTTAATGGCAGGCCAGATAAGGACTTCATAGAGCTAGATTTTGACAGCGCCAGCGAGCTCTTCATACTGGTGCCTAGGAGATCCTACGACAACAGGATAATAGGTCCTCTGCTTAGGATCCAGTACAGCGCTCCGAAGTGAACAGACCGTGGAGCGGCAGGTAGCAGAGATCAAGATATGCTCTGACGATAAAGAACGTCTAACGGCTATGTATAGGTCCCTCGTAGCGGAGGCCCAGCAGCCGGGGACTCCAAGCAGGGGATCCATTAATGTCAAAATAAACGATGGGTGCTTAATTCTAAACATAAAGGCTATGGGCATAAATGATGTGCGGGTTCTCCTTAACTCATAA
>CAYFFU010000032.1:3935-8708 GCA_964342665.1 uncultured Desulfurococcales archaeon
TACTTGCTATATGCTGAATATTCGACGTTGCACAAACTAAAATAGTCTAAGCTGCGCCCATTTAAGATGAACTGCGCAGTTATTGCTTCGAGGCGTCAGGTACCCCTTACAAAAAGGGAATGCTTGTATGCTAAGATTTGATGACCGTGAATGAGGATGATTAGAGAAAAAGATAGCTCAAGGTCTGCCTTCTATCTAATAGCTGTTGGCGGCGCGCTACAGGTTCTCTATTACATTAAGCCACCAATTTATCTCGTCCAACGTGAGGGGCCTCCTGTTAACTCCATCGTCCACGTAGGCTTCTATTGGTACTGCTTCATCATTAACTACCTTAAATCTTATCACTATTTCCCTGCGGTCACTGTACTGGAACTCCGAGTCGGAGGCCGCCTCCCCTAGGCTTGGCGTTGCCGCCCTGAGCTCCAGCAGGTCACCGAACCTGTTAACCCTGTACATCGGGTTTCCGCTTACGAAGTCTAGCAGCTTGTTCAGCTTCGTTTAAGCTCACCAAATAGCTTAGCTCTTCAAGAGAGAATAAGCTTTCATCCTTATCAAGGCATGAAGAGCTGCAAGCACTTAGGGACTTAAGAGAGCTTTGCATTTGAGTTTGAACTTGCGTTGAGCCAGCGTAAGCCTTAGTGTGGCTCAAGCCTTTGAGCAGTTAGCTTAAAAACCTAACAGACAGAAGAAACCGCTGGCTGAGAGGCTGAGCGCAGAATGGCATATGGAATGTATCACTACATTGCCGAGGCCTGGAAGAAGCCATACGAAGGAGATCACGGAGCTATTATGAGAGAGCGGCTTATAGAGTGGAGGAGGGAGCCAGCAATAGTAAGGGAGGACAAGCCCATACGGCTTGACAGGGCCAGAGCCATAGGCTACAAGGCCAAGCAAGGAGTCATTGTAGTCAGGGTCAGGGTCAGGAAGGGAGGGCAGCGGAAGCAGAGGCCCGACTCTGGCAGAAGGCCGAAGAGGATGGGAGTGGAGGGCTATACTCTGGCTAAGAGCCTACAACAGATAGCCGAGGAGAGGGCGCAGAGGGCATACCCTAACATGGTTGTGCTGGGAAGCTATTATCTTGCCGAGGACGGGCAGCACAAGTGGTTCGAGGTGATACTAGTCGACCCTGCCGCGCCTACAATAAGGTCAGACCCGCAGCTCAAGTGGGTCACTGAGAGCGCAAGCGCCAAGGGCAGGCCGTTTAGAGGTCTTACGGCGGCTGGTAAGAGATCCAGGGGCATCGCTGCAGCTGGAGGCCTTAGAGGAACCCACATACACAAGTGGAAGAAGAAGGCCAGGGAGAGGGCCAACAAGAGGAGGCATGAAGCAAGTAGAGGTGCAAGGCTTATAGTTCCAGAGGACAAAAAGAAGTGATGCAAACCTAGGGTGTATTATGCTGTTAGAAAAAGGCCTCAAAAGCTTTTGGTAGTGGATGATCTAATGATACGCGCCAGATACATAGAGGCCCGGACCTATGTCCATGCGACGGAAGACAAAGCTAAGGTGCTGAAGGCCTTAGAGCAGATAATAGGTAATGGAAATGTAGTAGAGGAGTACTTAAAGGGGTACTTTGGGAACCCAATAATAGTTCTCACGTCATACAAGGAGAAAGAGGAAGCGGATCAAACCTTTAACAGCCTAGTTCACCGTCTCACACAGCCCGATAGAAATTACCTTCTAATGGACCTCGAGAACAGGGTTGATAAGAACGGCTTTCTCTATATGAGGTTTGATAAGCAGAGGGCCTACCTAGGTAAGCTCATGATATCAGACTCCGACGACGTCATAAGGGTTACAGTAAAGTTCTCAGGAAGTAGGAAGGAAGTTGTGGAAGAGCTGAAGAAGCTGCTGGGGACTGAAGGTGGCCAATAAGGCCATAAGCGCCTATATGGGCTTCGAGGCCTCCTCAGTAGTCACCTCCGTTAGGTGAGGCGTCTTGAATTACGCAGACCTATCGATAAGGCCAAAGGGAGATCTTGAGGGCACGTTGCTCGCAGCAAAAAGGCTTGGATATTTAGCAGTAGCCCTAGAAGGAACTGAGGAAGGAGTTAACCTACCTAATAATGACGTCTCAAGAGGTCTCCTAGTAGCGAGGAGGCGGACATTTATCGTAGACGAGGCGTCTGACCTTGAGTCGCTTATGTCAAGGGTCCCATCAGGTGTCATAGTTTCGGTAGCTCCGATGGACTACAAGGCCTACAGGAGGGCAGCGCTCCACAAGAGGGTTGACATAATTAGGCTCCTGCCTGAAAGCCATGTAAGGCCAGACAAGGAGACTAAGCACCTGTTCTCACAGAGGGGCGGAGGCGCCGTCGAGGTGTCCCTGAGGCCCCTCATCAATGGGGACGTTGGTGAACTTAGATATGTATATGACGTAGTCTCACGTAGCTATAGGATAGGCCTGAGGCTAGCGATAGTAAGTGACGCAGAGAACAAGTTCGAGTTGTGGCACCCGTTGCAGGTAGTCAGCCTCCTCGTATCGTTAGGGTTTCCCACTGACTTCGCGATCTCAAGCCTGACCAGTTCCCCTGGTTTCATCCTCTCCAGGAGAGGCGCTGCTCATCTCAAGGGGGCTTCCCCTCAAGGATCTTGAAGCGAAGAGCAGGCAACTAGGTATTTTGTCCCTGCTTATTAGTTCAGGGCACCTAGGTATTATAAAGCTGACAGTGCCATTAAGGTAGCTCTCCAGCGGCATAGGCTCCTCTAGCTGCGAGTTGTTGAGTAGCACGCAGCTGGGGCCGGCATACTTAAACAGCTGAGGGTGTACCTTGATGAGCTCCTGCCACGTCAGCCAGGCCACATGTCTTATCTCCCACTGTGCGTGGCTGCACATCCTAAGTGGCAGGAAGGACTGAATGAGCTCTCTACCATTCATGGTGAACGTGACTTTAGTCCTGACCGCCATAGGTATTATGAACCTTGCGTCTTCCTTCAGGGTGCCTAGGTAAAGGGCCTGATAGTAGCGGGACGTCACATATAGCAGAGACCTGGCGAACATGTCGAGCTTCGAGCTATTCACAAGTATGGACGGAGGTATCACGTAGGCCTGGTTGGCGAGCTCCGCTACCTTGTCAAGGCTAAGGCTGTTGGCTGCCGTCTCAAGTGACTTGGCGTAACACTGGTAGGCCTCCCTGGCTAGGCCGCCCTTGGGCTTGGTTGGGCACTCAAGTCCTATCAGGCGGCCGGCCTTAACAGCAATGTCCCTGAGAGAGGCCTCTGTGTACCTCATGCTCTGCTGCGTGTAGCTTGCTATCCTGTGCCGCACAAGCTGGTGCGAACACACTCTGGAGCACCCCTCCACTATGAAGGTATATGATGAGTGCTCCCATGGACTGAGGTGTCCTCTCTTAAGGGTCTCTTTGATCCACAGGTCCACCTCTTCATTGCTTATGTTGAGGAGGTCTGTAGAGGTCTTTCTAGAGACACTCATCTTTGAGGCAGCAGCTATTATCTTTGGCGCATCCTTGGTGTACTCAACCAGCTTTACTGTAATGCCCAGCGAGGTCAAGGGCCCTCCTTTCAAGTGACGCAACAGGCCTTTTAAGGTAGATGGGTTAAGACAACGCGCCATTTTGCAGGTCGAAGCTTGCAACTCTTTTGCAGCGTATGGTCTTTAATTACTTCTAGTCCTTAACCTTAAAGCTATTAAATGCTTAGACACCAAGGGTCTATGATTTTACTGCTAATCAGAGGATAACATGACGGCTTGATGAGCAGCCCAGACAGGGAGGAAGGAGTGGCCGTAGGTCAAGGCCTGTTAACGTTCAATAAAGGACAAGCGATTAGCCGTGGTAAGGGCGATCCCTTACTAAGGCTCTTTTAGCTAGGGCAAGTACCTCACCATAGCATGACTTTTAGAGCATCGCCTGAAGGGTTTAAGATTAAACAAAAGCGCGCCGCCTCAGCAACCTTGTAAAGCTGATGGGCCGCATTAATATTGCCCTAGAGGGAGCAAGCTACTTGGGGTGTCGTGAGGCGTAAAGGCTCTAGCAGCTTATGGCTGTTTCGTCGTTACTTCCCGCCTGCGCCAATGGCCTTTATTATAATGTCATAGAGGTCAGGATCCCGCTCCTTAATCTTAGTTAAAGTCCAGGGCTTCCAGCCCCCCGCCTTAACCTTTGTGACTACGTTTCTGATCCAGGATTCGTAGACCTTTGTGCAGTTGCCGAAGTTCTTGCAGCTCCTTGATAAGAAGTCGCTAATCTCGTCAGAGGCGTCTCTCTCCGAGAGACCCTTAACATTGACCAGATATCTAGAAATCACATATAGTATTAGGCGATGCCGTCCATCTGGGACGCCCGAATTTAGCAGCTTTTCGATCCATTCGTAGTTAGCTTTATTGCTCTCCTTCTGGGGGACGCTGCACATAGATGGATCCTTGCAGACGCTGTCCAACAGCTTCTTTGCTGCGTCTAAGCACTTTTCATCGTAGCTCTCGCATGCCTCTAAGACGTCACTAAACGCCAAGCTAGGTCACCGTTATGCATCATGCCCTTCTCCTAGGCGCGGCGGATCCCATTTCTTTATTTTCACGTAAGGCCTATAAGGCGTGCTAGCGTCGAGAGCTCACACTTTCTATTACACGATTATCGGTTTATAGTAGCAGGGCTGTACGGCTAAGGCGCTTACTTTTTTAAACTCGGTGGCAGCTATTGGCTTGGGTAGCCGGGTCGTCTAGCGGCCAAGGATGCGGGGGTCTGGGCGGACAGGGCCGCTAGACAGAGGTGTGCGGGGGAACCCCCCGGACAGGGGGTGGAAACCCCGCCCGGCTAC
>CAYFFU010000033.1:0-8612 GCA_964342665.1 uncultured Desulfurococcales archaeon
CCGGAGTCCCACTTCCCTCCAGCGCTTCAACAAGCACATTAAAGGCGTCCTCCAACTTGAGCGACCTAATGTAGGCCTCATAGGCGGCCGAGAACGCAGCTGAGAGCTCCCTAAGCCCATCTTTGCTGCTTGACATAGCCTCTACGAGCTCGCTTAGGTCTGGCCTCCTGCGCTTAAGCATGTCATAAAGCTTTCTTGCAATCTCGTTTGGGGATGCTGGGGGCACAGCAGCCACCTGGGTGGGGGCACCTGTCCAGGGCTATTAAAAGCTCCCTTTGATGCGAATGGCTAAGGCGCCTTAATATTAGGGCAACTTACAACGTTTCTTCGGCGGAACGGCGGCTTGAGCACCCCTCAGCCGGTTACCCTAAGCAGTGACAGCATTTCTATAGCCTTTGATGGCAGGTCACTGACAGCGGAGCTCCCAAGGGATGTGGTTTCTTGGCTTGCAGCAAGGCCCAGGATAGTTGCCCTGCTAAGAGAGCTGGCCGCTGACCCAAAGTTCAGGCGTAGGCTTGTAAACGGCGCAGCGCTGCGTGACCTGGTGCTGCTTCTGTACGCCAGAGGCACAGGAGTGGCCCCTTACCTAGTTGCCAGGAGGTTCAGCACGTCCCACGAGCAGCTTTACAGGATGGAGAGGGGCCTTAAGAAGGACGGACTCTATGACATGGTATTGGGCGTCCTAGGGCTTTTAGAGCTGGACGAGCGCACCGCTCGTGATGGACTACGAAGGCCTACAGCATAAATAGGATTCACTTTAATACCTCGTTTCTGAGAGAGTAACGAAGGAAGCTGGCATGCCTCTGCTGAACAGGAGACAGTATCCAGACGTGGGAGAGGTAGTGGTAGGTACGATAAAGGAGCTCCACGACTATGGCGCATATTTGGAGCTAGACGAGTTCAATGGATTAAGGGCCTTCCTGCCGTGGATAGAGGTTTCCAACCGCTCCTTTAGGTCGATAGACGATGTACTGAAGGTGAACGAGAGGGTAGCAGTAAAAGTGATACGAGTTAACAAGAGCAAGGGTCAGGTGGACGTTAGTCTAAAGAAGGTTACTGACGATGAACGTAAGAGAAAGATGACTTGGTGGAAGCGCACCCAGAAGGCTGTTAACATAGTGCTTATGATAGCTAAGGGGCTCAAGAAGAGCGAGAAGCAGGCCTACTCCGAGGTCATTTGGAAGCTGGAGGACAAGTACGGCGACGCCATGACTGGTCTCGAGATGGCTGCAATTGAAGGCCCTGCGCCACTGGTCAACGCAGGAGTGCCCCAGGAGTGGGTAGCGCCTCTCGTGGAGGCCGCAAAGAAGTATGTGGAGATAAAGAGGGTCAGGCTAAGCGCTGTAATAACTTTGAAGAGCAAGGAGCCTGACGGCATAGATAGGATAAGAAAGATCCTGGAGACCGTGGAGGGTATGGCCGCTGGGGACGCCAACATAAGTATAAAAGTTTACGCCATAGGGTCCCCCAGGTACCGCGTTGATATAATAGGTGTAGATTACAAGGAGCTAGAGGACCTCTTCAATAAGATGCAGAACAGCGTGACGAGCCTCTCAAAGGAGCTCAAAGTGGAGTCCTCGGTGGAGATGATTAAGGAGTAAGAGGGCAGAGGCGCAGCATGAGGTGGCTGCTGAGGCGCTGCAGCAGGTGTGGCCGGTACACCCTGAGTGAGAACCGCTGCCCCTATTGTGGGGGGCCTCTAAGGGTTCCTCACCCGCCAAGGTTCTCGCCCGAAGACCCGTATGTGGCCTTCAGGTACAGGCTCAAGGAGCTGACATCGGGCAGTACGTAATCCCTGGCAAGTGCCTGCGTCAGCCATAGCAGCCTGGTTTAGTTGGCCGCCTACGTTTCTCAGCCCCGTTCTGGTGAGTGGAGAATATTAGTTCGTCATTTGCTTATCAGTGGATCAGGCGTAGCACTACAGCTGCAGGCGGCTATGAGAGTACGCTCTCCACCTTACCCAGTATCTGAGCCTTGCCTCCGCTGGGCCTCACAAGTAGGGTCCCACACATCAAGCATCTAACCGGAAATGTGGCATGGCTAAAGATCACCTGCTTGTGGCCGCAGTTAGGACACACCACTACCAGGAACCTGCTCCTGGGCTCAGGGACCAGCTGCTTCCTCCTAGGCCCTACGGTGGTAACTGACACGCAGTATCACCTCACACCTTCTCAGCAAGCTCTATCTTCTTGAGCCTAATTCCGAGTATGTGCCTCTTATACCCACACTTAGTGCAAGTTATCAGTAGCACAACCTTCTTAGTGGTCTTGGCGAACCTCTTCTGCTCGGGCTTCCTCTTGCTGCCGTAGCCCTCGTTCTTCCTGAGGTACCTCCTCTGGCCCTCTGATAGGGTCCTCCTCTTGCCAGCCTTATATATGGACACCGTGTGTTCCGTGTGCTCCTTGCACCGCGGGCAGTAGGTTCTTATGGTTTTAGGGAACTTCACGGACCTTGCACCACCTCGTCCCTTAATCTACCCTAGCTTAAAACCGTTTCGCGAACTAGCCGGCTTGCCAGAAACTACCTGAGGCGTGCTGCGTGGCGCCGGGGGAGGGATTCGAACCCTCGACCGCCCGGTTAACAGCCGGGCGCTCTACCAGCTGAGCTACCCCGGCACCTTACGCCAGAGCTAGTACACAGCTCAGGTTATTTTAAGGTTACCGCCTTAGCTCCAAGGGGCTGCTAGAAGGCTTACTTAACAACTTGGTCCCAACGAGGTCTCGTCACTGCAGGTTAAAGGCGCAGCTTCTAGTCTTGGCATGAGTTACATGAATCTCGGCCTTAGACTTGATAACTCAGGACTAAGGGTTAAGCTGTCTTTATAGTCGCGCGGCGCACCAAGCCTAAAGGGGAGCGCCGCTTGAAGCTTAAGTTCAAGAACGCAAAGACATGGTCATACATAGTGGGGTCTATAAAGAACATAATAGACGAGGGGGTGTTTACGGCAACTTCCGAGGGCCTTTCGTTGAGGGCCCTGGACTCCAGCAGGGTAGTAATGGTAGACCTCTTCTACCCTAAGGAGGCCTTTGATGAGTACGACGTCTCTGGTGAGGAAACGGTTGGAGTCTCGTTTGACGTTTTTAGCAAAATCTTAGCGCGAGGGCAGAGCGACGAGACTCTCGAGCTCCAGTCGTCTGGCGACTCTCTCACTGTGGCGTTCGAGGGCCATGGAAGGAGGGAGTTCAAGATACCTCAGATATCAATGTCTGTTGAGAAGCTCCCAGAGCCCAGGATATCGTTCTCTGTAACAGCAAAGATGATGAACGCTGTCTTCGTGGACTCGATAAGGGCCATTGAGGAGGTGTCGGACTCCGTGACGTTCAGCGCCACTAACGACGGGAAACTCTACCTGATAGGCGCGGGTGACGTAGAGAAGGTAGAGCTAGAGCTCAGCATCGACAACCAGAGCCTAATAGAGATAAATGTTGACTCCCCCGATAAGGCAACATATAGCGTTGAGTACTTTGACGATATGATTAAGGCCGCCAGGGGGGCAGACCAGGTGACCATTCAGTACGCGCAGGACTCCCCAGCTAAGGTGCAGTTTGACTACGAAGGCGGTGGAAGGCTTGTCTTCTACGTATCGCCGAGGGTCGAGTGACCAGGCCCCTGGCTCGACCACTATAACCGTGAAGGAGTGGTCCAGCGAGTCGCTTAGGCGCCTCTTCGCGGCATACTATAGTCTTGACCCACCTCTGATACTACCTAGGGACATGGCAAGGAGGGAGTTCGCAATTCAACCCTTTGACGTGGAGAGCTACGTAAGGCACCTGTCATTCAAGGATGAGCAGTCGCTCAGGAAGTACATAAGGTCGAGGACTCCGAGACACCTTTACCACTCCGTTGCAATATATGAGCTTCCTGAGGCGCCCACTATGGAGGAGAAGGGGTGGCTGGGCTCAGAGCTACTGTTCGACTTAGACTTAGATCATCCAGGCTCATGCAGCTCATCGATGCTCGATGACGAGTGCCTCTTGGAGGGCTTTAAGAAGGCTAGGCTTGTTGCTAAGATAGTTGAGGACATACTTGGAGGGAGGGCCTTAATCTACTTCACAGGGCACAGAGGGTTTCACGTCAGGGGCAAGTGCGACGACTGCATGACATTAGGAAAGGACGAGAGGACTGAGATTGCAAAGTTAGTGAGGGCCGAGGGGCTTGACGTCAAGGTTCTATTCCCAAGAAATGCGAGGGCTGCGAAACCCCTGCCCGACGATCCAGGCTGGAGAGGGCTGGCCGCATCTTTAGGGCTCGACTTAAGGTCCTCGGCCGAGGGTATAGGTGTAGACATAGACTCCATGGTGACAAGCGATCCCTCTAGGCTGACTAGAGTTCCAGGGTCCCTCAACGCAAAGGGAGGGCTCCTCGTGGTTCCGCTTTGTGACTCCTTTAGGCCTAGCCAGGCCCTATCGCCGTTCAGGGGGCAGCTGGACGTGAAGGCAATAAAGCAGGTCGACGAGGCAAGCATTTTAGGTTACAGGATATCCCTCAGCGCGGATGAGGAGGCTGAGCTGCCTGCCTCAGTGGCTATCTACTTGCACCTTAACGGCTATGTTAAAATAGAGGGTGGTGAGGTGAGTGTCAGAAGAGATACCGGCTGGTGGCCCGTACAAGGCTGCGACTGGACGCCATGAAAGCCTATCGGCGGACTCAATAAAGAGGGTAAGGAAGCTCTGGGCCCTCTACTGCTCGGCCGAGGGCGAGTACTGTGAACGCTTCAGGGACGTCATAATGAGGTCCTCGGCCCTAATAGCTAAGGCTAGGCTTGAGGAGCTAACCAGCTCATATACCGGCATAGACTCTGGCATAATAAAGGCGTTTGAGAGGCTCTCCGACATCTACGGCAAGTACCTGTCAGGGGCCGTGATAGCCAAGGGGGAGAAGGTTCTGGTCACGTCTAAGGCGAGCGTCAGCCTCCCCAACGGGCTGGCCCTCGCTGAGGGGGACGTGCTCTTCCTTGACGTAAGCCTGGCCGCGCCGCTATTTGCGGCAGGCCTTGTAGAGCCAGTATTGACGTGGTCTGTCGCTGCATCATATCTTTTCTCGTCAGCTAAGGTTTGAGGAAAGACTTTTAAACCTATCTCAAGAATTTAAAAGCTAGAGCTTAAAAAGGTGGTGATTTTGTCCGAAGGGGAGGACAGGGACGTATCAGAGTCAGAGGGACTTCTAACGCCAAGCGGCGGCGAGCTGTCCGCCAGGAGACCCATAGTTAAAATAGAGAACATAGTTGCCACGGTCATACTGGAGAACACGCTGGACCTGAACCTGATAGAGGCGAGGATACCAGACGTTGATTATAATCCAGACCAGTTCCCAGGCCTCGTCTACAGGCTTCAGAGCCCCAAGATAACAGCGCTGGTGTTTAAGTCGGGTAAGATGGTTGTCACTGGGGCTAAGAGCGTAAAGCAGCTGGTCTGGGCCGTAAAGACTATACTTAAGAAGTTTATGACAAAAGGGATAATAATACAGGGCAGGCCGCAGATACAGATACAGAACATAGTGGCCTCGGCGAACCTAAACGTGGTTGTAGACTTGGAGAAGGCAGCATTCGTGCTGCCGCACAGCATGTACGAGCCAGAGCAGTTCCCAGGCCTCATATATAGGATGGATAAGCCGCGCGTCGTGCTCCTAATATTCAGCAGCGGCAAGATGGTGATAACCGGGGCCAAGAGGGAGAACGAGGTCTATGATGCAGTTAACAACATCTATAAGACCCTCAGCGACAACAAGTGCATCAGGTGAGCTTTAAACAACCCCCTGGAAAAGCTCCTCCAGCTGCGGGAGCTCTATTATGCCAAGCTCTTTGTCTATTACTATTGGCACGGCGTGAGGAAGGTCTGCGTGCTCCTTGACTATTGGCGACAGGTAGCTCTCAGGACTAGGAGTGACCGAGGTGCCTGTCTGGTACAGGCTCACGGCTGGGAGCACTATGATCTGGCCGCCCTCCCTCATGGGCGCCTTGAGCAGCACCTGCAGCTTTATCTTAGCCCCGCCTGCGTTGATCTCAAGGCTCGGGTGCTCATGGCCGATGATCACTGTTGAGGAAGAGCCCATGGAGTCTAGGCTCTTGTGTCCGTGGGTCACTATGATGCCATTACCTAGGTCCAGGTAGTCCTCGACAACTTCAACTCCAAAGTCCTTCAGGAGCGGGGTTACAAAGGTGTCGTGGTTCCCTCTAACGATTATAAGGTCCTTAATGCCGGCGTCGAGCGTGAACTTGATTAGGCTAGTTACCTCGACTCTCTCGCCTCTGGTCAGCTTTTCGAACACGTGCTTAAGGTCGCCGTCGATGATAACCCTCTTGGCTCCAGCCTTAATGCCCTCATTTATCACCTCCTTAACTCTCTTGAGCTGAAGCCTGGGAAGGTAGACGCCCTGCGACGCCATAGAGTCCTCATAGCCTAGGTGCGTGTCACTTATGATCAACGATGACGTGGCCTCGTGCAGCAGCGCTGGGCTCCGACCTAAAAGCTTCAGTTTGCTTCCCAGGCTGTCAGGCAACTTCCCCTCCCAGCGGGACCTGCGCGTGCAGCCGGTTTAACGCTAAGCTATTACTTGAGGAGGAGCAGGGGCGCGGGTCTTAGCGGCGTTAGTATGTCAAGCTCCACACCTTCCTTGCTGAGAGCGTGTAGTTCACTACGAAGCCCGCCAGGATGCCTACGAACAGTGCCAGCAGCGGGTACACGTGCAGGAGCCTGGCCAGCAGCTCTGCAACGAAGTAAACCGTGAGACCCGCTGGCGCCACCATTACTTGGTACCTGAGGAGCCTCGAGTACCACGGCCTGGCCCACCTGCCCCTGAAGGTCCACCTGTCGTTGAGGGCGAAGTTGCCCAGTATGCTGACCTCGATGCCGAGCGCGTAGGCGTATGTGTACGCGAGCCCAGCCAGCATGGCCAGGTAGGTTATCCCCTCGTTGACGCCCGTCCCTATGGCGCCTACCACCGCGAACTTGAAGGGCCTCGATATCTTAATTACGTGCCAGACGTAGTCCACTATTGTCTTAAGGCCAAGCTTGCTCTCGCCGCTGAGCCTCTGGCCGAACGTGTAGGGCACGTCGACCACCCTGGCCGTCGGGTTCCTGTACAGTATCTCGAGCAGGGCCTTGTAGCCGACCGGGCTCGCCCCCTTTATGCTGACGGAGCCCCTCCTTATCAGGAAGAAGCCAGACATGGGGTCGGTGGTCCTCCTGGACTCGGGCACCAGGAGCCTGGCCAGGGCCGTGGCCCCCCAGCTTATAAGCCTCCTGAGCGGGCTCCAGTCCTTTACGCCGCCACCCTTCACGTACCTCGAGGCCACGACTATGTCTGCGCCCGCCCTCTCGGCGGCCTCGAGCATCGCAGGGATGACCTCAGGCGGGTGCTGGAGGTCTGCGTCCATGACGACGACGTACCTGCCCCTCGCCTCCCCTATGCCCCTGAGTATGGCGGAGGCCAGGCCCCTCTCGCCCCTCCTCACTATGAGCCTGACCCTTGGGTCTGACGAGGCGAGCCCCCTAATTACTTCGGCGGTGCCGTCGGGGCTGTCGTCATCAATGAAGAGGAGCTCGTAGTCAAGGCCCCTGAGGGCTGACCTGAGCCTCTCGACTAGCCTTGGCACGTTGTCCCTTTCATTGTAAGTTGGTATTACCACGGTCAGCGTTGGTGGGCTGGCCAAGCGCATTATCCCAAGGCTCACGCAGGGAAGGGAAACTATAAACTGTTGTAGCTGCCTCTTCATGCGTTGAGGTTCTTTGCAGGGTCGCTAAGACTAATCGCAGCTCATTACACTCGTAGCTCATGTACTACCGTTGAGCTAAGACGCTCGAGCCTTAAATTTAAGGTTGTGCCTGCGCACAATGGCTGAGGCCGCAAAAGACTTTGGCAGCTAAACTTGAGCAGATCTCTTATATATAGATATAATTTGTCTGAGTGGGCCTTTCTTGGACAGCCCCTAGTCAGCGCTTCGGTAAAAGCTAACCTTATGGTTTAGATGAGAAGAGTCTCTGTCTCCTGGAGCCGCCGGCGGGACTTGAACCCGCGACCACCGGCTTACAAGGCTTGATCAAGTCATAAAAAGTTCCCAGAAGCCACGTGACTCGGGAACCTAAGTTCACTGGGGATAGCCTTAGGGATTTCACCTTATCTTCACAACAATGGACTGGGAACTTCTAACCCTGCTGTATACGCTGATATCAGCGCATCGCCGCTTGGGCGCCTTACACCAGCTTCTCCCTCCGCTCCTCTGCTCCCTTCTCTTCGTCATAGCGTGGGTAGGGGTAACAGGCCCCGCACCTGCCACCTAGGTTATAGCCCTTCGGCCATGTACTCTGCGCGTTCCCCGCAGGCCCTTATCAGCCGCACGCTTGAGCTGCCGAACCCACCTGTCCACCTCTTCGCCACCGCAACCTATTTAAGTTAAAGCTATGAGGTTCCTCTCATCTGTCGGCTTTACGAGCTCCTTACAAGCCCCCACGGTAACGTAAATGTTCCCACAGAGACTTGACGGCCCTAGCGGCGGCCTCCCCGGAGTCCTAGCTTGAGCGGGCGCTGGAGGGCCCACGGCCGTAACGCCTACTGCCTACCGTTTGTCCCTGCGCCTTCACCTCAATCACTTTATGTCCATTCATGGTTGGGCG
>CAYFFU010000034.1:0-8220 GCA_964342665.1 uncultured Desulfurococcales archaeon
CCCTAGGCCTGCCTGACTACATAGCTGTAGAGGCCGCCAAGGTGCTCAGGGAGGCCAGGGCCAAGGGCGTCACAGCTGGCAAGGACCCGAGCGGGCTTGCGGCGGCCGCAGTCTACCTGGCAGCCCTAAGAAATGGCCTTAGGAGGACGCAGAAGGAGATAGCTCACGTAGCTGGCGTCACTGAGGTCACGGTTAGGAACAGGTACAAGGAGCTTGTCGGCGACGAGCTAAAGGAGAGCGCTCAGGCTGCAGCCGTTAAACAGGATGAGAGGCCCGGGTGACGTGACGTTACCTTAACTTGCCCCAGATAGGAGCAGCCCCTTTTCTTTTTGATTAACTTCTTTCTTTTATTGAAACTTTAGGATTGTTCCAGAGCTATGGCCGTTCGCGTAAACATAGGTCTCATTAGCTGCTGCCGTTGTAATAATCTCAAAGGCCTTAGAGGAGCTTGATAGGCTTAGCCCTCCTCGCCGGGCCTGGTCCTCATTATCTTAGGCTTCCCCATTATTAGCCAGTACTCTATTTGCGCGCCGGGCTTCAGCCTCTCGGCCAGCTCTGGGTCGTCCTTAGGCTTCTCAACCTCTATAGTGTCATAGGTCTCCATGTCCATGAGCTGGACGGAGTCGCCCAGGTCTGCCAGCACTTGCCCCATCCTCTTCTCAATTATGGGAACCTGCACCTGGGTATCAGTTGGCGCGACCAAGGTCTTTTTAGTGCCAGAGAAAAGGCCTATAGCAACCACGTGGGCCTTTGCGCTGCCATGCTTGCCGGTCTTAGCCTTAGTTATCTCAACTATCCTGCACGGCTCTCCATCAATTACTATATAGTTACCCTTCTTTAGGTCGCCAAGGGTGGCAAACTGTATGCTCACTTTAAGGCTCACCCACATCACGTGAATCTAGGCTCCTTTTAAAAGTATTTATGTCTCCTATGTAATGTCCAACGTTATGCTAGCCTTTCAACGATTATACTCAAGTACCCAGAGTTCCTGCCCCTCGGCCTCGCAGTTCCTATGTCGGCTGAGACGACCTTCAACGCCTCTCCCATCCTCTGCTTCATTATTAGGTAGGTGTCGACCAGCTTGCACACGTCATCGCTCGCGGCGTAAAGCTCCACCTGCTTAAACCCCTTGTTGAACTCAAGTATAGCCTTTAGGGCGTAGTCCTCTGCGGTGCCGCTGCTCTCCACCGTTATTCTACTCCGGGACTCCATTCTTATCATCCAAAGGCTTATTGGTCCGCGAGTTTTTAAGCTATCCGCTAGGGTAAGGGAGGGCAGACGCTTAGTTGGAGCTGAAAGTTGCCGTCGTTGGCGGCTGCGGCGCCGCTGGCTCTGTGTTCTCAGCGGCGCTTTTGAGGTCTGGCGCTGACGTCACCATAATTGACAGGGCTGCGACCGCCTGTTCTAGTGTGAACCTTGTAGTGGAGAACTACTGGTCTGGCAAAGCAAGGGTGTGCGGGTGGGGCTCTGCCAGGGGGCCCTTTGATGTAGTGGTCATGTTTACGAAGGTCTATGACTTGGACTCAGCAATGGCTGGCGTCCCTCTCCTCTCGCCCGGCATTGTAATATCACCCCATAACGGTCTGGGCGGCCTAGAAATGGTCGAGAAGGCCTATGGCTCCAGGGCCGCTGGGATGATAGTGTACTACGGCGCCTCACGCGAGTCTAGGTGCAGGACCAGGTACAACGGCGGCTCCAGGGTCATACTTGGATGCAGAACTAACTGTAGGCTTGACATTTTGAGGGCGCTCGCTGAGCACCTGACAGCTGGGGGCCTCGAAGCTGACGTTGTAGACTCAAGGGAGTTCAACTCACAGAGGTGGCTTAAGTTAGCTGTTAACAGCGCTATCAACCCGGTCACAGCGCTGTCATGGAGTACAAATGGCGTAATAGTCGATGACGAGAACGCAAAATCCTTGGCGACGGACTTAGCTTCAGAGACTGGGAGGGTCGCAAGGGGGCTTAGCATAGAGCTGCCTGAGGACCCAGTTGAGGCCACGCTGAGGACCGCGTATGAGACCAGGTCCAACTGCAGCTCCACTGTCCAGGACCTGGCCTCCGGTAGGCCTACTGAGCTCAGGTATATAAACATGGCCATATGGGAGGCATCCGTAAAAACTTACGCGCCTGCCCTTGTTAACCTAGCTACGTACAGAGCCGTGGAGGTGGCCTCCAGGTGGCTGAAAGGGAGAAGGTCACCGTGCGAAAGGTCCTAGGCTACAAGGGCAGGAAGCCAATCGTGATGATAACAGCTTACGACTACCCTACGGCCCGCATAGTGGACTCCGCAGGCGTTGACATAATACTAGTGGGGGACTCGCTCTCCATGACCATGCTTGGCAACCCTTCAACCCTACAGGTCGACATGACAGACATGCTGAGGCACACCCAGGCCGTCGCCAGGGCTCAGCCCAAGGCGCTGCTAGTTGCAGACATGCCCTTCATGAGCTACGAGGCGGACGTCCACGAGGCTGTAATTAACGCTGGCCAGTTCCTTCGCGCAGGCGCCGACGGCGTGAAAATAGAGGGTGGAGCCGAGTACGTCGATGTAATAAAGTCCATGGTTAGGGCTGGGATACCTGTAATGGGCCACGTAGGGCTCACGCCACAGAAGCATAAGCTGCTGGGCGGCTACAGGCTGATGGGCAAGACCGCCGAGGAGGCAAAGCAGATAATAAATGACGCCGAGGCCGTGGCTGAGGCCGGCGCCTTCTCTATAGTCATAGAGTACACCGCCTCCGAGGTAGCCGAGGAGATAACTAAGAGGGTTAGCGTGCCAACCATATGCATAGGCTCTGGCCCCCGCTGTGACGGCCAGGTGCTAGTCATACATGACATACTAGGGCTCTCTGACGTTCAGCCACCCTTTGCTAAGAGGTACGTAGACCTCTCTTCAATTATAAGGGACGCCGTAGTAAGGTATAAGCAGGACGTGGAGTCAGGCTCCTTCCCATTAGAGGGGATGTTTTGGCATATGAAGGAAGGCGAGCATGAGAAACTTATGTCAATGCTAGGTAGTGAGAAGAAGTAGAGCCTCTCACAGAAATTACTGCGCCTCTGTCGTAACTTGGCCTGGCCGCACAGAGAAGTTTATGGGCGGCTTCCCCCTTTTAGCTAGAACCCTTAACTTCATATTGCGCGCCGACCTGCAAATAAATGGGCTGTGAAGCTTAGGCTCTGCGCCGCTCCGCTGCTAAAGCCTATGCAGTCAACCACGTGGGCCATCATGTGAAGAGTGCCTAAGGTTATATGCTCACTTCGCTAAGCTTCTTTGTGATCTCTTGCTTGACGTTCATTATAAACGACGTAACTTCCTGGGCGCCTGACTCTATGCCGTCGAGGCCCTCCTCAAGTCTCCTGCTGGCCTCCTCGTTAAGCATTGAGCTGAACGGAGAGCTTAAGAGTATCTCATAGACCTTGACCCCTAGTGACGTTGGTATGAGGAACTTAGACCTCTTCGTCTCTACCATATAGCCATGCCTCAGATTCGCCTCTATTACCTTTGCGTACGTGCTAGGCCTTCCTATGTTCTTCTTCTTCATCATCATAACTAGGTCGCCGCTCCTGTAGAGCTGGACAAGGCTCCCCTGGAACACCTTCACGTTGCTAACAGGTATCTCATACGTTGCTCCCTCCTTCCTGACGACCCAGCCCTCAAGCTTAGGCTTAAGTATGAGCGTATAGCCTTCCTTAACTACGGCAGTCACTACGTCCACGGTCTGTTCGAGACCTCCGAGCTTAAGGTTCACCGTGGCCTTCTCCAGGGTCGCAGGCGACATCTGACTCGCCATAAACCTCTCAAATATGAGCTGGTAGAGCTTATAGTGGGCTCCGCTGAGCATCATTGGAACCCTCAGGGAGCCGTCAAGGATAGCTCTCTCGACCTCCTGGGAGTCGAGGGGCCTCGTGGGCCTTATGGCCTCGTGGGCGCCTCCAGCGCCCCAGCCTCTGGGCTTGAAGTACTGTGACATGCCGTGAGTCTCTAAGTACTGTCTGGCCACAGACATGCCCGCCTCGGATATGCGCGTGGAGTCGGTCCTGTGATACGTTATGAGGCCCGAGTAGAACAGGTCCTGGGCTAGCTTCATAGTGAGCTCGGCCGAGTAGCCAAGCTTGGCCGACGCGTCAAATATCATTTCGTCGGTGGTGTAAGGGGGCATTGGGTTAGAGTCCTCTGTCCAGATCTTCAGGGTTGTCGCAATTATGTGGCCCTGCTGGGACGCCTCGCTGGCTATTTCCTTATCCTTGGTGTAGAACGTGACGGCTGTACCGCTCGGGAGGGTCGCCCTGACCTTGTAGCCAAGCCCCTCCTTGTACTCCTTGTATCTATCTATAACCCATCCAAGTACTGGGGTCTGAACCCTTCCGGCGCCAAGCCAGTTCTTGTTCAGCTTAAACCACAGGAAGCGACTGGTTATGAAGCCTACCCACCTATCATCTATTCTTCTTGCTATCTGCGCGTTCACTAAATTTATGTCTATGCTTCCAGGGTTCCTCAGGGCCTCCATGAACGCCTTAGGCGTGACCTCGTGAAACGCGCTCCTGTATATGTTTGGGTTATAGGGCCTCATGGTTAGGTACAAGTCCCACGCAATCTTTTCCCCTTCCCTATCAGGGTCCGTCATTATTATTACCCTGTCGACCTCCGTCGCAAGCATCCTCAGGGTGTCCGCTATGCTGCGGGAGTCAAGTATAGCGGTGGACCCACACCTAGGGCATGCAGACACGTCCTCCGTGAACTGGTAGCCGCACTTAAGGCACCTTTTAATTGTAGTGTATACCGGCTCTATTGCGTCATTAAACTTGACTCCAAACATCATCTCGTTGTCATACCTGCTGTCGGCCAACAGGTCATATATGTGGCCCTTGGACGCCGTTATCATTATCAGGTGCACCGTGTTGGTCTCTGGGTCTACCACCGTGGTCTCATAGACGTTGTTGGAGCCCTCCCTCCTCCTCGCAGGCCTGCCCCAGAAGTTAGCAATAGTCTTGGCCTTCGTGGGGGACTCCACGACTATTAGCTCCGTAATTATATTGACCTTTCTCCTCTCGCCCTCCTCCTTCCTGCTGTCCTCGAGCTCCTTAAGGACTGAACTTAAATCGATAGACCTGTAGTCCACAAAGGTGGCCTGGCTCATCCACCTTAGCCTGTCCTGCATTGCGTCCACCAGCTCCTTCATGGAGTCTACTATCACTGAGAGCCCCTTCGTCATAGCTCCGTGGTAGAGCCTACTCGTCCTGCCGCTTGCCTGGAGGTACGATGGGGCGTCAGGGCTGTAGAGCCACACCTTGCCGGACTCCCTTCTAAGAACCATGGATCCTATCCTGAGCACGCTTCCCTCCTCGGACATCATAGACTCAAGGTACTGCGAGGCCTCGGCCGAAGCCTTGATTACCAGGTCCCTCAACTCCTTGAGCCTCCCATGGGCCTCGACCTCGCCCCTCACTGCAGCTGCAACTACCTGGCTCTCATTTCCGAAGCTCTTGAGGAGCCTCTCAAGGCTCTCGCGGTACGGCTTAAACTTCGGGTCCTTGCCCTCCAGGAATATGAGGGCCCTGAGGAGCCTCTTGGGCGATAGCAGCGCCGTGCCGAGCTCGACCTTTATTGCAGGGGTTCCAATGAAGACCGCGTACCTTATTATCTCAGGCAGGTCAAGGCCTCTGACGAGCGCGCCGTACCTGCTCGCAATGCCTACGGCTACGTCGGCCTCGCCAGCTATGAGCTTCTCAACAGCTCTCCTGGAGTTGCTGACTGCCTGCACGGCCCTTATGCCCTCGCTGTTAAGGGCTTCAACCACAGACTTGACAGAGGCCTTGCCAATCGCCTGTGACACGAAGACAAGGCCGCCCCTCCCAAGCTGCTTGACAATACTTACTGCGGTCTTAACTATGTCATCTGTTATCAGGTAGCTGTCAATGACGTTTCTTAGGTAGTCTGTGCCGCCGCCTACCTCAAAGCCCAGGAGCTCCCTGAACACGAGGTGCTTTATGCCCCTCGGCCTTCCCGTCGCAGACGCTATCACCAGCTGGCCCCTCTCGCTGCCAAGCGGGTTCTGAAGCTCTGCCTGCTGAAGCTTCACTGTGAGGTCAGCGATCTCCTTAAAGAGCGCGTCAGCCCTCTCATTCCTTCCTGACGCAAGGGCCGCTGCCAGCTCGACCCTATCCTGTACTATCTTGTAAGCTATATCTATTGACTGCTCGCTGAAACCCAGAAGGACCAGGACCCTGTCTATGTTCTTGCTATTCCTCAGCAGGCTATCAACGTCATCAACTATTACGAGGCCATAAGGCACGTACTTCCTCAACAGCTCAAAGTTCTTAGTCATAAAGCCTGGAGTTACAACGGCTATAGAAAAGTTCCCGCTTGACAAGGTCTCCAGCATCTGCTCCCTCTGAGCCTTGGGCATGCTGCTGTAATAGTAGCCCACTCCGTCACCAACCATGCCCTTCAGCCTCTCGGCTGTCTGAGCAACTAGGTTCTCCGTGGGCACTATGTACAACGACCTAGTCTTTCTTACAGTTGCGACGTAGCCAGCGTAGGCCATGAGCAACGTCGTCTTACCCACTCCGGTAGGCGCCACTATTGAGAAGCTTTCAAACGAGAGGAGCCTCCTGGCCCAGCTCCTCTGCGCGCTTGACAAGGAAAAGCCGTACTTCTCCTCAAAGTACTTTGAGAACTCCATGAACTCGCTCTCTAGAATGTAGAGCGTGTGATAGCCCATTAGCTTATCAAGCTTCTGAAGCTCGTTCCCAATCTCTATTACGTCCAGCTTGCCCTTAGGCTCCGATGGGAGGCACTCATAACAGGGCAAGCCCCTCTGGAGCCTATCTGACGTTATGTCACCGCCGCAGTTGGGACAGAGCCTCTTGAAGAGCGGCCGTAGACTGGGCACTATTCCTCCCATATCCGCTTTTCAGGTTCGCAGAGACAAGGGTATTAAGGCTTACAGCCCGATGATCTGATTTCATAAATGCGTGAAGGTCGACCGAAGACGTCCTGCAACTCCCCAGGCAGGGCTGCGCCCTCTATAGCTAAGGGACCTCATTAACGAGAGGGCAAGGAGTTGCGTAATAGGGCTCCTATTTATTACCTTTACCGAGGCCAGGGCGCAAAGGCTTGTATCACGGACCCCACCAGCCAATGGCTAGGCGGCGCATTGGTGAAATAAGCTGAGCTGGCATAGGTCAGGGCCTACAACGTTACTGAAAACCCTTAAACCTAGGTACAGCGGAAGCCAGCCATGAAACAGTCACAGACTCTACTCCGCCTGGACGCCCTGCGCTTCCTGCCAGAGCTCTGAGAGCGCCTTTATGATATAGCCTGCGTGGTCAGGGTTTCTATTTAAGACAGCCACCAACACGTCACTAGTGACGTCCTTCATTAAAGTCATGACAGACTGCTGGGAAACCACGAGGTCCAGGTACGCTGCCCTCGCGTACCTGACCTGAACCCCGTGAACCCCTATGTCGAGCTGTCCGGAGCCCTTGCTAGCCATCACCCTTATATCTACTACGTACTGGCTGATGGCCTCTACGAGCTTCCTTAATATGTCACTTCCTAGGAACACGCTCCCCACCACAACGTATACTATCGGCGAGTCCCTGAAGTAGTCCACTGCTGCGCTTATGATATTGTATGTGCCCTTAACCATAGTCAAGGACGGCTGCCCCTTGCCTGCAAGGGACTCGAGTACTCTTGCCAGCTCCTCTATCTCCTTAGCCCTCCTCTTGGTCTCCTCCTCAAGCTTAATTATGCTCATAGCAGCCAGCGAGTGCGGGCTTACGGCCCTGTACCACCCACCTGAGTCCCTGTAGACCATGCCCTTCGACTCCAGCACCCTTACTACATCATAAATTCTAGGGAGTGGGACGCCGCTCTGCGCGCTGGCCTCCTTAGGATCCCTAGCGCCTTGAAGTATTGCCAAGTATAGTTTAGCTTCATAGAGCGTCAAGTCTAGCGCCTTCCTGAGCCTTTCAACCACGTCGTCAGCGCTCAAGCAGTGAGCTCCCTACAGGTATTGTAAGTGTGGGCCCTTTTTATTTAACTCCAGCACGTTGAGGCCCAAGTGAAGAGGGGGCTGCTGACAATACCTCGTCTTGCGACTACAAAAGACGTAAATTAATATAAATAAGCTAAATAATGAACGTTAATAATAAGTTAAGTGATAAAATAAGGCAAGGGCCTTACTTTGAGGCCCCTGCCGTGGCGCTGCTCTGCTG
>CAYFFU010000035.1:0-8208 GCA_964342665.1 uncultured Desulfurococcales archaeon
GGGCTCCTGCGTCCTCGTGGCGCACACGGACCCTATAACTGAGTCTACGTTCGACGTGGGGCGGCTGGCCATTGACGTGGCCTCTAACGACATCGCTGTCAGGGGGGTTAGGCCTCAGTGGGCGCTTATAGATGTTCTAATGCCCGCTGGGTCCCGCCTGTCGTCCTTGGATGCTATGGTAGAGGGCCTGACGTCAGAGGCCGTTAGGCTGGGCGTGGAAATAGTGGGAGGCCACACGGAGGCCACCCCAGGGATCTCTCACCCAATAGTAGCGGTCACAGTGATGGGCTGTGGCCGTCATGATAGAATAGTAACAACGCGTGGCGCGAAGGAGGGCGACCTCGTTTTCCAGGTAGGCCCAGCGGCGCTGGAGGCCACTATGATAATAACAACTACCTTCAGGGACCTGGCGGTGAGCAGGGGTATAAGCGAGGAGGACCTAGGCGCCGCGGCATCAATGATAAACAGGATCAGCGTGGTGGACTACGCCCTAGGCCTGGCCGAGGCGGGCCTAGTCACGTCAATGCACGACGCCACGGAGGGAGGCCTCATAGGCGCCGCCTACGAGGTTGCCTACTCTTCCGGTAACGACATAGAGCTAGACGCAAGCCGGGTAATAATTAACGATGTAACGAGAAGGGTAGCGCTAAGCCTTGGCATAGACCCCCTTAAGTCGATGGGCAGCGGCTCGTTCATAGCAACGGTGCCTCAGCAGTATAAGGAGAGCGCAGCCGAGCTCCTGAAGAGCCTTGGAGTTGAGTTCTCAATAATAGGCAGGGTCGCGCGCCGCTCAGGGGAGAGGCCAGCCCTCAGGGTCGTCCGCGAGGGGTCCACGGAGGTCTACACGTCGCCTCCTGAGGACGAGATAGCTAGGCTCTGGAGGTGCCTCAAGAAGCCTTGAACGAGAGAGGCTATGTCGTGATAGTAGCTGGGACCCCGGGCGTTGGAAAGAGCACTGTAGCTGCTCGGGTAGCCAGCGAGCTGGGCTGCGCGAGGGTTATAGAGCCATCGGAGGTCGCGGTCTCTGAGGGGTTAGGCACTCCAGACCCTGAGAGGCCGGGAACTTTAATAATAGATGAGGAGAGGCTGCTGAGGTCTATAGAGCAGAAGCTGGCCCCTGGCTGCACGGTGCTTCCAACCCATTACCCTTCGGTGTTTTTAGATGACGAGGGCTTTAACGGCCTAGTGCCGTTTGCCCTGCTCCTCAGGCTTAACCCTAGCGTGCTGCTAGATAGGCTCACTAAAAGGGGGTGGCCTAGGAAGAAGGTCCTGGAGAACGTAATGGCTGAGGCCCTGGGGTCCGTAGCGCAGGAGCTTGAGCCGTACAGCGACATGGTTATAGAGGTCGACGCGACCGACAAGGGGCCGGATGACGTAGTTGAAGAGCTGTTCAACAAGCTGACCCTATGGGACGTTGGCATTAACGTTGATTGGCTCTCCGATGATAGGCTCGTTCCCCTCGTTGTAAGGTGGGGTCTCGAGCTGGACTCTAATGAGTAGCGGGCTTGGCGTGCTGGGCGACTGAAGTATAGCCTCGCCGGGCTGCAGCTTGTCTATCTGGCTCGCCATGTCGTAGGGTAGGTTCATGCTTTGCACAATTACTTCCTTGTCCCTCAGGCTCCTGAGCGCGTGAACTATCTTAGTATTAGCGTTAAGTAGCACGGAGTTGGGCATGAGCGCGGGGCTCTGGGTGGCAATAGCTATGTACAGCTTATACTTCCTAGACTCAGCCATGACGTGACCCAGGAGGTCCTGCTCGTCAGTAATTAGGTTGTGGGCCTCGTCTATTGCCAGGATGGTGTGTTTGCTCCTGACCCTGGAGGAGAACATCGCCGACAGCAGTATCAGGGAGTAGGCCCTCCTGACCAGCTGGCTCTCTATTTCATTTAAAGCGATTATCTTAGCGCTGCCCTCTATCTCAGAGACGCTCACGGAGCCGTTGAACGCTGACGAGTACCTGCTGTCGGCTACCACCGCGACCTTCCTCAGCAGGCCCCTCTTCACGTCCCTGTCCCATCTGGCCTCCTCAGGGTAGCCCTCTATGGCGTCCTCAAGCTCCTCAAAGCTCTTGGGGTGCGACTCGTTCAGGACGCGCATCAGCATGTAGCTCTGAGGCTGCGTCAGCGCCAGCGCGCTCGTGAGAACGTCCAGGAGCAGCTCAGGGGAGGAGCTCAGGCCTCTGTCCGTGAACGGGTTCACTCCGCCATCGGCTACAGGACTCCACACGTCAAGGGAGCCCTTCGTGAGCCTACTTATCTCGCCGGCCCAGTCCAGCGCAACGACGTTGATGCCAAGCCGGACTGCCTCAACTACTATCCTGCTTAAGGTCGTAGTCTTGCCTGTACCCGTGGAGCCGAAGATCGCAACGTGGCCAGTGACGTCCCTAAGCGTCAGGGAGACAGGCCTCGGGAACGCGCCGTCGTACGCTACCCCCAAGTTAATGATGCCCTCCCTTGATGGCGCGGCAGCGGACCCCCCTGAGGCGAAGGCGATTACCGGGGACGCCCTAGACGAGGGCTCCAGGGAGCTTGCAAGGCCTGCCAGCCCGTCAGGCGCCGGCACCTCGGTTATCTTAGCTCCCTTCACGTTGAGGGCTATTAAGGTCTTAAGTATCTCTGCCTCAACGTCAGCGTCTGAGGGCGAGGGGCTGGCTATTGCAATTATGGTCCTTGCGTAGCTTCCCTGCAACGTGGATATAACTAAGTACCTTGCCTTGCCAGCCCTTGACCTCTCCCTCACTATCGACGCAATGCTGGACGCAGCTGTCTCCCTCTCCTCGTTGGCCCCATTGACCTCAATCTCAAGGGCCTTTACGTTTAGATCAGGGCCAGGACCACCTTTGCTGAGACTTACCTTCCTGCTGGACAGGAACCTCTTAATAGCTAGGGCTGAGAGGACCCCGCCTAAGGATATCGTTATTGCCGCGCCGCTTACAGTTAAGGCCTGTGACTGACTTATGAGGCCTAGGCCTGCCGCTGCCTTGGCGCCCAGCAGCACGCCTGGCAACGATGCCAGCGGCCTGTACCTCCTTGGCACCCTGTCTAGGGCGTCCCTTAGGTTCACCCCGGCCCCTGCAATTACTCTAGCTTAAATTTAAGGCCCCCCTGGCCGGAAGGGGCGTAGGTTGAGCGCCAGGGAGCCCCTAGGCTGTAGGGTCTACGTGAACAGAAGGCTGGCAGAGATAGGCATGCCTATCGGCTTCGAGTGCTCCTCCACGGGTAAGCTGACGAGCATTGACGACGTTGTCGGACTTGCATCTGAGGGTATTAAATGGATCGCCGAGCTGACGGGCTCGGAACCCCTGAGGCTGGTCAGATCTGACAGAGAGCAAATAGGAAGGTCGTTCAACCTTTACATGTTTAAAGTGGTGTCGGGCTCCAACGAGGTGGGGCATCTAAGGCTCGTGACAACCCTTTCTGGGACCTTCATAAACATTAGCGGCGTGCTCTTCACTAACTTCATACCATTTATGGACAGCTCGACGGCCAAGGAGCTTTTAGACAGGGGCGAGCTGAGGAAGGGGTCTATAGAGGTCGGCGTAATGGCGTCAGAGGAGTGCAAGGGCGGCTCAGTCCCAGTGGGCCAGGTCTCAATACCTAGGTTCGTTATCTACGTCGCAGAGGGTCAGGTGCCCAGGGTTGAGAGAGGATCGTGGAGGCTTACCGTGGTAGGCGTTGACGGTACGAGAAGGGAGTACTCGCTCGCTGACGTAATGGAGATGTCAAGAGACCTAGGCCAGGAGGACTTTCACTGCGTGACGGGCTGGAGCGTGGTTAATAAGAGGTACCTGGGGGTGCCGCTTAGGGATATACTTAATGGCGTCAGCGGACTCGATGACGCCAGGTGGCTCTTCTCCCGCAGCGTGAGCGGCTACTCCTCTGTGATGCCGCTAGACGTAGCAAAGGGCAACGCCTATATAGTGGTTGGCATGGATAACGGCGCGCTGCCGGATGAAAATGGAGGCCCTGCCAGGCTCTTCTCACCGATACTTTACGGCTGGAAGGGAGCTAAGTGGCTCGTCTCGCTTGAGCTTCTGAGAGACTACGAGGACGGCTACTGGGAGGCGTTAGCTTACCACGAACGGGGGCTGGCCGCGTATAACGAGAGGTTTAAAATAAGGAACCCTGAGGTAAAGAGCCTCTGCAGTGGTTAGCTAGCTAACACTGCTTCCTGCCGCTAGGACCTAACCTCTATCGTCAGGGACTCTAGGTCCTCGGGGTAGTGGGTCAGCAGCCTGTAGCCGTCCTTTGTTACCAACACTGTATCGCTGTGCCTGAAGCCTCCAAGGCCATTTGCATAGATTCCTGGCTCAACGCTGACAACCATGTTTTCGCTTAAGGTAATGTCATAGCCGACGTCGAGGAATGGGGGCTCGTGCTCCTCTAACCCTATCCCGTGGCCTACGTGATGCAGCAGAAGATCGGCCACTCCCAGCTCCTTCGCCCTCCTCCTCACGGCCCTGTCTACGTCAGACGCTTTGACCCCAGCTCTTATCGTTTCTAGCGCGGCACGCCTGAGCTCCAACATAGCATTGAATAGCGAGGCCACCTGCGGCTTAGGGCTGCCTCCGAGCAGGAGGGTTCTCTCAAGCTCTGCGGAGTATCCACCTATCTCAGGGCCGGCTCCTATGCCTATCACGTCCCCCTCCCTAAAGGGCCTCTCTGACACCAGGGCGTGTGGGAAGGCGGAGTATTCTCCAACCTGGCCTCTAAAGCCAACGGCCCATCCCACAGCGCCCCTGAGGGGGACGTAAGGTGAGTAGTACTTGTTCATCTCCCTGCTTATCTCTAGGTTGGCTTCAAGCGCCGCCTCCCAGTCCCACTTGCCAGGCCTTATGAGCTCTCTAGCAACGTCGATAGCTCTCGAAGCCCACCTGCCGCTCTCCTCTAGAAGCGATATTTCATCATTGCTCTTTATGAGTCTCTTCTTGGCAAAGTAGTCGCCTAGGTCCTTGACGCCGATACCTCTAGCCTTAAGGAGCTCGCCTAGGGCCGGGCCCTGGTATCCGTATACTCCAGTTGCGCCCATGGCATTGTCTAGGGCCACGCCCTTCACTCCAAGACGAGATATAGCATCTGCTATGAAGTTCGCTACGTGAGTCTCACCTGGATAATCAAAATAGTACATGAAGGACTCAACTATGCCTCCCCATCTTGAGTTACGGTACTCTGCATGCCCACGCTCCACGGAGGGCAGTATGAGTGTTATCTGGCCGTCCACAGGAACTATTAGTGACAAAGGCCTTTCTGTCTGTATGAATGCTAGGTTTGTAAGGTAAAATATGTTAACAGGGTTAGAGATGTAGGCGGCCTCAACGCTCGCCTCTGAAAGCCACCTTCTAAGCTCCTCCACTCTTCTCTTAAGCTCACTAGGAGGGATAGTAGGCATCACGGCCGCGCTCCTTGGTCGCAAGTCACTTGCTAAATATTAAAATATAGTGTGTGCCGGAGGCCCCTGTAGGCCCATCCTTGAGCTTAAAGCCGTTGCTGCTAAGGACGCTTATCACCTCGTCTGGCGAGAGCCTTAACCACGGTGGAGGGCCAAACAGGGTGACGTCCTTCTTGAACTCAACTATTGCCAGAAGGCCCTCGGGCTTCAGAACCCTTAGGGTCTCTGAGAGCACCTTGGACGCTGAGCCCTCGTGCACGAAATCGTGAAACACGTTGGCCATTAGGGCCAGGTCTATAGATGAGTCTGGCAGAGGAACTCCCTTAGTTACGTCGGCCCTAATAACTTCTATGTTGTCTACGCCAAGCCTGGCTGCCTCAGAGCTCAGAAGCGACAGGGACTCTTCGTCTACATCTATGGCATATACCTTGCCAGGCTTTACGAGCTGGGCAATAGGTATTGAAAACCTCCCAGGCCCTGAGCCTATGTCAGCTACATTAATGCCTGGCGATAGTGGAAGCTGCTTGATTATCTGCAAGCTTAGCTGGCTGTTGCGCAGGTGTCTATGCCGCCACATGTCTGCATCTGCTCGAATATCCGCGTTCCAAAGTTAAAAGGCTTGCTAGCATACAGCAGAGGGGCTGGCAGCGTTGACGGCTGAGGGACAGACTAAGCCCAGCACCAGGAGTATTTCAGCTAGCGAGGACCTAATGTTTAACATAGCCCTGGCAGTCATTTCGGCTATGGCATTAGTGCTTGGGTTCATGCTGGGTTTCTCCTCGGCAAGGGTTTATGTCAGTGAGGCCATGGGAGTTATGCTGATTGCCTACCTTCTCTCACTAGTGGGCTGGCCTAAGTTTCGGCTTCCGTTCCTAGGCATCATGACTGGTATTGACATAGGCTCCCTGGTTTTTGATGTGAAAGAGCTGCACGTGAGACTTGAAATTTTACCGTTAGTTGAGATGTTGACAAGCAGCTCCGGGAGGACGTCTATTTACTTTGATTATGTTCAGCTGATACTGGTCTTAGAGCTTATATGGTTTGTACTAGGCAAGGTGAGGAGGAGTACCCAATAAGGGATAGTTGCCAGAACGGAGGAAACTGTTCAGTAGCTTGATAATTATGGCTTTAACTGGTAACGCTAGCACTTTCATTCAAGGTTACTAATACTATGGCGCATCTGCCAGAACTTTACGGCTAATGTAATTAAAACGTCGTGGGCGGCGGACCGTTACGTTAGCACGTACTTGTCTATCACAAGTTCGCCGATCTTCTTATATACATCTTCTGAGAGCTCTGGCTCGAAGTGTCTACACAAGGCAATGAGGCCAGAGAGCCTGATAGCCTCGGTTCTGAGGCTGAGGCTCACCTCAGTTAGCCTGAACGCGAGAGATGCTTCACGGGACCGCACAGCTAGAAGCCTTCTTTTTATAATATCACAGTCCATCTCGTTTATATTATCGGACTCTATGTGCTCTAAGCTCTCGTTAGATAGGTCCTCAACCTCCGCGTACTCTGGGAGGGACAGCTGGGAAAAGTAGTCAGGGGAGTGAAGCCTTAGACACGATAGCAGCTCCCTCTCGGCAGCAAGTATAGACCTTAGATCCGACGTAGCCTCCATAAGCTGGCTCATCATATCTTTAAGCCTCTCCGTTAGCTCCTTAAGCTCTTGGGCAAGAGACCTGCAGTCCTCGTCCCTCATAATAGTTCTTCACATTTATAAACGTGTTTAGAAAGATTAAAAAAGCTAGGGTTGCACCTTGACCGACAATACGCCAACAAGCAGCGGCAGAACTTTAAGGCGACAGCTAAGTCTCACGGACCTAGTGTTCCTCTCGTTTGGAGGCCAGGCGGCCCTACTGTCGCTGCTCACTTATGCAACCGGCGTAATAATTCAGGTAGGCGAGTTCGCGCCGATCTCTATAGTTATAGGCACCCTAATAGTCCTCTTTAACGCCATGGCTGTCTATGGTCTCTCAAAGAGGTACGGCGAGGCGGGCGGCTACTATATATATGCGTTTTACTCCTTGACCAGGAGGCTTGGGCTAGAGACCGGGTGGATGTACATACTTTACTCGGTCATCTATGGCTCAGCCTATGTAGCCGGCTCAGCCTACGTGCTAAGGTACGTGCTCCACATAGATCCGCTGCTGGCAGCATTAATAGTGTTCATCCCTGCCGCGTTATTCCTAATAACAGGGATAAGGCCTTCCGCCAGGTATGCCGAGGTTGCTTCAATTATAGAGATCTCTGTATTAGCTTACATAGTTATTTCAAACCTATTCATAGCAGGGTTTAGGTTCTATAACCCATTTTCTCACAGGGTTATTAGCGAGGTAACCCCAGGCCTGTTGGCCGTTTCACTGCTCTTTGCAATAGGCATACCTACAGGGTACGGCTCCATAACCCCTCTAGGCGGCGAGGCCATAAGGAAAGAGGACGTGGGCAAGGCAGCTATTATAGTGGTCATATCTGGCGGGCTCCTTACGGCTGCGGTCATCTACACGCTCATAGACGCATCAATAATGACGCACAGCATAAACTACGTGCTTGCCGCTAGGGTTCCGGTGCTCGACTTCCTAAGGAAGTACTACGGATATTTCGCGGCAGCGCCTCTGCTGTTTGCTGCGTTCAACGACGGCGTGCTCGCGCCGCTCTCGTTCATGGCAGCCACGTCTAGGACCATTTACGCTATGGCAAAGAATCAGATGCTGCCAGCGTCCTTAGCTGCGCTTAAAGGCGATCACCCATTTAACTCCGTGATCGCCACCGTGGTTCTATACACGTTGACTTCCATAGGAGTCCTAGCGGCCTATGAGC
>CAYFFU010000036.1:0-7873 GCA_964342665.1 uncultured Desulfurococcales archaeon
TTATTGTAGCGCCCAAAAACTACATAAATGCAATAATTTCAACGCTTAGCAGGCCTTAACGCTTTGCCTAACCTCTGGCGATGTCTTAACTTGGCCTTCCAAAGCCGCTAGGCATGTAGCTTCTCAGGAATCTTAATTTTACCGCATTACATCTGAAGCCGAAGGTGCAGCAACACTGCTATCCTATCGCTGGAGCGACCGGCCTAAGTATAGGGATAAGGTAACAGTTCTAAGCCGCTAATTATTATGCGAACCACCAGATTACAGCAAGGTAAACTCACTGCTTAATTTCCCTCGGCAGCCTGAACCTAAGAGTTGCCACGACTCCTCCGAAGGAGGACACCGTAGTCGAAACAGGCGTTTCACTAGTTATTATTATCACTTCGCCTCCCCTTGTCTCAGCAAGCTCCACGGCCCTCTGGGCCTTCTCCCTCTCGTCGTCATTTATTGAGTAGAGGAGCTCGTCTAATATTATCATTGACTTAACGGCGCCGTAGTTTGATGCCTCAAGAACGTCATCTAGGGTGTAGGCGACCATGTCGCGATCTGTTGAAAACAGCTTCATGAACTCGTCCATCACTTCCTGCGCCCTCACGGAACTTATCTCCTTCAGTGCATCTATGACGCTCTGCCTCCTTAGGACCTCGTAGATGCCCTCAAGGCCCCCTGAGGACGTGCTGTCAGTGATTATATTGAATGACCTAGCCATTTGCTTTACCTTGTTGGCCACCTCATCCTTTAGCGTAACGGGGCCCGCAATTACTATGACGGCCACGCCTTCCTCGGCAGCGTGCTTGACGGCCCCTTCAGCTATCTCGTTGATAGCCTTCTCGAGGGACTCCTGCCTCCGCGGGTCATCCTTCGCGCCTAGCGACAAGTTGCCTTCATATAGTACCTTGAGCCCCAGGGGGGTTAGGAGGGCCATTGCATACGAGTCATAGTCAACCGCGACTATCATGGCCTTGCCCCTTGGCCCGCTTGACATTAACTTCTCAATCGTTTTCCTGTCCCATCCTGACTCCCTGATAAGCGTCACCCTTTGATTGAGTCCCAGGTACGCGGACTGGTGCTTGCCCTTGACTCCGAACTTCTCTGGACCCTCCTCTATTACACCAAAGACCCTGAGGACTCCTGTGAAGGGCTGGAACTCCACAGACTCGACCCTTAGTAGAACCTCGATCGGCCTCCTCTCCTTGCTCTTAGCGTCCTTTCCGCTCACGTCACGCATTACTACGGTCCTTATCAGCTCGCCCTTCCTTATAGCCATAGCTAACGTCCATAGGTCCTCCTCGCTCCTTGGCACCAGCTCTACAGCTCTTCCCTTAGAGTCCAGCTGCCGTACCTCCATTGCTGCTCTCTGTTAACCAGGGAACCGTATAGCTTAAAGTCTGGCATGGAACTCTCTGGCCTGGGAGCATAATTGGCCATAGACGTCAGGTCAACGTTGCCAACTAAGATAAACCTGATAAGGCTTCGAAGGGATTACGCAACCATAAGGAGGATAAGGCGCGTCCTGGAGGAGAAGAGGGACGTCTTACTTCACTACATAAGGAGCGTTGCAGACGACTATAACAAGTATCAGAAAGAGGTCTACGGCGTCCTTGATGATATGTTCACAAGGTTCTACGTGGGTGAGGCCTCTGAGGGCCTTCAGAGGACTTGGGCTTATGCGACGTCAGTAAAGGAGAGCCTGAGGATAAGAACTGGTACTATAGTGCTATCAGGCGGAGTGAAAGCGCCCACATTTCAGCTGCTGCCTAACACGCTAGCGACGCCTGCAATACCTCCTGGGGCGTCCCCTGACCTTGTCCAGAGCTACGTTATGCTCAGGGAGGAGCTTCCAGCTATACTTAGGCTTGCCCAGTATGAGGAGGCGATAATGAGGCTTATCGACGAGCTCAAGAGAACCCAGAGGCTGATCAACGCCCTTGATAACGTAATTATACCAAGCTATGAGAAGGCCATCAGGTTCATAACTATGGTGCTTGACGAGAGGGAGCGCGAGGACTTTGTCAGGCTAAAGCACCTCAAAAGAATACTTGCTGCTGCCGAGGAGGCCAGGGCGGCTAAGGAACAAGCGCCCCAACAACTATGAACGCCACCGCCAGTCCTATGAGCACCGCCAGGAACTTGCCTGGCGTCAGGTTCCCCATGGCTTTCACTCCCCTGACCAACAGCACAACGCCGCCCACTACTATTATTGAGACCAGCAAGGCGACGCCAACCACGGCCAGCACGTTGCCCACTGACGAGAGGCCTGTAAAGTTGACGTGCCCAAATATAGAGTTGAGCGCGTATTCAAGGGAGCTCAGGGTCATTCTAACCACCGCTAGTTACCTAGCTGCTTCAGGCTCTAAGGTGTAGACAGCCAGTAATACCGCAACGCTTTTTGAGCTGCCAAGACTCTAGGATCAGGGGACTGCGTTGGCGATAAGAGGGTCCCCCAAGGTATGGCTACTCACCATAGGCAACGAAATACTCATAGGGAGAATTATAAATACAAACGCCGCATGGCTGGCCAGGAAGCTTACGTTCCTTGGCTTCAACGTCGAGCGGATAATAGTGACCCCAGACAGCCTTGAAGACATCAGTGGCGAGATAAGGAGGGCACTGGACAAGGGTGACGTGAGGGTCGTCATAACCACTGGAGGCCTTGGCCCCACCTATGATGACATGACCTTAGCGGCCGTAGCTAAGTCAGCTGGTGTGAGCCTTAAGCTTAACGAAGAGGCCTACGAGATGGTAAAAGAGAAGTACGCCCAGGGTAACCTAGAGATGACCAAGGACAGGGAGAAGATGGCCTACCTGCCCGAGGGAGCAAGGCCGCTTAGAAACCCTGTTGGCACAGCCCCTGGCTCATGGTTTGAAGTTGGTAACACTGTCATCATCTCGCTGCCAGGGGTCCCGGCTGAGATGGAGGCAATATTTGAGAGCGAGGTCATGCCAAGGCTTCAGAGCATAGCTCCCAAGCTTGCAGTAGTCGAGTGCGGCTTTAGGGTTATCGGCGTGCCTGAGTCCTCGCTGGCCCCTTACCTAGAGGACGCCGAGAGGAAGAACCCCGGCTGCTACGTTAAGAGCCATCCAAAGGGAAATGAGGTGAGGGGCCCCATACTTGAGGTAAAGGTCCTGGCCTCAGGCCATAGCCGCGATGAGGCGTTGGAAAAGGCTAGAAGCGCCCTGGAGGCTGTAAAGGTTGGCGCGCAGAAGCTCGGTGGAGAGATTAGCGAGGAGGGCTGTACGTGACCAGCTGCTGCTGACCCTGGCAATAGCCGCGGTCGGCGGCGCCCTAGTAGCCCTCAGCCCGCGCGAGGGCAGGGCGCTGCTGGTATTTGGATCTATACTGATGCTTCTATCACCATGGATATCATATGCCATTATAGTTAAGCTTTATCGGCCGAAAATCATGAACGCTGACGAGGATCAACAAAGTTAGTACTTTTAGATTTAAGCCCTATCTCAGCTTACGACTAAATGAAGTGAACGAAGTTGAGCGAACGAAAGAGGCCGCCTTACCTTAAGGTGAGCGGCGACCCAGACCTCATCTCAGCTGTTGAGGACGCCCTGAAGGAGGTATACGACCCTGAGATACCTGTAGACGTCTACAACCTGGGCCTCATATACGAGATTGAGGCGCGCAGGGAGAACGGTAAGCCCAAGGTCAGGGTGTTAATGACCCTCACAGCAGTGGGGTGCCCTGTGACGGGCTCTATACTGGGCTACGTAGAACAGGCTATTCTAGACAAGATACCAGGGATAAGTGAGGACGATATAGAGATAGACCTAACTATGGATCCGCCGTGGAACCCCGACATGGTCAGCGAGGAGGGCAGGGAACTGCTAAAGGAGGTTTACGGCTATGACGTAGGTGAGGAGTGGAAGCAGCGCTACTCCCAGGCAAGCGAGGAGCAAGAAGGGCAGACACCGCAAGGACAGTAGTTAAGACAGCTTGACCTATTCCTTAACCTTATATTGCTATAACTGTGGGGCTGCGCGCTCAATATTATGTAACAGGGCTCCCTGATGGATTAGCTTAATAATTATTTGTGAGGTTCACTCAACAGGTGGAGCGGCTTGAGCTGGGTAATCGGTTTCGACGAAGCGGGCAGAGGAAGCCTGGTCGGAGAGCTGATAGTTGCTGGCTTAGCAGTGCACGACTATGACGTTGAAAGGCTAAGGGAGCTCGGCGTGAGGGACAGCAAGCAGCTGAGCCCGTCAGCTAGGCAAAGGCTTTACAAGGAAATAATTAGGATGGGCCCCTTCGTCACGTGCCCCATAAGGCCAAGCGAGATTGACCATAGCAACATCAATTACCTGGAAGAGAGCGCGATAGCCAAAATTATAGAAATCATGACCAAATACATAGGCCTGCCGCCGCGCCACATAAAGGCCATATACATAGATAAGTTCGGCGAGCTCAAGTTCCTGCCTAAGGTGCTGGAAAGGCTTGGCTTTAGCGGAAAGCTTGTAGACGAGCCGAAAGCTGACGTAAACTACCCTGTAGTCTCGGCCGCAAGCATAATAGCAAAGGTCGTCAGGGACGCCAGGATCGCCGTCCTCCGCTCCATGTACGGAGTCGAGGGAAGTGGCTACCCCTCAGATCCAAGGACGGTCGACTGGGTCATGAAGACGCTCCGCGCAGGGCGCAGACCCCCAATCATAAGGTACTCCTGGGGAACCCTCAGAGGCACTAGCGCTTTTGTTAGGAAAGCTAAAAGCCCCGGAAGGACACTCGAAGACTTCATGGTATAGGGGTGCTTGAGACGAGCGACAGGGGACAAGGCTGGGGCGCGAGACCCTACGAGGCCCTCCTTAAGCTAATGGAAGCCTATGGTTATGACGTACTGGGGTCCAGGGAGTGGCTCGAAGGCGACAAGCTTTACAGGCTTGGATTCCAGTACGCAGCTGTTGAGATGCTGATAAGGGAGTACTTCCTGGGCGAGGAGGAGTATCAGGGCAAGAAAGTTTATGAGACTGAGTGGAAGGGGAAAAGCAAGTCAATAGTCTATGGGAAAGGCGACGTAAAGGCCGACGCAGTAATAGTTAGGAAACCCTCCCCAACCGAGCGCACGGTGCCGTGGAGGTCCCTACTCGACTACCTGCCCCAGCCGCCTCTGCCGCTCTTCGTGATAGACCTAAGCATGAAGTTCCTTCACACGCCTGAGGAGCTCTCAAAGCTTAGGCTGCAGCTGGGCGTGACGCTTTCAACCATAAGGGAGTACCTCTGGGACGCCCACCTATCTATAACTGGGGCTGACGAGGAGACCGCTAAGTGGATAAACGAGGTCATGGGGGTCAACAAGGTGGCTATAGTCAACGCTAGGCCCAGCGAAGTTCTGTGGGGATATGACGCCGACAAGGTAATTATATTGAGACCTGACGCCTCGACCCCCCTGAAGCCCGATGACGTTATGACGGCGGACGCGTTCCTGATAGGGGGCATAGTAGACAAAATCCCAAGGCCAGGCCTGAGCAGGATGCTGGACAGCTTAGTTCCCTGGGGGGTTCCGCGGAGAATAGAGCTCAGAGGGTCTGTAATAGGGGTACCTGAGAGGATAAACAGGATAGTAGAGGTGCTACTTAAGAGCAGATATGTTTACAACGGCGACATAGAGAAGGCCGTAATTACTACTATGAGCAAGAAGGACAGGGTAGCCAGGGCCTACAGGGAGCTTGTAAAGTACGCGAGCGAGAAGGGAGGCGTGACCACTGTAGGCAAGGACTTCTATGACAAGCTGAGGCAGTGGTTGCCCCTCTCATATGACGAGTTCCTGGAGGCTGCCAGGAGAGCCCACGTGTCAGTGGAAGGCCAGACCTAAGGGTTTAAAAGAGGTCGATGCGCTAAGGCTAACGGCAAAGCTTATTTACCTGGCCCTCCAGCTATGACAAATGTCCGGCCCGGCCATAGTGGCCTGGCAACACCCGGACTCATCTCGAACCCGGAAGTTAAGCAGGCCACGTTGGAGGGGTCCGTGAGGTCCGAAAGGCCTCGCAGGCCCCTCCAAGCCGGGACCGGACGCTTGCTCATTACCCGCACAGGCCTGTAAATGATAGTCTATTGATAATCGTAACTCTCCCATTAGTTCAGGTTGAAGCGAGGCCTATACTAAGGGAGCGTATGGTACAGGGGTCCTTCACATGTAAATGGCTCTCGGAAACGCGTAGGCGTAAACTGAGCTATCCCGCAGCGAAGCATATAATCGTACTAAAAGGGCCTCTATGTGAGGATGTGGAGCGTCCCTTTTATGTCATGCAAAATTAATGTAAAGCGAATGTAAGTCTAAGCCTATAAGCCCCAGATCACGGCCCCCGCTACTCAAGAGGCCATGCTTAGTCACAAAGGATTAATATCATATATGTGCGCTTGGCTAAATAAACAAAAAAAGCTGAGTGAGGCAAGGACCTATAGGGTACAGCTTGGGAGTTACCGTCAAGGAGCTAAGTAAGAGCTTTGGCCACCATAAGGTACTCGACAACGTAAATCTAGAGGTAAACAATGGGGAGCTCTTTGTAATACTAGGCTACTCAGGCTCTGGCAAGACGACGCTGTTAAGGTGCATAGCCGGCCTTGAGAAGGTAGACTCAGGAAGGATATACATAGATGGCGAAGACGTAACGGACCTGCCGCCTGGGAAGAGGTCTACGTCCATGCTGTTTCAGAACTACGTCCTGTACCCCCATAAGACTGTGCTTGAGAACATCATGATGCCCATAGAGGATGAGCCAGACGCCAAGAGGAGAGCCGTCGAGATAGCAGACGAGCTAGGGATACGGGAGCTGCTGAACAGGTACCCATCCCAGCTCTCGGGAGGGCAACAGCAGAGGGTTGCGCTAGCTAGGGCCCTCGTAAAGAGGCCTAGGGTCATACTGCTCGACGAGCCTTTGAGCAACATAGACGCACCTCAGAGGATCGCGGCCAGGAGGTTCATTAAGGACCTACAGCAGAGGGAGAAGGTGACCATGATATACGTGACTCACGACCAGATAGAGGCCATGGCTGAGGCTGACCGCATGGCTATAATGATGAACGGCAAGATTCTTCAGGTGGGGACGCCAGAGGAGCTGTATAATGAACCCGCCAATAAGTTCGTGGCCGCCTTCATAGGGGACCCACCCATGGCTGTCGTCAGCGGCAAGATGTTCAAAGTAAATGGCTACGTGGGTGTGAGGGCCGATGACGTAGTAATAGGCGACGGGCCCTTCGAAGGAGTCGTGGATACTGTGGAGTTCATTATGGGAAAGTACCTCGTCCATATTGACATAGGGAACGACGAGGAGATAAGGGGTTACTCCCAGGTAAAGCTTAGGGAGGGCTCTAAGGTCAGGTTCAACGTAGTTAAGATGAAGATATTTAACGAATAGGGACGACCCTCCACAGGCGATGCAGCCTTTTTATACGCAAGGCTAGGCTCTAGGCCTAGGTGTGCAGAGGATGCCTGTGGAGCTGCTCAGCTTAGATGAGCTTGTTAAGGTCGCCCAGAGGGCTGTTGAGTGCAGGGTTAAGAGGAACACCAGGGACGGTAAAGCTAAGATAAAGGTTAGAACCAAGAGGTACCTCTATACCTACAAGGTTGACCCTGCTCAGGTCGACGAGGTCTTATCGAAGCTCAACTGCAAGAACGTAGTTGACATCGACGCCAAGATAGCTGAGACCAAGAAGAGGAGGGCCGAGGAGAGAAAGAAGGCTAAAGAGAAGCAGGCTGCGGCGGCCGCAGCGCCTGCGGCGCAACAGCAGCAGGAGACTAAGCCGGCGGCCGAGACGACCCCTGCCGCCGCGCAGCCGGCCCAACAGGAGCAGCAGGAGAAGCCCCAGCAGGAGGGCAGCGCCTCAAGCTCTGCAGCCCAGGGCGCCGCTAATAAGCAGGAGTCCCAACAG
>CAYFFU010000037.1:0-7845 GCA_964342665.1 uncultured Desulfurococcales archaeon
GCCTAGGAAGGGCTGGTTGGCTTAAAACGCGCTAGCGTTTTTGTAACACGGGGCTTGACCAGGAAGTACCAGCCAAGGCCTCAGGCTTTTATATAATTCAGCTCTTCGCTGTGACTGGCGCTGACCTTGACTTACATAGGCATCGTCTACTTTGCGTGGCTCAGGCCTGAGGCTTACTACGAAGCCCTGGTGTACGGTCTCGGGCTTGCGGTCTTTGTGTGGCTTCTGTACGCCGCCTACAGCGGCTACAGGAGGTGGACGCACGGCCTTGGCGGCTGGAGGCTTATGTGTTGGCCCCCGGGCTACAGCGTTGGCGAGGCGCTGAAGAACTTCGGCAAGTTCGCGCTGCTCCAGTGGAAGGTGCTCAGGCAGCGCTTCCCCGGCGTCATGCACGCGCTGATATTCTATGGAATAGGGTGGCTCTTCATAGCTACGATACTGAGCGCCATAAATGAGCACGTAGTGGTGTTCTTAGTTGGAGACGTCTACTACGCTTACAAGCTCATCAACAACATAGCTGGCCTTATGGCTATAGCCGGCATAGTAATAGCTCTGATAAGGAGGTCCCTTAAGCTTACGCCCAACCTGCCCCAGGACCCCTACTACTACCTCACCCTCGGCATGTTGTTAGTAATACTCATCACGGGGTTTCTGGTCGATGGAATAGACGGCGTCGCCTACAGGCTCACCTGGGAGAGGGCATGGTTTGACCCCGTAGGGTACCTAGTCTTCACGTGGGCCAGGACGGTTCCCCACGCGGAGCTGCTCGAGGTGTACGAGGCCCTGTTCCTGGCGCACGTGGTCTTAGCCATGGCTGCGCTTGCGCTGATACCTTACACTAACCTGTGGCACATATACGCGGCGTCCCTTAACGTGGCCTTCCAGCGCAAGGGCACCATGCCCCAGGGAGTCAAGCCCGTCGAGGACATAGACAAGAGGATCGAGGAGGGCAGGCCTCTGGGCATAGTCAAGCTGGCCGACACGACGTGGAAGCAGAGGCTTGACTACGACGCCTGCACTTCGTGTATGAGGTGCACCAACGCGTGCCCCGCCTACGCAGCCGGGAAGCCGCTGAGCCCGAGGGACTTGATAGTGACCATGAAGGACGCCGTGAAGTCCGGCCTCTGGGACCAGCAGGCTTGGGGAGAGGGCAGGCTTCAGGTTAACCCCGAGGCGGTCTGGAGCTGCGTCACCTGCGGGGCCTGCGTCTACGAGTGCCCGGTTTCGATACACCACGTCGACACGATAATAGACATGAGGAGGGGCATGGTAAGCGTCGGCTCTGAGGCAACTCCAAAGGACGCGCTGGACGCCCTGTACAGGCTGCAGCAGAACGGCAACCCACTCGGCGCAAACCCGTATGACAAGGAACAGTGGCTCAACGAGCTGGCTAAGAGGCTGGGCGACGACATAATCGCTAAGGAGGGTGAGGAGTATGACTACCTCTACTGGGTAGGGTGCGTGACCTCCTATGACCCGAGGATCAGGCCCGTGGCAGAGGCCGTAGTGACGCTCCTCAAGAAGGCCGGGATTAAGGTTGGAATACCTGTTGAGCAGGGCTGCTGCGGCGAGCCCGCCAGGTCCATAGGCGACGAGGCGCTCTACATAGAGCTCATGAAGCAGGCCCTTGAGGTGCTCAGCAAGTATAAGTTCAAGAAGCTGCTGGTCAACTGCCCGCACGGCTTTAACAACTTCAAGAACAACTACAGGATGTACAGGGACTACCTGGCCAAGAACCCTGAGACGTCGCACCTGGCCGAGGTGCTCGACAGGCTTGAGGTGGAGCACCACAGCGTCGTGCTGTCAAGGCTGCTCAAGGAGGGCAAAATAAAGCCTTCCAGGGAGCTGACCCTGGCCGTCACCTACCACGACCCGTGTTACCTCGGCAGGTGGAACGGCGTCTTCGAGGAGCCGAGGGAGGTGATAAGGTCCACTGGGCTGAGGATAAAGGAGATGCCAAGGAACAGGGAGAGGAGCTTCTGCTGCGGGGGCGGAGGTGGACAGATGTTCTACGAAGTCAAGAAGGGCCAGAGGATATCAAGCCTTAGGGCCGAGGAGGCCAGCAGGACCCTGGGCGGCAGCGGGGTTGTAGCGGTCGCGTGCCCGTTCTGTAACACTATGTTCAGGGCCGAGTCAGGCAAGTTCAACTTTGAAGTCAAGGACATAGCGGAGCTTCTGCTGGAGGCTAACGGCGAGGGAACTAAGTCCTGACCGACGCCTTGCGCACCGTTATTATTAGCACGCCTCCCTTCATCTCGCTTTTGGCCGTCCTTGGATCGACGGGCTCAGGCAGCGCGTACTCCCCGCTGTAGCTGCTCAGCTTGCTGGCCCACGCCACGTTTCCAAAGGCCTTCCTTACGGCCTCAGACCTCATCTTCGCGCTGACGCTCAGCCTGTCCTGTGTTATCCTCACGTCTACGGTCCTGGGGTCCGAGCCAGAGAGGTCTACAACTATGACCAGGTGATCCCCTGCGTCGTGCACGCTCACCAGAGGCTTCAGGGAGCCACTCCTCAGCTCGTTAACCCTCTCGTTGAAGAGGTCCTCTGGCCTCATGCTGTCCTCCAGGTCATCTATCATGGACCTCATCCAGGCCTCCATCTCGTCTAAGTCAGACATCATGTCCCTCATTATCCTGTAGGCCCTCTTCCTTATGCGCTCAAATATGTCGTCGTAAGACAAGGCGCTCACCGGCGCTCAGCTGTATATTAGTGGCGCCCTGTACTCATACCCTTTACCTACCTTAGCCAGGGCGTCCTTGGCCTCCCTTGCCATGCCCTGGAGCCTGAGCCTCAGGGTCTCGGCCTCCTGGAGCAGCCTGGTGACATCAACCTGTATCCCGGTAGCCTTTGAGAAGCCCTGGAGCGCCACGGCCGCGGCCTCCGGGTCAGGTATGTCTATGAATGAGTCCGTTAGAAGGAGCAGGGTGTTGACGCCCCTCTTCACGGACTCCTTAAGTATGGTGGCGTAGGGCCCAACTATTAGCCCATCAGGGAACTGCTTGCCGCTCTCCCCTATGAGCGAGGCCAGCTTGGCGGCCTCCGGGGTCGTCGCCACCCAGTACAGTGATGGCTGGGTCTCAGCCCTGGTCGGGTTGCCGAGGCCGCTGAGCCCTATTATGTACTCTATGCCCCTCTTCCTGGCGAACTCAACTATGGCTATGGCCAGCGGCACTATGCCGGACGCTATGGGCATTACCTCAGTTACCAGCACCGAGAGCTCGTTCCCCGAGTATATCCTGAGCGGGTACTTGACCTCGCCGTTAACCACCACTGCGGTCGGCGGCAGGTAGCCGTAGCTCTCGATGCCCACGGAGTCCTGGAGCTTGAGCGTCGTCACCAGGTGGCCTGAGGCTATGGAGCCCACGAGCCCGGCGTCGGGGAGCCCAAGGACCAGGTACTTGGGCTTGCCCAGGTCCCCGTACTCTATAAAGTTGTAGCCAAGTATCTCCTCCTCGTAGGCGGCGAGGGGCACTCTTCCACCGGCTGTACAGGTGCTGCTAAAGGTTTTTGTGCTAATCGTAGCCTAGCTACAGGACAGCCGATAACACGGCCTGACGCGGGTCCTGTTAAGAAAAGTATTTGAAAAACCAGTAATAAGACTTTTGTACCTGTTCTATGACTGGTTACGCTCGGCAGAGGCTGAGAGCATGACCCTGAAGGTGTCGATAGACCCAAGGGACAACTGCATAGCTGACATGGTCTGCGTCAGCCTGTGCGGAGACGTCTTCGAGATGAGCGACGTCGACGGCAAGAGCCAGATAATAGCCAAGTGGAGGCCGGACCCCAACACGATCAACGTTGGCATGATACCGGACGACATGAAGGACTGCGCAGATGCCGCCGCCCAGAGCTGCCCCACTAGCATAATTCACGTGGAGCCCGCTTAAGCTCTAAGAAAACTAAAGTAACTGAAACAAGCTTTTTTGGCCGCCTCAAGTTTGATCAGAAGGACATGTACATGTAGAGCTCCATCGGCGATGGGTACATTCTCAGCATATCGCTCTCCTTCCTCTTAACCTCGATGTAGGACTCCAGGAGCTCCTTACCAAAGATGGGCTGCAGGTAGCTGTTGTCACTCTCAAGCTCGTCAAGCGCCTCGTCGAGGCTCTTGGGCAGCGTCTTAACGCCGCTCTCCTTCAGTTCGTACACGTTGGACGACACCGGGTCGCCGGGGTCTATCTTCTTAACAATGCCGTCATATCCTGCCAGGAGGGTGGCCGAGAGCGCCAGGTAAGGGTTGCACAGCGGGTCAGGGCTCCGGAACTCGACCCTGGTAAGTGAGGGGTCCCCGCCGGTTGCCGGGACCCTGACCGCGGCGCTCCTGTTAGAGTAGCCCCATACCAAGTAGACGGGCGCCTCGTACCCTGGCACCAGGCGCCTGTAGCTGTTAACGGTGGGCGCAACTATAGCTGCGAGGCTCCTCCCGTGCTCCAGTATGCCGCCTATGAAGTACCTGGCAAGCTGGCTGAGGCCCTCGCCGTCGCCTGCGAACGCGTTCCCCTTGGAGTCCCACAGGCTCATGTGGAAGTGGAGCCCGCTGCCGTTGTCGCCATATATGGGCTTGGGGAGGAAGACCGCGACCATGCCGTTCTCCTTGGCCACCTGCCTCGCGACCTGCTTGAACGTGATTATCTCGTCTGAGACGTAAAGCGGGTCGCCAGCCTTTACGCTGACCTCTGACTGCGACACTGCAACCTCATGGTGTGTTGCGTTGAAGTCGTAGCCGAAGGCCTTGAAGTAAGCTAACATGCGCTCCCTGACCTGTTCCAGTGAGTCCACAGGCTCCGAGAGGTGGTACGACCTCTTAATTACCAGGGGGCTGGAGGCGCCGTCCCACGGCTGCTCGGTGCTCCTTACTGAGTACCCAGTACCCCTCGCAGGGTTGACCACGTCAACTGACAGGGAGCTGAACAGGAAGAACTCTATCTCAGCGCCCGTCAGGGGCCTGTAGCCCTTGTCTGCCAGGTACGCTATGGTGTCCTCGGCAACCCTCCTCGGGTCCTTCTGATACCTTGACCCATCGCCCCTGTATATCCTGCCGAAGACCCTAGCCCTCTCGGGCCTCCAGGGAACCCTTGAGAACGTGTTCACGTCAGGCGACAGGAACAGGTCGCTCGAGTTTATCGGCTCGAAGCCCTCGACGCTGCTGCCGTCAAAGGCCGCAACAAATCCGCTTGCCTTTTTGGTGTAGCTTGCGTAGGGTATAACTACGGACCTCGCTATGCCAGGAAGGTCTATATACTGAACCTCCACGAACTCAGGTCCTGCCTCGGCCGAGCCCATCTCAGCCTCACAGGCAAGATAACTTATAGCACACTGGATTATAAATTTTTCCTAGCCTTAACGTTATTAATTATGTATACACATTTTAAGGACGAATATACCTGTAAATATAGGATTATGGTGGGAGCTTTTTAACCGCTGTACATTTATTTGTCCCACCCTGTATACTATATAACTGGGATTAGGGTTTGAAGGCTGAGTCCTCGGAGGCCCCATCCGAGGGGCGCGCTCTCCCGCGTAAGGTTCAGAGGCTAGGCACCTCATCGCTTATAATTACGCTTCCAAGGGAGTGGGCTAGGGCCCACGGGCTTAAGGCAGGAAGCATGGTTAGCATAGTTGAGGACGGTGACAAGCTCGTCGTAATCCCTCACGTCAACGGCAAGCCTCTCACGGCCTCGTTCTCGCTCAAGCATATAAACATATGCAAGCACCTGGGCCGCATAGCGTTCTGCGCATACCTCTCAGGCCTAGATGGGCTGACCTTCTACTCGGCCAGACCAGTTAGGCCTGACCTAGTAGATAGGGTCTCCAGGATATCTAAGGTCCTCAACACGGACAACGTGAGGGTCTTCATGAACAGCATGTATGAGGTCAACGTGTCAATAGAGGACTATAAGGACGACATAGTGAGCTCCCTCGCCATGTATGGCAGGCAGCTGGCGGCGGCCTTCATGAGGCTGTCAGAGCACATGAGCGGCAACGCAATTACCGAGGCCGAGCTGGAGGACATCTATGCAGACCTAAGGGGCCGCGCCTTCAAGATGCTGAGGGCCGGCACCAAGGGAACCATGAGCGGCCTCTCCCAGGAGCACCTTAGCAGGCTGCTGATGGCCGGGGTCGGGCTCATGATTCTCATAAACGACTCCTTCTACATGCTGGCCAAGGACGTCCTGTCGCTAGGCAATATGCTGACGCCCGATGAAAGGGAGAGGGTCAAGTTCCTCTTCCAGATACTTGAAGTCTCCCTGGTGGCGGCGTCAATGGGCGTGGAACCGCCGAGCGTTAAGAAGGAGGAGGAGGCTTACTCGAAGCTCAAGGTAATTCTTGACCTCGAGGGCTCGCTTGACGATGTAATAAAGTCGTCGAGCCCTGCATACGCGTACCTGCTGGGCAAGGTGCTAGACATAGCTAAAATCGTGAAGGACATAGAGGAGACCCTGCTCTGCTACTCCCTCTTCACGAGGTACTCAGATTCCGAGCAAGAGCTATGATTAGGTTCTCGGTGTTCAGGACGCCACCTATGTAGTTCTTTTCAATCGCCAGCAGCTGTTGCTCCTGTACTGAGCCCTCACCCAGCCTTATTGACGAGTCGACTGCCATTAACTGCTGGACGGCCTCCTCCGAGCTATTTATATAGGCCTTGAGCGTAGAGTTGGCGCCTAGGACGTTTCCAATGAAGTAGAGCGCGTCTATTGAGCTTAGCGAGTAGTTGGCCGCCGCGGCGGCCGCCCCAGCTAGGTTATACTTTGCAACTGGGTCTGAGGTGCTGTTGGCCATAATCGTCAGGTTGACCGCGGTCTCGAAGGAGCTCAGCGCCTGTTTGCTGAGCTCAAGGGACACGTTAATCATGGTTACAGCCTCCTCTGCCTTGTAGGCCTTTAGTGCTACACTGGAGGCGTTTGCCAGGCCCTGGTAAGCCTTCAGCAGCTCGGTGGTCTTGTTCAAGAGGTTAAGTGAGGTGTAGACAAGCCTGGTGGCGTTGTTCAGCTTAGCGTTAAGCTCGTTGTAGGAGCTCCTAAGGGACGTGTAGCTGTAGTACCAAGCCGCGTTGCTTATAACTACAAGGGCCGCGAGGACCAGCGACACAATTATCAGAAGCCTCTCCCTGCCCTGCATAGCCAAGCTTAATCCCTTTCAGACTCTAAGAGCTGGGCCTTTTTAAATCTACGGCACCAGCTAGAAGCTTAAGAGAGGTGCTACAGGCGCCTTGGGCAGCTCCATCTGCAGGGGTCGCTGGCCTGTGATAGTGATCTCTGGGCAGCCCGGGTCCGGCAAGTCAACCTATGCAAGGAGGCTAGCTAACGACCTGGGGCTGAGGTACTACGCGACTGGCCAAGCGTTCAGGAGCCTGGCCGCCAGGATGGGTCTCTCGCTGATGGAGCTTAACAGGAGGGCCCAGGAGGACCCAACCATAGACCTAGCCATAGACAGGGCCTCGTACGAGGAGGCCGCGAAGGGCTGCGTGGTAATCGACAGCCACCTGGCCGGCTGGCTCCTGAGGGACGTGGCGGACGTCACCATATACGTGAAGGCGTCGCTCCCGGTCAGGTCAAGGAGGATATCACAGAGGGACAACAAGGGGGAGTCTGAGGCCCTTGAGGAGGCCTCTCAGAGGGAGCTGACCCACTGGGAGAGGTTTCTAAGGTACTATGGGATCGACGTCAGGGACCTGTCCAGCTATGACCTCGTCGTCGACACGAGCAGAATGAACATCGAGGAGACATACGATGTCATTATTACCTTCGTTAAAAACATTCTTGATATTGGCCGCCAGCGTTAGGCGCCTCAGCTCTTAGCGATGCAGATCTCTATGCTGCTTACTCTCCTGGTCTTCTGCTGGTT
>CAYFFU010000038.1:0-7706 GCA_964342665.1 uncultured Desulfurococcales archaeon
GTGGCGACCCCTACACCTTTGGAAGGGGGGAGGAGGAGTGCGAATACGTGATCTCGCACGGCGTTCCATGTGAGGTCGTGCCTGGAGTTCCGAGCTTTGTCGGATCTTCGGCCTACGCTGGGATTCCACTGGCTGGAAGGGGCTTTGCATCGTCGTTTGCAGTAATAACCGGCCACCTGGCTGGCTCGAAAGACTTCGACGCATACCTTGAAAGGATAAAGGCCATAGCGGCGTCCGTGGACATGATAGTAATACTAATGGGCGTCTCAAACCTCGATAAGGTGCTCACAGCCATAGCAGAGGTCAAAGGTCCTGGAACCTACGCTGCGGCCGTAATGAACGCCACACTACAGGGCCAACTAACGGTGTGCGGGAGAATCACGGACGTGGTAGAGGCCTGGAGAAGGGGACTTATTAAAAACCCTGCTGTAATATATGTAGGAGCTGGCGTCAAGCTAAGGGAAAGGCTTTGGAGGACGGGTGCAGAGCTCTGTACCTAGGCCCTGAGCTTCCTAGCCAACTAAAGCACTTAGCGTCGCTAACCTGGGTCAAAGCGCTTGAAATTGTGCCCCTAAACCAGGGCCTGAGCGAGGTCCCTAAACTCGTCGAGAGCGGCCACTACGACTGCATAGCTGTCACAAGTCCTAGGGCCGCGGCCCTGGTAAAGGCCTACATAGATAGGCTGCCCTATAACGTTAAGGTCTACGCTGTTGGCCCTGCCACTGCTAAGTCAATGACAGAGCTCTTTGGCTTAAGTCCCACAGTCCCTAGTGAGTTCACAACAGGGGCGCTTGGCCTTAAGATCGTCGAGGACGGCTGCAGGAGAGTTTTAACGTTCAGGTCCAGCGATGGCGATGATGAGCTTGAGGTTACATTGAGGTCGAGGGGTGTTGAGGTCACAAGGCTTAACATCTACAAGGAGGTCTTTAGGCCGGAGGCGCTGCCCCAAATATGTAATAACTATGATGTGGTGATAGCCTCATCCAGAGTAATAGCTGAGGGCGTCTGCCTTAAGATAGGTTCTGAGATATCTGGTGGAGCCGACTGTAACGTCACCCTGGTAGCCATAGGGCCTAAGGCGGCGGCAGCGGTTAAGTCCGCATGCCCAAGCCTTAGGTTAATTGCAGCATCAGAGCACACGTTTAATGCCATCTCTGGAATACTAAAGTCTCTTGGGTGCAGGTAGGAGTGGCCCTAGTATTTCACAAGCTGGTCTCAGTGAGCGAGGCCCTAGAGCTTCTGGAGAAGGAGGTAGGCGGCATAAGGCCGCGGGAGGTAATAGAAGTACCAATATTAGAGGCCGTAAATAAGGTCCTAGCGGAGGACGTAAGGGCACCGATAGACTACCCCCCTTTTGACAGGTCTACAGTGGACGGCTACGCCGTCAGAAGCTATGACGTGGCCGGCGCCAGTGACGTAACGCCAGTACAACTTAAGATAACTGGCAAGGCCGCCATTGGGTTTCAGCCCGAAGTCTCAGTAGGTCCTGGCGAAGCGGTTGAAATAGCCACTGGCGCCATGATACCAAGAGGCGCCGACGCAGTAGTAATGGAGGAGTACGTCAGCAGAAAGGGGGACCAGCTGACCATATATAGGCCTGTCGTGCCCGGGGAGAACATAAACCAGGCCGGCTCTGACGTTGCTGCTGGGGACTACGTACTAAGGGCCGGGACCCTCATAACCCCCAGGGAGGTTGCGGTCCTCTCAGGGCTCGGAATTGATAAAGTCCGTGTCTACAGGCCGCCGAGGGTCACTGTGTTCTCGACCGGAGTTGAGCTAGTTCCCCCAGGCTCACCTCTTCCTGTTGCCAAACTGTATGACGTGAATGGATATGTGATCACGGCCATGCTAAAGGAGTTAGGGGCCGAGGCCACGTTCAAGGGAATACTGCCCGACAACTACGATGATATGAAGTCCTCGATAAAGGACGCGCTGGACAGCTCAGACGTAGTAATAACTACGGGCAGCACCTCCGCGGGCTATGGGGACATGATATACAAGGTGTTCAGGGACCTTGGAGCCAAGATAATAGTGCACGGGCTTAAGGCAAGGCCTGGGAAGCCCACTGCAATAGCCGTCAAGGGTGACAAAATACTCTTCGGCCTCCCGGGGTTCCCACTGTCGGCCATGATGAACCTCTACACAGTTGTAGCCCCTGTGATACTGAAGATGCGCGGCCTCGAGCCTAGATCAGAGATCCCAGTGGTAAAGGCCAGGATACCGTTCAGGTTCCCAGCAGGCAGGGGCTTCATGGAGCTTATACCGGTGCAGCTGGTAGTCAATGTCGATGGAACGCTGTCGGCCTACCCACTAATGACAGGCTCAGGCTCAATAGTAGGGATTGGCCTCTCGGACGGATTTATAGTGGCTGAGGAGAACAGGGAGTACTTTGACGAGAATGATGAAGTTGAGGTCAACCTGTTCTCAAACAGCCTTCGCATACCAAGCCTTAATATAATAGGCAGCAACTGCCCTGGCATAGAGGTCGTCCTTAGGGTCGCCAACTTAACCAAGGATGCAAGAGTTATAAGCGTTGGATCCATGGGCGGATGGATGGCCCTTAAGCGCGGGGACGCAGACCTAGCAGGGACTCACTTGCTTGACGAGAACACAATGCAGTACAACGTTCACATGCCTAAGGTTATGGGCCTAGAGAACATCGTCTACATATACAGAGGCTACGCAAGAAGGATAGGACTGCTGGTCCGTAAGGGTAACCCTAAGAACATCAAGGGCTTTGAAGACCTCCTGAGGCCTGACGTCGTCATAATAAACAGGAACAAGGGGTCTGGCACGAGGGTTCTACTCGACATGAAGCTAAGGCCCCTGCTAAAGGGCGAGAGGCCCGAGAAAGTAATCAATGGCTACACCTACGAAGTAAAGACGCACACCGCAGTTGCAACAGCGATCGTCCAGGGTAGGGCCGACGTCGGGCTCTCTTTGGAAGCGGTGGCCAAGATGTTCGACCTCGACTTCATACCTGTTGGTGAGGAGATATACGACTTTGCAGTAAGGAAGGAGAAGCTGGAAAAGCCCTCAGTTAACAGGTTCCTGGAGACCCTCAGCAGTAAGGAGTTCGCTGAGGAGCTAAGCAAGTCGCTGCCTGGCTACAGGACCCTTCCAGAGACCGGCAAGCGCATCTATCCGTAATCAACTTGCTGCCTGAACGGTTTGCTGTCCTGCAGTCCATGGCCTAAACTACCGTCACGCAACTAACTAGGCAACAGGCGTACTAGTAGTCAAAATTGGCTTGGTGCGGGGGGTGGGCTTCGAACCCACGCAGGCCTACGCCAACGGGTCTTGGGCCCGCCCCCTTTGGCCAGGCTCGGGCACCCCCGCACCAAGTAGATACTTTTACCTTAGCTAGGCTTTAAATTCAGTATCACTGGCTGCCTTAACCTCGCCGGCCAACCTCTCAAGGTTAACTGCTAGGCTTTCCGCAAAGTCTAACGCCCACCTGTATTTCGATAACACTCTCTCGTCGGATATGAAGGGTAGTCCGCATCCGCAGACCCCGATAGCATACCTTAGCTCATAGAGGTATCCTGTCTGTTCAAGCCTCTTACAGAGCCCTGGGCACATCTCTAAAGATACCACAACCCCATCGACCGAAAGCTGCCTGATGACTACTCCAGCGCAGAGCCTGTTAACGCAGGCTGTAACCAGGACACGAGCTTCTCTCTTCAAGAAAGGTCCTCCACGCCAAGGCCCTTGGCCTTCTCTAAGAACTGCTGTCTGAAGCTCTCATTAATCTCCTTAATTTTATTTAAAGCTTTTGCCAAAATATCCTTTATGTCGTAGCCCTCCTCTAGCTGGACGTAGACCTTTATCTTCCTGAAGAGCGGATGCTCAAGCTCATAGTAAGCTACAGTAACGCCCTGTAGCTCCTGCAGCGTGCTAGCCAACAAGTTACCGAGCGTGTGGTCTTCGCCCTCTATCTCTATTATGTAGGTCTTCTCAACTTTGCTTATCTTCATGCTCACCTTTCAGCGACCCCCTTATTAGGTCTGCGGCCTCTCTCCACTCTGTTATACAAAATATTTTATTGCTTTCGTCTCCCTTTCGTTGGAGGACTCCTTTCCTAATTCCAACCTCTACTGCAACGTCAGGGCTGACACCGCTTAGCACGCTAGCCGCTGCCACGGCCTTCTTGGCCGAGACGCTTAGGTCTCTAACGCTGCTTAAGACTGCCGACACCTCGCTCAATAGAGACCTTACAACGGCTGGGGCCGCCGAAGTCATTAGTGTGCCTCCGCTAAGGTGGGCTTCATAACCTCTCTTTCTAAGGATGTACTCAACTATATCAAGGCTCAACCCAGGGGCCCCTAGCCTCTGCGCATCGTCGCGAGTTAAGGTAGTAGCATAGGCCTTCTCATGAGGTAGCGCGTCCGTGACTACCTTCTTTATCATTGCTGAGCTCCTGAGAGGTGAGTCAAGGTTTATCTCTAGCCTATTACCTTTCAGCCTTATTGAGATGGAGCCTGCAGGCGCCTTCTCTGAGAGCTTCCTAACGAGGTCATCTATATCTATGGACCCTTTCACCTTGAAGCTAAGGGTAACCTTCCTGCCTCTGGCCACTCACTCAAACCTCCTTACAAGTAGACGCCTAACGTCAGGCCTTATGAGTCTTGAGGATGCCAGTGTGGACAGCTTCCTAGACTCAACGTTGCCGCACACTGGGCACTTGAGCGACCCCCCTTCGAGGCTAAGCAGGCTTCCACACCTTGAGCAGACAGAGTATATTACGCCAAGCTGAGGCCCCCTTAGGCTCAGAAGGTATGGGCTTATTGTGCTGACAACCCTAGCTATTACTACATCGTTTGGCCTTAAGTACATTAGCATATCATCAACCTTGTCTACACCTAGGTTCTCAGGCGTTATGACGCCGCTCAGCACGTCAGAGTACTCCGTGAACCACCTTGACCTAGTGTCTAACGAGACCTCCCCATATATGCCTACAAAGGCTAAGTTCTCTCTGACCTGCTCTACTATGCCAAGCACTATAGCGCCCTTCCTTGGCGCCTTAAGCTTCCTGGCTGGAAGGACGTTGGCAACCTTATTTACTTGGTCAATCTTGAGTCTGCCTAGGACTGAGGCCCTGAGCACTCCTAGACTTGAATCTATGTAGACGTTATCGCCGTCTGAGTACTCCTCTTCGACAGCTATTATGTCCCCCGGCACTACCGCGTTACTCTCCTGCGAGCTCAATCATGTCCACCTTGATTCTCTTTATTCTACTTCTGTGGTGCGGCATTGCGGCAGGTATAGGAAAGTAGTACGTACCTAAAAAGCTAAACGAGTACCCCATGCTTTTCGCTAGGTTCTCATGAAACTCAAGGTTACCGGACTTAACCAGCGCGACTATCATCCTTGGGGACAAGCTCATCGAGTACTCAAGGAACTCTCTATCAGCCCCGCGCCTCCAGACACCGAAGGGCGGGTTCATTAAGATGACATCTACGAGGCCCTCCCTTAGGGGACCCGGCCTTATCCACGATGACACGTAAGCTAACCTTCCACTGAGGCCTAACCTCTGGGCTGCGCCCATACAGAGGGGACCCAGCCTAGCGTCAAAGTCTACAGCTATAGCCTTGGCTGCGCCCAAGAGCAGCGCGGCCAAGGCTATTCTACAGGTGCCAGCACCTAGGTCTGCGACTAGGGCGTCCTGGAGGACTCCCTTCATTAAGGGAACCGACGCCATTGCTATTGCTAGCTCTGCAGGAGTCGTGTATTGTTCCAGCTCCTTTGAGGGCGACTCTATTCTAGGCACCTCCTTCTCTAAGAGCACTTTAAGCCTGCTGAGCCGCGACATCCCTACCATGGAAACCTGTACGGCTGGAGCTTTTTCTCTATAGCCATGAACGCCTCTCCAGGAGCTAGAATAGGCTTCTCATAATAGCTTAAGTCATCTATGGGTATCCTAGGGCAGCTCGTAACTACGAAGGAGCGATACCACTCGCTGTCAATGTTTCTCAGCACCTGCTCATTAAGGGTCTCAGCCTCTATCAGCCTATACTCATAACCGCGCCTCCTGAGCGCAAAAGTTAAGGCGTTCACTATCCATGGGCGGTACTGGCCTGTCTTAAGGCCAACTATAACTCCCCAGCGCCTGCTGTCCATAGCCTGGGATATTGCGTAGAGCCTCCTCGCATAAATTTTCTCCCCCTCCTTTGTCATGTCCACCGCGAGACCCTTGTGTACATCAAGTTCGATTACCGGCTTAAGCGTGGCCAAATAAAGTCCTATCGCGTGAAACTCGCCGCTAGTAACAATTACATACCCGTCGACGCCCCTTGGCACAAAGCTGTAGTCGCACCCTATTACCTGGCCCTCCTCGTAGTACTTCTCGGGTCCCCTGAAATTAACTACGCTAAACCCCCTAGCCTGGAGAAACTCTTTAGCCACGCGGTAGCTGTCTATGTACTGAGTTGTCGTAACTAGTCCTACCCTTCGGATGCCCCTGCGGCCCAGCGCATCTACCAATCCCTCTAAGGCTGTGGCACCAGGTGTTCTCTTGAACCTAGCTGCCACAAACACGACCTTTACCCTTCCGCTTGGGTTCACATGAGTCCTATCACCTAAGTAGTCAGGGTAAGGCGTGTGACCTACGTGTATGATGGCCTCTACCCCTAGCCTCTGAGACTCTTCGTACCTTAGGTCGCACGCGCCATAAGTGCTGTTAGCGTCGATTATTATGTTAGCCCCCAGCGTGCTAGAAAGGCAGTCTGCTATCTCCCTGGAGTACTGCTTTAGCCCGTCGGGCAACTGTAAGAGCGCTGACCTCAGCCCTGAAAGCTTTTCTGGGTCATACTCTAAGTAGTATGGTATGTCGCCGCACTCAACCCTCATTACTAGACCGCCCTTTCAGCAGCTAGCACTGGAAGTCACTCCTCGCTGGAGCCTTTTGACTCATGGATCCTCTGCGGTGGCTCCCTGCGCTTATCTAGTAGCCCCTTGGCGTGAGCCACTATGTGGGCTGCCAAGTCCTCTGGCGTTGCGAACCTGCCCTTCCTGCAGAGGGGACACACCAGGAGCCCTGAGCCAGCTTCTATAAAGGCTCTGTACCTGGACCCAGCGAACTCAACTACAACCTCCTTGAGGTCCTGTTCGCCCTCGTCCAAGCCGACCCCTTATCCACTTTACAACGCTAGGACTTTTAACTCTCCCTTAATAACGAATACCCTGCGAGGCCGATGATATAGCTGACCTGCACCGACGCAGAGGATGAGGAGCACCGATCTCCTTGAGGCCTAACGTTAATTTGAGTACATGTCGGATATTCGTTGGCTTAGCTCCCTTAACAGCTGAGAGGCCTCCTCAAGGGCCTTTAAGCCTAGATCTGTGACCTTATAGGTTCCATCGCTATTCCTAACTATGAGGCCGTCTCTCTCAAGTTTATAGATTACTGTATATAAGGTTACAGTCGGGGGGTTGAAGTTGAAGTTCTCCACTATCGCTTTCTTGATCTGATAGGGGTACGTGGGGTTGCTCTTCAACGCAGCAAGCACATATATCCATAGAGTTCTTACAGTGAGGTTCTTGAGCAATCTATTGATGGCTTTCCTGTAGCCTTCGCTTCTGTTATCAGCCAAGCGCACTCCCTTTATCATAGTCCAATCTAAAGTAGAAGTAACCATTTAAATACACTTTCTCAGAAACTCTAAGATGGTGCGGGGGTGCCCGAGCCTGGTCAAAGGGGTCGGGCT
>CAYFFU010000039.1:0-7505 GCA_964342665.1 uncultured Desulfurococcales archaeon
CGTTTGGATATGACGGCAGCGAGTAAACCATTTCGTTAAAGGTCTGGCCGCTTATCATTACTTCATCCACTATAGCGGCCGCTTGATAAATTCCGTCAGGCCAAAGGCCCCACGAAGGATCTATGAACTTCCAGGGCTCAGCAGCCATAATTACATCCCCGCTTATATACTCATGAAGTCTCCCCAGGGGGGCTCTGATAATTTTGCCTCCTAGCTTTTCTACCACCTCTTGAACTTCGTACCCTACATCTACGGACACAACCACAGTTCCTCTGTGATCTCTGAGGACCCTCCTTGCAAGCAAAGCAATTATTAGGTCCTGTTTGACAAACCCTACACCCTTTGATAGGATCGCCAGCCTATCGGCGTCGCCATCATGAGCTAACAGAATTTCGGCGTCACTGCTGTCTAAAAGGGGCTGGATTGACCTCATAACGTCTGGCCTAGGCTCTGGCAGCCTCCCTGGAAACGTGCCGTCAAGGTTACAGTTTATAGTTAATATCCTCTCTAACCCCATCTCCCTTAGGAGCTTAGGCGTCACAGAGCTCGCTGCCCCATTTGCGCAGTCGACCAACACCTTAGGCCTGTCACGGCGCCTCCAGGCGCTCTCATCGAACCTATCTAGCATCTCGTTTATGTAGGACTCATTAGCATTGCTCTCAAACGTGAAGGCGCCAGCTCTGTTCCACTCGACCTCAGCGAAGGACCCTAGAGATCGCTCAATCTCGGCCTCCTCAGATCTGAAGAGCTCTAGGCCCTCCTTCTTGAAGAGCTTAATGCCATTGTCGGCCGGGGGGTTATGGCTTGCAGATATTGAGGCGCCCAGGCTGGAGCGGGTCTTCTTGACCTCGAACGCCACTACTGGCAGGGGCGACACCCCTATTAATATGGCGTCCAGACCTCCTGCCATGAACCCTGACGACGCGGCTAGTGATAGGAGAGGGCTAGTTAGCCTTGAGTCATGTCCAATGACGGCGCTTCCTTTGTTCTTTGCTATTACATAAGAGGACGTCAATGCTATGTCATATATTAGTTTAGGGCTTACCTTAGAAGGGTAAGGTCCCCTAACTCCAGCAGTGCCGAACAGCATCACTGAATTCACCGATTATCTTTGCCTCAGGAGATCTTAAAATTATATCTTTGCGAAGTTGTATTAAAAATATGGAACCTGCTTTCATTAACGTCTGCTCGAACCAGTTAAGGGTATTGCAGGACACTTGGCTAGACCCAGCAGGTCTCCTACCTCCTTGGGTTTTATGCACACTACTCCTGTGTCCTCGTCAACTTCGACTATGAAGTTATCGCCCCATCTATCTATTACGTGCTTCTTGACGTAAAGGTTAAGGGGAAGCGTGTAGTACTCGTACTCGTAGACCTTGCCGTCGACCTCCTTCTTACCCTTTATCTTCCTTGCAACCACGGACCTTACCTTCAAGACTGGTCACCGTGCTAATACTGTCTTTACAGCTATCTCTCAGAGGGCATATATGCTTAGCCAATATCTATATATATGAGAATTACATGAAGTCCCTTGCGGGCGTCAAAAAAAGCTATGATGGAGAAACTTATATTTTACTGGATCTACGAAGGCGCGGTGAACGTCAGTGCCCAGGGAGCCCCGAATATACGTAGCAAGTTATGACGAGATAGTTAACGGCGACGCCACGGACATATACTTCAAGAGGACGCAGGAGGTATTAAGGTATGCCAAACTCACGGACGTTAAGGTGAGGATGGAGGTTCACCTTTATGGGGATCCGCCGGAAGGTGACTGGGCTGTCTATGCAGGGCTTGAGGAGGCCTTGGCCATACTTAAGGATAAGCCGTTCACCGTGTACTCAGTGCCTGAGGGTACTATATTCAGAAAGAGAACCCCGCTAATGATGATAGAAGCCCCCTATGAGGCCTTCGCACCTTACGAGGCGCCGGTCCTGGGCGTGTTAAGGTTTGAGAGCAGCATAGCAACTAAGGCAGCTAGGATAAGAGTTGCAGCGGGCGACAAGCTATTTCTATTCTTCGGCCTGAGGGCCACCCATCCAGCAGTCTTCCCAGCTGCGGATAGGGCAGCGTACATAGGCGGGGCTGACTCCGTGAGCGGGGTTCTCTCTGAGAAATACCTTGGCTTAAAGCCTCAAGGCACGATGCCCCATGCGCTTATGATTACAGTAGGCGACGAAAAGAAGGCGTGGCAGCTGTTTGCAGATCTCTATGCAGGGAAGATAAACGTTGTTATACTTGCTGACACGTTTAATGACGAGCGCAACGAGGCACTGACAGCAGCGGAGCTCCTCAAGGAGAAGTTGTGGGGGGTTAGATTTGATACGCCCTCGAGTAGAAGGGGCAATATGCATGACATAATAGAGGAGGTCAAGTGGACCCTACGGCTTCACGGATATAACAATGTGAAGGTAATAGTTAGTGGCGGCCTTGATGAGGAGGAAATCGAGGAGCTTCGTGACGTCGCAGATGGTTTCGGAGTTGGTACTAGCGTCGCAATGCCGAGGAGCGTCGACCTGAGCATGGATATAGTCGAGGTCAACAGAGGCAGCGGGTGGGAGCCTATATCAAAGAGAGGCAAGATGCCTGGCGCAAAGATGGTGTATTCGTGTGGCGCCCTAAACCACCAAGTCGTGCCTTGGGACGAGAGACCACAGCCGTGTAGCAATGGGTCGGAGCCTACACCTCTTCTGGTAAAGTACTTAGATAACGGCAAGCTGGTCAGGGAGCTCCCAGGGCTTGACGACGTTCGCAGCTATGTGTTGTCACAGCTGAAGGAACTAGGCCTCATAAAGTAGCAGGCCCACGATTAGGTGCAGCCTAGCTTGAGCTCATCGCCTGTAAGGCTGGTCTCCCTGAGGGTTTTAATGTACGCGACAGCGCTGCTCCTTAACATACTGTCAAGCATAGTGCTTGCAAGGAGGCTGTCCCAGCTGGACTACGCAGCCTTTCAGTTTGCTACAAAGAGAATAATAACTTATGCCACGGTGCCCCTGGGAATTTTCAGCATCTGGATGTATAGGTACCTCGTAGTCAGGAGGAGAGGGTCTTTCGAGGCCGGCCTAGCTATCGCTTTTATTACAGCGGTTCTTGGAGTGGCGTTGGGCTTTATAATAGAGCTGCTTGAGGCCAGGGTTAACGCATACATAGCCGTTGCTGCTGGGCTTGCAGTGATGGGACAGGCAGCCCTGGGCAGCATAAATACGATGCTCGATGCCGTGCGGCCGCTAAGGCTAGCGCTGCTTACGCTGGTGTACAGGCTGGTCTACTCAATCACCATTGTAATTGTATTATATGTTATAACGCCCTCGTTACTATATGCGTTCATAGCAACCTCTGTGATAGCAACCTTAAGTGCGCTGCTAGGCCTTAAGTGGCTCGTAGAGGCCCTTGGATCAAGCTTTAACTTAAGGGACGCGGCGTCAACGCTGTCCGAATGGCTGCGGACATCGCATCCCTTGCTTATAGGCTACGCTATGTCTTTCCTTGCCTCGCTTGACGCTACGGTGGCCTACCCTTTAGTTGGCTCTGACGTTGTAGCTGCGTTCTTCGTGGCTTCAAGCGTTGCGACCCTGGTGCGTGAGTCCTCCAACACAGGCCTAAGATACCTGCACTCTTATGTAATGAGGACACGTGACGTCGTTGGTGGCATAAGGTCCCTTTACTTGATTCTGACGTTAGCGATACCGCTATTAGTATACGCAGCTGTTCACCCGATATATATAATATATGTCTTTAATTTTCGCTATACATGGGCTGCCGAGGCCTTCACGGTATTTATGCTGACAGCGATAGTGGAGATAATTAATGGCGGCCTCTCAAACATATCAATGGGCGTTATAGGCGAGGTGGGGCCCTCCAGCGTACAAAGGTTCACCAGGCTAATGTCGATATCGTCAATCCCCAACGTAATATATCTCGCTGGCTTGGTTGTCGCCTTTGTAGTTCTAAGGGGGATGCCAGACTACGTTGCCATACTGGCCTGGTCAGCAGTCTACATGGCAAGATTTATACTTTCGGTGCTTCTCTATTATTTCAAGTTCATAGACGCCAAGGGCCGAGCTTACCTGAGGGCTTTGGCTTATAGGAGGCTCACAGCATATATTGTCGTGTCAGCTGTATTAGCCCTTGCGATAAGGCCTTGGGAACGGCCTCAGGTCGGTCTCCTGAGGTCGATCGAGGTAATCGTTCCGCCCGCAGCAATTTACTTGTCAATATACTACTTAATAGTGCTACTGTTAGACAGGGAGCTAAGAACGAGTGTGAGGAGGCTCGTAGCTGCGCTGATGAGTCAGCCGTCCGGGTGGCGCCTTTTGACTGGCGCAACATATTAAAATAATAGCTTAAAGCTTTAGCTTCATCGCTGACCTCGGTGCTCAAGATGGTTAGTGAAACTACTAGGTACGTTCATGGTGGTGACCTCAAGGATCAGTATGGATCTATTGTGGCGCCAATATACACCTCAACCGTTTATGAATACATAGACGATGAAAGCAGCGTAAAAGACGAGAGAGGCATAACTATAAAGTACGGAAGAGAGGAGAACCCAACAGTAAGGTCACTAGAGAGGCTTATAGCGGCCCTCGAGGAGGCCCCAGACGCGCTGGCCTTTAACAGCGGCATGTCAGCGATTTCGACCCTTCTGCTGTCCACGTTGAGAAGGGGCGCCAGGATCCTCATATTGAAGGAGATGTATAGCACTACCATACAGATTGTTGACGAGCTCTCATCAATTGTGGGGGCGCAGGTTACCACGGTTTACCCATCGACCAGCTCCATTATTGATGAGCTAAGTAGATCTAGGTATGACATGGCTCTAATAGAAGTGATGACAAATCCTACGCTTAAAGTTATAGATATAGTTGAGGTTTCAAAGGCAGCGAGGGACCTCGGAGTTAAGCTAATGGTTGACAACACGTTTACAACGCCCTACCTAGTTAAGCCGGTGAAGCTGGGCGCTACTGCATCGATACATAGCACTACTAAATACATATCTGGTCACAACGACACGGTAGGCGGAGCCATAGCAGCAGGACCGGAGCTGGCAAGGGATCTATGGGAGTGGAGGCGTAAATTGGGCACTATACAGCAGCCCTTCGAGGCCTACCTAACAATAAGGGGAGCTAAGACTATGCCGATGAGGTTTGAACATCAGTCCAAGGCAGCACTTCAGCTGGCTGAGTTTCTAAAGGATTCCAGCAAGGTAATTGAAGTCCATTATCCTGGGCTTAGAGACGATCCTTATCATGACGTAGCTAGAAAGGTCTTTGAGAAGGATTTGTACGGCGGCGTGCTCTCGTTTAGAGTTAAGGGAGGCGTTGAATCCGCTAAGAGGCTACTGAGGTCTCTAAGCATAGCTAGGCCCTCGCCAAGCCTTGGAGGCTCTGAGACCGTGGTCACGCTGCCCGCGCTGACGGCCGCCGCCCACATACCTCCCCAAGATAGGGCGGCATTAGGAATAGATGAGTCATTAATTAGGGTCTCAGTAGGCTTAGAGGACCCGCAGGACCTGGTGGAGGACTTCGGCAAGGCGCTAGAAAGCATCTAACATACAGCAATTTAAGCCCTACGAGCTATTATTATTAGCGTAGAGACACTCAGCCATGACCGTAGAGATTGAGAGGCTTTCAACGGGAGTAAAGGGCCTAGACGACATGCTTGCCGGCGGAATACCCAGGGGTTTCTTTGTCGCGGTGGTAGGCGAGCCAGGCACTGGCAAGACCGTATTCTCCCTTCACTACGCTTGGCAAGGGATAAGAGATAACGACAAAGTAATATATGTGACCACCGAGGAGAGCAGGGAGAGCGTTATAAGGCAGGCAAAGATGTTTGGAATGGACTTAGACAAGGCTGTGGACAGCGGCAAGGCAATAATAATAGATGCGCTGCTCAAGTCACAGGCTGACGAGTGGTCGCTGGAGGAGCTGGACGTTGAGGCCCTTGTAAATAAGATAATTGACGCTAAGAGGAAGTTGGGTTATGGAAGGTCAAGGCTAATAATTGATAGCATGAGCACCTTCTGGCTGGACAAGCCCGCCATGGCTAGGAGGTACAGCTATCTAGTTAAGAGGGTCCTGTACAGGTGGGATTTCACGGTAGTTATGACGAGCCAGTACGCAATAACCACCTCTAGCGCGTTTGGATGGGGCCTTGAGCACGTGGCAGATGGAATCATAAGATTTGGGAGGAGGGTTGTAGGCGGTGAGCTTAAGAGGTACATCTTAATAGAAAAGATGAGACAAACTCCTCACGACCTAAGAGTTCACTACATAGATATAGTTGACGGGAGGGGGCTGGTTATCCTGGGTCCCGCCGAGTTTGGCAAAGAGGACCTGGCGCTGCCGGAGAGCGTAATGAAGAAGATAGCTAGGTCCTCTAAGGATAAGCCGATTTAACCTCTTGACGAAGTCATCAGCTGCTACCTCTTTTTAGGATATAATTTTTAAATTCCGTGAGGTTACGGGCTGTGCAGGGGTAATGTAAATGTCAAGGAATATAGTGGTCAGAGACCTACAGCAACCTACGATAGAGGAGACCCAGGTAGAGCTCGTTGAGAGGAAGGGGCTTGGGCACCCTGACTACATTAGTGACGCCGTTGCAGAGGAGGCGAGCAGGCAGCTGAGCCTCTACTACAAGGAGAGCTTCGGAACTATAATGCACCACAACCTAGACAAGGTGCTCCTGGTTGGTGGCCAGGCGTCACCCAAGTGGGGTGGCGGGGACCTGCTTAACCCAATCTATATAATTGTCTCTGGGAGGGCAACAACGGAGGTCAGGACTTCGTCAGGCATAGAGGAGGTTCCTGTAGGGAGGATAGTAGTCAAGGCAGTTAAGGACTGGATCTCTAGAAACCTCCGCTTCCTGGACCCTGAGTCCCACGTAATAGTGGATTATAAGATAGGTAAGGGCAGCGCTGACCTTAGAGGAATATTCGAGTCCAGGACAGGCTCCTATAGGGCTAATGACACTAGCTTTGGTGCAGGCTTTGCGCCGCTTAGCGTGCTTGAGAGGCTGGTTTTGGAGACGGAGAGAACCCTTAATAGCAAGGACTTCAAGTCCAGGGTTCCGGCGTCAGGCGAGGACGTCAAGGTAATGGGGCTTAGGAACGGCAAGAACATCGAGATAACGGTGGCCAACGCAATAGTTAGCAGGTTTGTTAATAACGCCGAAGAGTATATGAGCGTTAAGGATGAAATAAGGGAGGAGGTTCTTAAGGTGGCCTCCAAGATAGCGCCTGATTACAACGTAAAGGTGTACGTTAACAACGGAGACATACCTGAGGAGGAGGTGTTCTACCTCACCGTAACGGGGACGAGCGCAGAGCACGGGGACGATGGAGCTACTGGCAGGGGTAACAGAGTAAACGGGCTGATAACTCCAATGAGACCCATGAGCCTAGAGGCGGCCGCTGGCAAGAACCCTGTGACGCACATAGGCAAGATCTATAACGTCGCCGCAATGGAGATGGCCCAGATAATATATGCCAAGGTACCAAACATAAGTGAGGT
>CAYFFU010000040.1:0-7368 GCA_964342665.1 uncultured Desulfurococcales archaeon
AATGCAGGTCTACCAACAGCCCCTAGTTGATACTTAATGCTAGAAGAGAAACAATATACCTTAGCGAGACTTCAACGCAAATGCAAATAACAAGTGACCGTAAGGGCCTCTGCTCGCCAGGAGACATGCGAGGACCTTCTGTTTGATAGCCTATAATTCTGGATCGCGGACCTAGCTTGAGCAAAACAGGCATCTTGCGATTGTTCCCTATAAATAAGCTGACTTCAGCTCCCGAACAGGCCTGCTAGGCCTGAGCTTATGTCGACCTCTCCAGAGCCCTCCTCCTTCTTCTCCTCCTTCTTCTGCTCGCCGCCCTGCTGGGACGGCGCCGCCTGGGCGGCCGGCGCGGCCGCAGCGACCTCCAGGCCCAGATCCTTGGCCTTGTCTCCAAGGACAGTGGCTATGGCTAGCTCCTCGGCCACTGCCTGCTCTACCGCTAGCCTGGCCGAGTCTGAGTCTAGAACGAGTCCGGCAGCGCTGATGGTTGCAATGGCCTCCCTCTCGCTGTCGCCCAACAGGGCTGAGAGCACCTCAGGTATCTCGAAGAACCCTATGGCCTTGCTCACCGCTATTACTTCTCCCTCAGAGCTGAGCAAGTCCTGTCTGGTGGCCTCTAGGTCTATGTGCAGCATGTCACCGGGTATAACGGTCTGACCGTCCACCGCAGCCACTAGGTTCATCCCAATCTCCATAGGCTGTATGCCTAACTGCTGCAGCAGGCTGGCCAGCTCGGGTGATATTACTTCTCCCTTCTTGGCAACTACGGTGTCGCTCTTTATGTAAATGGTTCCCTTCCTTATCTCATAGGGTATCTTAAGCTTGCCAAAGACGCTTACCATGGGGCCTGGCCTTATGCCCGTGTCGCCCTCTGGTATGACTATGTCCTTGGTTGCAACCTGGCCCGGCTTCGCAGGCGCGGGCATCTTGAGCTTGTCAACTAGGAACGCCAACGAGAACGGGTTCTCGTTTGTAGCTATCACCAGGACGCCGTGCTTGAGGTAAGGCTCAAGCTTATCCCTCTTCACTCCCCGGCTCTCAAGAGCCAGGTAGACCAGGTTCTTCTTGGCTACGGTCATATAGCACTTGTCCCTCAGCTCCTTCCTTATCATCTGCAGCTGCCTTGCTGGAAGGCCCTCCAGGTCCGCAAACAAGACGTACCTGTACTCGCTGAATATCTTAGCAAGCCTGTTGACTATCTCCTTCTTGTAGGCTGGCGGCTCTGGCCTTCCAAGCCTCCTTGCTACGGTTGCTGTCAACTGGCTCACCTCAGGGGTACCTCTACAGGAGCGCCCATTGTGGTCTTTAAATATACCTTGCCTACCTTGGCAAGCCCTATCCTACTCTCTATAACATTAAAGACGGCATTAATATTGTCGGCCAGCTCTTCTGGCTTCATGGATGCCGTCCCAACCCTCGTCATTATTTGAGGCTGCCCCCTTATCCTGACCCACGTGGCCCTCTTGTAATTGTCTACAAGCTCTGAAAGGTTTGCCCTAGGAGGTATCGCTACTGGCACCTTGCCTCTGGGACCCAGCGCTGGGCCTAACGTGCTGCCTACTAGGCCCATCAAGTCGGCCTGAACAAGCACCCAATCACATGTTCTGCCAACGTTCTTTACGGCCTTCTTGTTCCCGCGCAGCGAGTTAAGGTCGTCCCTAGATATGGTGGTGACGTTGAGCTTCTTAGCCTCTAGCAGGGTGTCACCAGCGGCCACCACACATACATTAGGCTCCTTGGGTGGCTTGTGGGGCAGGAACACGACCTCCCTGAGCCTTCCCTCCGGGCTCTTCACGTCAAAGTCCCTTAGCGTTACTATGAGTTCAACTGCTTGATCGAACCTCGTCTGCTTGGACATGCCAAGCGCCTTTTTGAGCGAGTCAAGTAGCGCATCCTGAGATATGGGCAATCGCTTGCACCCCTGGGCCTTACGCGACTTTACTGAAGACCTGTGGGGTTAAAAAGGCTGGAGCTGAGCTCTAAGCGATCAAAAGCCCTGTGCGCAGAGAGCGTCATAGCCAATTAGGCCTTTTTCAGAGCGATATAACTGTCTAATTCGATGAGCCTGCTGCCCCAGCGTGAACCAATGTTAGACCTATCGCCTATTATAGGCGCCGCTTAAATTAAGGTAGGCAACTACACGGGATAGCGTCAACATAGGCAGCAGCTGGCAACCAACACTTATATAGCCTTGACTACAGAGCCCTATGCGCTGAGGACCCGTAGCTCAGCCAGGACAGAGCGTCGGCCCTCTAAGCCGATGGTCGGGGGTTCAAATCCCCCCGGGTCCGTCCCCCTTCTGGCCGAATGGTAACCATTATAATTAAGGGTGTGACATTGCTGACTTAGCCCCAAACACCACCCTCTAAAGAGAATATTTTAACAACAAATAGAGGTGAATGCGCACTAAATGATGGCCAACGCTTAATCTCTGCGTAAAGAGGCCAAATCGCTTTACGTCACTTCGAGGCCTAGAAGAGACATAGAAACGTAGTTGGCGGCTCCCGTGCCAACGTTGAGCTGCACAGCTGTGGGCACCCCATTTACATCTATCATTTCAGCGCTGATGCTATAGGCACCGCTGGTGCCGAGGAACGACGTAGTCGGCGATATAGTTATCTCGACCCCGTTGTACGTCTTACCTTCGAATTTAACTGGTGTGAAGAGGTATCCTATTGACGCCTCCTCTGTAGTTGCCTGCCCGCTAAGTGTCGCCTGCCAGTTTATATTGTAGTAGCTGCTGTAGTAATAAAGTCCAAAGAACGGCCCAAGCCCTGGGAATGATGCCACCGTAATGCTCCCGGTAAGAGGATTGTAGGACACCTCCACGCTGGTCAGGAGCGGCGTTAGGTAAGTACTTACGTTCGAGCCGCTGTAGTTGCCTGTTAAGGAGTCGAAGTTTATGTAAATCCAGGTTACGTTTGTCTCATTATAATGAACCACTAAATACCCTACCTCGCTTCCGCTCTGATTAAAGACAGTGATAAGCATCGTGTCGTTGCTAGGAAATCCGGTTAGCTTAACTAGGTACGTGACGTCCTGCGGGAACGAATATATCTTGTACTCGGCCGAGCTTATCCTTGACAGAAGCGATCCTACAGGTTGCTGCTTAACTATGTTAATGAGCGTGCCCCTATATGAGTAGTAATAGAAGACGCCAACAGAGCCCACGGCTATCGTTGCTGCGAACAACACTATTGTAACCAAGGCCAGCTTGCTTAACAAGCCTGTCACCGGCCTGGGAAGCCAGATGAAACGATAGGTTTTAAGTCTGAGCGCCTGCACAGGCTAAGAGGCTTAGAGACCCATGACTGTCGGCAAAGTGAAGGGAGTCAATGCAATGGGAACGCTAGGGTGGATAACTGTAAGGTGCAGGGTGTGCGGAAGGCTCCTCGACCTGAGCGGCCAGAAGCCTGGCAGCAGGAAGTTTGAGGTAGTTTACGCTTGCCCCAAGTGCGCTAAGACCCTAGGCGCGTACTTCTGCGCCGCGGACGCCAGGTCGCTGAAGTACAGGTGCCCGTTCTGCGGCTCAGAGCTGGTCCCGGTAAGCCCAGTCATCACTGAGTGAAGCCTAGATGATAGAGGTAACACTCATTAACGGCAGGCAGGTAATTAAAATAACTGACAATAACAGATACATCTTTATTGTTGATACGTTTGCAAAACTGCCACCTCAGGTAGCTGATAATGTTAAGTGTGACTATGAGCTGAAGTACTCTAAGGTTACAGCATGCCATGTCAAGGTAAGCGACCGCTGCCTCCTGGTAATAGTAAAGAGCCCTCTAGGGTCAGAGGTCATATCATGTGAGGTAAATCTTGACGTTAACGATAGCAACGCGGCTGTAAGCGAGTGCCTAAGGTGCCAGAACTCTCTAACCTCTCAGCCCCAAGCGTAAATGCTTCCCTGGATTAGTGACCTCACAGTCGACTCTAGCTCCTCGCGGTCCGCCCCCAGCGACTCCAACAGCTTGATTATATTACTAAGCTTGGGCTCCCGCAGGGCCCTCCTTAACATTGCCCTCACATAGGGAGACGAGCCCCTAGCATACCTTGTGGCCGACGCAAGCAGCCTCATGCCATCACTGTTGAGCTCTTCATATTTAGTGAAGTAAGCCCAGTAGTTCTGTACTAGCTTCCTCGCGATCCTGCCTATCTCTCTGTCATAGAACTTCTCATCACCCTCAGGGCTTGCACCCTTCCCCATAAGTCATCCCTTCGGTAAGCGATGCGAGGCCTCATCACTGGGCCTGTTACTTTATCGAAATACTTGCCTTTAAAGGCTTCTCGCAGACTTAGTCTAGACGTCTAGAGTCATCACCTGTAGCTGATTATGCGACGCACAGCGCCTTTCAGCTAAGGCTAAGCCTCGTCCTCAGGCTCTTCGTATTCCCCTGCTCCTACGTCTGGCGTGTTCCAGTCAACAGGCGCATCCCCATACCTAATAGGCCTCTCAAGCTTGCTTAGAAGCACTACCCTGCTTGGTATGCTCTCACTGGCGACCGGGTAGCCGGTCAGCTCGCTAAGTCTCTTAGCTGCTGCTTTAACCTCATCATGGCTTGGCATGTTGTTTAGTGTGAGCCGCGCCCTGCTGGCGCCTACATACATATATGCCTTAACCTCCACGTAGTCAGGCATACCCATTTTGATGAGGTCAGCAAACCCCCTCAGCGCTTTCTCATTGTCGTTATAGCCTTTGACCAAAGTTATCCTGTAGACAGTCGTTGACGAGAAGCTAGGAAGCATATTTATAGTCTCAAGCGTTAGCTCCCACGCCCTCGGAACCAGGGGTCTGTTGAAGTAGTTATAGGACTCCTTATCCCACGATTCTAGGCTAAGGTAGATCTGGTTTGGTTCCTCCTCCAGGTTAGCAAGGACATCAGGTCTCACGCCGCGAGTCACCAGGAACGTTGATATGCCCCTTCTATGAAACTCCTTTATCAGCTCCCCAAGCCTTGGATATAACGTTGCTTCGCCCGTAAGGCTTATGGCCACGTGCCTGGGCCTCAGCGCGCCTTCATACATCCTGGGGTCAACTCCAGGCCTTCCCTTGTAGCCGCTGACTATCTTGCGGTACTCCTCTATGGCCCTATCTACTATCTCCTTGGGGTCGTCATTAAATGGCATCCTGGTCTCGTTCCACTCAATGCCAACGTCCTGCGGCCTCAGCCTCCAGCAGTGCAGGCAGGCGTTCCAGCACCAGTGGTTTGAGACGCTGAGCTGTATGCACCTGTGGCTCTCTATGCCATAGAACTTGCCCTTGTAGCAGAACCTTCCCTCAGTTAGGGCGGCGTGGTTCCAATAACACTTCTTGACGGAGCTGTGGTTCCCTATTATGTGGTACCCCTGCCTTATCAGCCTCCTGTTGAGCTCTGCGTAAGCGTCGCCCGCTAGCTCCTCACGCGGTGTTTCCAAGCTCCTTCACTCCCTCCTCAGCCTTTGAGGGGGCTGGCCTCCTAACTAACCCGCGCTCTGTCAGGTAAGTATAAGCGCTGTAGGCGGCTATAGCACCAGATGCCGCCGCATTAACTATCTGCCTAAACCCTCTCCAGAGGCTTATTGCATCCCCGGCAGCGAAGACCCCCGGTAAGTTGGTCCTCATCCACATGTCAGTCTTTACATAGCCTAAGTCGTCAACTTCCAGCCCTAGGGACTGGTACCAATCCTTCGGAGGCTCAAACCCTATCTCTATAAAGATCCCATCGACCTTAAGCTTCCTTGTAGAGCCGTCGACATTATTCTTTACTACAACGTCGGTTACCGTCTTATCGCCATGTATTTCAGTTACAACTGAGTTGAGGACAAACTCTATGTTAGGCCTTGACATAGCCTCCTCCACGTAAAACGGCTTGGCCCTGAACTCGCTCCTCCTGTGAATTAGGTAAACCTTCTTGACATAGCCAGAGAGAAGTATAGCGCCTTCAAAGGCCGCATCGCCACCTCCGACCACCGCAACGGCGTCACGCCCTTTGTACAGCGGCGCGTCACAGATGCTGCAGTAGCTGACCCCGCGGCCAGTGAACTCCTTTTCTCCAGGGACGCCGAGCTTCCTCCTCCTGGATCCTACAGCAAGAACTATGGTCTTAGAATACACGTCAAGGCCCCTGGTTCCTGTTACATGATATTCGTCCCCTTCTTTGACAAACTTTTCTACTGTTATATTGGTATATATAGGCACGCCAAAGAGCTTCTCTGCGTGCTCCCTGAACTTTGAGATGAGTTCCGTGGCGCTAATAGAAAGAGTTGCTGGGTAGTCGTCAACTACGTTAGTTAAGTTGAGCTGCCCTCCTACATCCTCTGAGACCACAGCCGACTTGAGCAAAAACCTGGAAGCGTATATTGCAGCCGAGAGTCCTGCTGGCCCTGCGCCTACTATTAGCACGTCATAGTGTTCCCCCTTGGGCGGAACCCTAAGCTGAGGCCTGGTGCTTAGTCTCAGCGACACTCGTGTCACCTGCCTTTTCTGTAATGCTGCAAAGCTTTAAGGATAAGTTATAAGGTACCGCCGGGTTCCTTAAAGAAGATGAGGACATAAAGGCTGTTACGGTAACCTCGCTCCGCAGAAGCAAATTCCTATGCATCTGGTTGGAGAGCTGGCGCTTCCGCTAAGTTCGCCTTTAGATTCAAGGCCTTTCTCTATGGCCTCAGCCGTAGCCGTCTTAAATTCGCCGAGCCTGTAGGCGGCCAGCACCTGAAGCCAGACCTGTTAGGTTATACCAGTTTAGGTTATACCAGTATGCCCCCTACCATTCTCTTTGACTTTATGAACTCTATCAAGTTGAGCTGATGCTGCATCGCTGCCTCATACGCAGCCTTAGGGTCCCCCTTCTCTATAGCTTCATAAATTCTCCAATGCTCCTCCACTTCCTGGTCTATGCGACTGCTTGACGCGAACAGGTCGACCCTAACTATGGCCAACTTATTTCTAAGGTCCTTTAGTATATCACGAAGGTACTCGTTGCCGCTCATATCGGCTACTATATCGTGGAAGTAGCTGTTGGCCTGGGCCAGCGCTAGAGGGTTTGACCTGTCGGCCTTCCTGAAGTTGTCCGCAGCTTCCTTTAACTTAGCAAGCATCGCTGGATCCCTGTTCTCGGCGGCCTTCTGAGCTGCCAAGGCCTCTAGTACTGCCCTGACCTCGAATATTTTGAGTATCTGCTCCTTGGTCAGAAAGGAGACATGATACCCATCACTAAGCTTAACCACAATACCTTCCTTCTCTAGCTTATGCAACGCCTCCCTGACCGGCGTCCTGCTCACGTTATACATTTTTGCCAGCGCTGTCTCGCTCAGCTTATCCTTAGGCTCGAACTTCCTGTTAAGTATGTCGTTCTTCAACATCTCGTAAACCATGTCAGAGTATTTAACAACCTT
>CAYFFU010000041.1:0-7129 GCA_964342665.1 uncultured Desulfurococcales archaeon
CTCAGCTCGGGGGAGCGCCCGGCTGATAACTGCCAGGTCAGACACCGGGCGGTCGGGGGTTCAAATCCCCCCGGGCCCACTTGCATATTAGATCCCCCTTATTAATTTCCACCGCCGCTTTTACTTGGGCGAGAGCGTGCTAGGCTCAAGCGAGCTAAACCTAGAATCGAAAATAATGGCCGCGGTGGACAAGGCGAACAGATACATTAAGTCCGTGGACAGCGTGCGTGAAGAGGTAGTAAAGCTAACGAGGGATGTTATCAGGTACAGCGGTTGGAGCATAACGTTCCTCCACCAAGGAGACGTAGCGAAGGCTAAGGAGAACTTGGACCACTGCGAGTCCTTAGCAAGGAAAGTTATTGAGTACGCCTCTCAGAAGCCCGAGCTAGCCTACTCCGGGTTAATTTATAACGCCATAAGCGAGTACGTTGAGGCTAAGCTGTTCTACTCCATAGTAGTTGAATCAAAGATCTACGATTTTGAGGAACTAGGAGTTCACCCAGTTCCTTACCTGCAGGGCCTAGGTGATGTTGTAGGGGAGCTTCGCAGATACGCTCTTGAGAGGATAAGACAGGGCGATGTTAAGAGCGCGTGGAGGGCTTTAAGTATAATGGAGGCCATATATACGTCTATGAGATCGCTTGATTACCCTGACTCCGTGCTGCCGGGCGTTAGACACAAGGTGGACGTTGCAAGAGGTCTTATAGATGACACGAAGTCCATGTTAGTTGACATTCAGTCCCGCGAAGACCTTAAGAAGGTACTAGAGGAGCGCTATAAGGGGGCAAAGGCTTAATGGAGCAAGGCAGCAGGGACGAGCCAGTAGACCCTTTCGACTTATGGCTAGAAAAGGTAATGAGAAAGCTCATGTCGATAACTGATATGAATGAAGCGGAGAAGTACTTGGCGTCAGAGCTGAGGAAGATAAGGGATGAGCGAGAGGTCCTCTTAGAGCGGAGGGCTAGGTTCTGTTCAGACGTAACCAACGTGCTAAAGCTCATACAGGTGGCGCAGAGGCTCGAGGAGCTGACTCCGGAGGACGAGGAGTACTATGGCCTTATGGCTCAGGAGCTAGCGGGACTTGGTCTCCTGCTGCAGTGCACTCCAAGGTGGGCCAGGGCTGAGCCCGAGGAAAAGGCAAGGGTTCTGGCCCCGCTCTACAAGGCGCTGTACCTCCTAAGGTCTAATGACCCTAGTGACGTTGAAAGCGCCATAGAGCTTTCTGAGGAAGCCCTCAGGAGAGCTGAAGACATGGGTCTAGACAAGGAACTTACGGACTTTATCAGGCTTAAGCTCGACAACGCCTTGAGGCCGTCGTTTAACTGAACGCTTAGATGATATAAGGAGAAAAGGCCTGTAGCCTAGAGATTTAATGTAGGGCCCGCTAGAGATGACAGGAGCCGCAGATCTACCGCTTCACGATGGCCACGTGCCGAGCTGGATGTTAAAGACAATGAAGGCGTTGAGCGAGCAGATAGTCAAAATAATAATAGATCAGCGAGGGCCTGAGGCGCTGGCCAGAGCGCTGGCGGACCCATTATGGTTCCAGGCGTTCAATAACGTCATAGGAATGGACTGGGACAGCAGCGGCAGCACCACGGTAGTGGTTACTCTGCTAAAGGAGATCTCCTGGAGCAACGAGCTGGGGTTCTTAGTTCTCGGAGGTAAGGGGAAGAGGATGCTCCAGGTGAGGAGCGAGGCCGAGGAGGCAAGCTCTAGGCTTGGGGTAGACCCACACGAGGTGTTTAGCTTTAGCAAGTTAGCAGCCAGGGCCGCATCAACGTTTTTACAGGACGGCTACGACACGTACCTACACGCTACCATAGTTACAGAGAAGGGTCCAAGGCTTGTAATTCAACAGGGCATGAACCTGAACACTAGGATGGCCAGAAGGTACCATATAGACAAGGACTCGATAGAGGAGCCGTTCTCGGGCGTCGTGGGCGTTACAGGCAAAATAACACTCAACGCCACTGCCCACGAGAGCAGCGAGGCGAGAAAGGCTTACATAGACATTATAAATGAGGGGAAAGAACGGTTCTTAAGGCTCTTGGCCGAATCCAACGCAGCCATAGGAGCCCCTAACCTGCTGAGGTTCATCGAGGGCAACGTAAGAGCTAGCAAGCCTAAGGCATATTATGTCCCGGTAAGGCCCACTAAGCAGCTTCTGAGGTCACTTGACCTGCTATACCGGGCCCCTCCAATGGATGAGAAAAGTCTTGCGCTCGCGGAGGGTCTCGGGCCTACGCTTCTCAGGGCGCTAGCGCTAGTGGCCGACATAATATACTCGGTGCCAACGTCAGACAGGGATCCAGTCACATTAAGCCTGGACCCGTTCGCATACGCTTATGCGGTAGGGGGTAAGGACGGAGTCCCAAGGCCCTTCGACCGCAGAACAGCTGAGGAGGCCATAAACTTCTTAAGAGAGGCCATAGAGGACGCTAAGGTTGGTGACCTTGAGAAGCTGCGTGCCATAGCAAGGCTTAGATCGTTCTTAAGGGCTGTGGAGTCCCGGGGGTTGCTATGAAGATCTTGCACATATCTGATATTCACTGCGATCTAGAGACCCTGTGCAAAGTTATGCGCTTAGAGAATTTCGACTTAGTTGTAGTGTCAGGCGACATTGAATGTGTTGATGTGGCAGAGCGCTTGGGGGAGCTTAAAGGCAAGCTAGTAGCCGTCACTGGAAACCTAGACGATATATCAATAAGGAGAACCTTGGACAAGGCAGGTCTCCTAATAGACGGAAGAGTAAAGGAGGTGCTGGGGTTTAAGTTTGCCGGCATAGGTGGCATAGACTATAGATCTGACTTGGCGCAGCTTCAGGCAAAAGCCAAGGGGCTAGACATAGATGTCCTTGTAACGCATTATCCTCCTAAGGGTGTTCTTGATAGGACCTTTATGGGGGTCCGCATAGGTCTCAGCGACATCAAGCAGCTAGCGTTGGCCCTGAGGCCAAGCCTTCATCTGTTTGGGCATGTGCACGAGTCCCGCGGAGTCGAAAGGTATGGCGATAGAACTATCGCAGTAAATCCAGGGCCTGTCAGGGATGGATATTATGCCGTGATTAAGCTAGAGAGGGGTCTTGAGCCGCTAGTAGAGTTGAAGCGGGTCAGCTAGGCCTAAGGTCCCCCAGGAACATTAGGTCAACCCTCCTATCCCTCGGGCCGTCCATTTCAATAAAGAGCACGCTCTGCCAGGTCCCTAGCTGAAGCTCGCCGTCCTTAACCATTAGGCACCTGGAGTTGCCTATGAATGACGATGCGAGATGCGCGTGCGCGTTATTATCTATCAAATTGTGCTGCCAATCAGCGTCAGGCTTGAAGACCTGCTTGATTATTGTAATTATGTCATTTATGAGTCCCCTTTCGTCCTCATTTATTGTCACCGCGGCCGTGGTGTGCGGGACATAGACCATAAGTATTCCGTGCCAGAGGTTATTGGCCTTTACGAACTCTGATATCTTCTGCGTTATATTTATGACTTCAAACCTTTGGGTTGTGCGTAGCCTAAGCTCACCGTTCACAGACTTCATCTTTAGCCTTTAGAACCTTGAGCCCAGAGACTTAAAAGGGCTTAGGGATGCCCAGGCCATACGTGATAGTATTTTCAACTATGAGCATAGATGGCAGGATCGCAAGCTCATCGGGCTTCTCGCAGCTGAGCTGCGAGAAGGACTTTGAGCTGTTGCACTCGCTAAGGGCGTGGTCCGACGCAGTCATGATAGGGGCTAATACAGCAATTAAAGATGACCCGTCGCTTACAGTGAGAAGGTATGTTGGCAGATCTCCAATAAGGGTAGTCGTGGACGCAAAGCTTAGGGTGACACCTAACTTAAGGATGTTCTCAGTGCCGCGCAGGGGGGTCCTAATAACGACGGAGGATCACGATCAGAGAGAGCTGCAGCCGTATGAGGACAGGGGGGTAATAGTTATAAGGGCAGGTCGTGGAGACGAGGTAAATCTAAACAAGGCATTAAGCGCCCTCTGGGACCTTGGGGTGAGAAGGCTACTAGTGGAGGGCGGCGGGTATACCACTTATTCGCTAATAAAGGACTACCTGGTAGACGAGCTCTGGGTGACGGTGTCCCCCATAATATTGGGCTCCGGCACCCCCATAATACATGGCCACAGCGATCTTATGATAGACGCCTACTTAGTTGGCATAAAGGTAATGTGCGGCGGATGGGTTAACCTTAGATATAAGATAATTAAAAAGGCTCAGCTACCTGCTGCTTAGCATGAGAGCCGATAGCTGCAAAAGAGCTGTATCGTGGGCCCTCGACGTAGACTTAATATATAATGCCTTTATATGCGTCATAGTATAAGGGGTCCTTCTTTATGCGTAGTATGTACTTCGATCTGTCGTACTTCTCGCCTGGGTTGAAGCCCTTCATGGAGTCCGTCCTAAGCTCTAGCTTCTTGTACTTAGCCTGTATGTAGTCCCTATACAGGCTTTCCATAACGTTAAACGAGCAGAATGGAACAACTCTTCCGTCTGGCATGGTGTAATGTATGTTGCACCTCCTCACCCTCTCAACGTCATAGTTGTACAGATCCATAAAGTGCATCATTCCGATGAATAGCATCTTGTAGTGGAGTTCGCCTAGCGCGTCGTAGTTCCTCCTTATTAGGATGCTCGTAAGCAGCTTAGAGAAGCTCAGCTCCTTAGGCATCCTCTCCTCATCGACGAACTTTCTGAGGTCTATTATGCCTTTAAGCAGGGCCAGCTTCTTGAACTTGGAGTCCTCTAAGTTAAACCTCTCCTCGTCTAGGAACTCTATGAAGCCCTCTATGTCGAAGAAGTCGCCTAGAGCCACGAACCTGGTGGGGACTCCGTCGGCCCCTCTCTCCACAAAGACGTAGTTGGCCGCGCCACACATCGGATGGTTAGCCATACAGAACTGCTCGCTTCCCACGGCTGCCTCGACAAACTTAGCGAACTTCGCCGCCACTGGGATAGGATACCAGGTATCTGAGGGGATCTGGCCCTCTGTCTGCTCCTCTATGCCCTTTATAGCATCAGCTATGGTGACCCTCATCTTCTCCCTCTCGCTCCTCTTGAGCTGGCCGCTGAGGCTCACGGGCTGGAAGTTGACGGCTCTAACTATATCCATGTGCTTTCCGGCAAACTTTAGGATGAGACCCATTTCATTGAAGTTGGCGTTTTTAATGAGTGTAGGCACTAGGACGACGCTTGTCATGCCTGACTTCCTGAACACTTCAAATATGTATGGTACTTCCCAGTGGTTCTTTGGGTTAGCCTTGGGAGTAACGCCGTCGAAGCTCATGTATACAGTGTTAACTCCAGCCTCCCTTAGAGTTCTTGCATAGTTTATGGCAGCCTCAGGGTCCTTAAAGTACATCTCAGCAAACTTTATGCCGGCAGTGTTAAGCTGAATATGCTTGACCCCCTCCTCTTTGAGCATCTTTACTATTTCTGGAAGATCATCTCTGAGCGTCGGCTCTCCGCCGGTAATCTGTATTGCCATTGTGAAGCCCTGCTTCTTTATCTGTCTGACCTGATACCTTAGAAGATCTAGGGAAGGCTCGTAGACGTAGCCTGCCTTCTCGGCATAGAAGAAGCAGTAGTAGCAGCTGAGGTTGCACCTATTGGTGACCACTAAGTTGACAAGGGCCGAGTGGTTCTCATGCATCGAACAGAGGCCGCAGCTGTAAGGGCAGGGCGCCTGTAGGGCTACGTAAGCCTTTACTTTGCCTGCGCCCTTGCCGGTCTCCTCATACTTCATCATCTTATAATAAATACTTACGTCGCCATAGTATAGTTCCTCAAACTCACCATGTTCGGGGCATACCTTCCTTATGTATACTTTGCCATCTCTCTCAAGTACTCTGGCAGGCAGCAGTCTCATGCAGACAGGGCATAGGCTTGTTGTGTAGTTTATATGTCTCTCACCTTCCCTTAGGGGCGGTATTGGGCCTCCTATTGGTATCTTCTTGTCTGCAATTTCTACATATGTCTCTCCGTTCTCCCTTACCAGCCTGCTCGGGGCCGGCAGGGTTACATGAGATTCAGGCTGCGCCTTATTAACTTCCATTATCGCCAAGTACTCGAACCTCCTCAGTGAATATTTATTAGCGGCATCCGTTATTTAAACCTGTGCAAGTATCCGCTAATGCCAAAGTAGGTAAATCTATGCCGGGTAACGTCTGCTATTGAAAAACAATAGTCACCAATGGCAGTCCAAACACCTGCGTGCTAAAACTATCTGCTGTCATTAGGACGGGTCGTCTACGAGGCGCTTGAGGTAAGAACGTACTTCCTGAGCTTTTTAGCCAGCTCCTCCCTGCTGGTCTGTCCTACAACGCTATCTACCACCTTGCCATCGACAACTATTAGTATCGTAGGTATATGCCTCACTTGATACTTATCTGCTATTGAGTAGGCGGAGTCCACGTCAACCTTGGCAAAAGCCACGCCGGGCGACAGCAGCTCGGCCGCGACGTCCTTGAAGGTCTTATAGAAGTTTATACAAGGGCCGCACCACTCCGCAGTAAAGTACATGATCACGGTCCTGTTGCCATTGACGACATTTTCGTAATTGCTGGATGTCAGGTTTATTATAAACTCTTTAAGCGCCCTCTCCAAGTACTTGGCCCTCTCTTCAAGAGATCTGGATAGTTCATGCCATGCATTGTTGCTGGTCTCAGAGCTCAAACTACATCCCTTCTACATTAAACACGTAGTTGGTTCTTTTAAAGCTGTTATGCAAGGCTCCATAGAAGGGTCGCTTTCTAAAGACATGCAATCCAGCTAGGTTTACGGAGCCACAGGACCTTTTATGCCATGTTTATGGCTTCCTCAACGCCCTCCACCTTTATTCCTAGGGATCCTGCTGCTGAGAGCACGATATCCTTTGCGTTATCTACAAGCTCCTTGAGCCTCATCGGCCTTACGGCCTGTGCGTAAAGTCTTAGCTTGCTCTCGGTGCCGCTCGCCCTGACCAGTATCCAGCTATTGTCGTCATATTCTACCCTGACGCCGTCTATAGTTATTATGCTGATGACCTTAGAGTTCAGGGCTTTTTCAATATTTTGGGATACTACATTAAAGAGCTCCTCCTCATCCTTGTCGTTGCTAAGCCTGAAGGAGAGCCTAGCGTTTGGAT
>CAYFFU010000042.1:0-7053 GCA_964342665.1 uncultured Desulfurococcales archaeon
GCCCGCGGGGCTCATAACCCCGAGGTCGGTGGTTCAAATCCACCCCCCGCTATCAGCCCCTTGCCTAATATTGGTCCTCTAGATGCTCAGATAGGAAATACGTAATATTTCCTTAGGCCATACGTTGCTGAGGGGGTCCATTTGTCTAAGGTATCAGTGATAGGCCTGGGCAGGATGGGCAGGGGAATAGTGAGAAGGTTAGCCTCTAAGGGGCACGAAGTCTCTGGCTTCGACGTAGTTAAGTCTGTTTACTCTCAGCTCAACGACGTTAAGGGATTTAAGCAGCTTAACGAGGTCTCCGACTCTATAGAGAGCGACTACATACTGCTGCTGCTTCCGAGTGGAGACGAGCTGCTTAAGACGTTGCCACAGCTCAAGGGCACGGAAGCTGTAGTGATCAACATGACCACGACTGGCGTACAGGACGCCAGGAAGGCTGAGGGCCTCTCGAATGACCTTGGAATTAAGTACATTACTGCCATGATTGAGGGCGGCCCTGCAAACGCCGAGGCTGGCACCCTAGTTTTCTATGTAGGCGGGGACGGAGAGCTCTACAATAAGGCGTCACCTCTCCTCAGCGACCTAGGCCAACACATATATGTTGGCTCAAACGAGGCCGCGACGGCACTTAAACTGATAAGCACGATGATCCTTATGGCAAACACTGTTATCCTAGCAGAAGTAAATGCGTCGCTCCAGGGCCTGGGCCTAAGTAAGGATAACCTAGTGAGGGCGCTCTCGATGGGAGGGGCTGACTCAGCGCAGCTCAGGGCCAGGCTGCCCATGATGCTTAGCAGCGCCTATAAGGAGGTGTTCTCGGTTGACCTGGGATCTTACGTCGCCCAGGAGGCCCTGGCAGCGATAAAGTCATTAGGTTCTACCTTTACCCCTGTGCTAAGCGAGGTAGCAGAGGTATTAAGCGCAGCTAAGAACATAGGCCTTGGAAAGAAAGATATTGCAGAAGTTGCTGAAGTTTACAGGATGCTCTCGGCCCACAACAGCAGGACGTAACACAAATGGTTTTTAGCTGGCAGCCCTGTTTGACCTGACGGTGATTGAGTTGAAAGAGGCCATTTACACTGACAAGGCTCCGAGGCCTGTTGGGCCTTACAGCCAGGCAATAGCGACCTCAGAGCTTGTGTTTATATCAGGTCAGGTGCCACTGGACCCAGCCACCGGAAAGATAGTCAGTGATGACTTCAGTGAACAGGTCAAGAGGGTAATGGAGAACGTCAGGGCAATACTAGAAGCTGATGGCCTATCACTCGACGACATCGTGAAGGTCACAGTATACTTAACCGATCCATCCAAGTTTCAAGAGTTTAACACAATATATGCCACATACTTTAAAGGGACGTACCCGTCCAGAACTACCGTGTTCGTTAACAGCCTGCCGGCTGGGGCCAAGATTGAAATAGAAGCAATAGCAGTGCGCCACGCCTCTAGGACCTAAAAGCGGACGTCAAGCGCGCCGATTTTAAGCTAAGACACCTTTACGGCACCGAAGACCTTGCAGGCCTTCTTTATTATGTCGCTTGACCCCCTGAGGCCTCCTGAGAACTCCCTCTTGCCGCTAAACCTTATCACCACAGGTCTTTTGCCTGTCCTCTTCTCTAGCTCCGTAGCGAGCCACTCCTCGTCCATGGCCTGGTCGGGGCCCAGCACCACGTAGTCTGGCTTTATCTCCTCCAATGGCTTGAGGTAATCGTTCACGTCACCAAGAATTGCCTCATAAACATACTTTATGGAGCTCACCAGTTGAAGCCTAGCCTGCTCGTCCAGTATGGTAGGTCTGCCCTTGTCACGCTGCGCGTTGGCGTCACGTGCAACGATGACATAGAGCTTGCCCAGCTTCGAGGCAAACCTAAAGAGCTCCACGTGACCTGGGTGTAGGATATCAAAGGTACCAGCGACCACAACCCGCTTGTCCTCGAGGACCTGCCTAGGCCAGTCGACCTTAGCTAGGCCTAGGAAGCCCAGCGAATCCATGAGGCCCTCAGCATAAGATATGGAGACCAGCGCGGTCACCGGGTCACCTTTATTTATGTAATACTCCGCGTCATCTATGTAAGCCTTTACGTTGTTCAGAAGCGTCGTGATGGTAGCTTGACTGCTAGACCCTATGGCCTGTCCCTCGAGCCTCTCCAGGGCGGCCCTGACACCCCTTATGTACTTCTCGGCTCTGGCCCTTATGTCATCCAGCGATGGGGTGTCAGCCTTCTGGCTGTCCTCCTCCCTCTCCTGCCTGCTCGCCCTCTTCACCCTCGCGCCCCTTCTCAAGTGACCTGACCTGGTCTATAGGTATTGTTACGACTATTTTGGAGTCGCCCTCCAGCAGGTTTACCTCTATCTCGCCCTTCCTGACCTCTATTACCCTACCCTTCATACCCTTGAACGGGCCGCCTATGACCTGAACTAACTCTCCTCTCGTTATGTTTTCGGCCGCTACCGCGGGTACCACTAGCTTTAGTATGTCGTCAAGGTTGACCTGAACGAAGCGCCTCCTCTTTATGTACCTCACTCCCCTGACCGCGTAGTAGAGGTCTTTAACGTCGCCAACCTCTATGAAAATGGTCCCCTTGAGCTCTGGGGTGTACACTATGCTCCTTATGTCAAGGCCTAGGGTCTGCGCTCTCTCTGCTAGAACAGCGACTACCCTCTCCTCATACCCTCCAGTCACGTAAATGGCGTAGAACCTGCTGGGAGGCCCCTGCCTCTGGTAACCCTTCTGCTCAGCCGACAAGTGCGTCACCTCAGCTCAGCAGCATAACGTAGATCAGGTGAACCACGTACGCTATGACGCCAACCAGCAGCATGCCCAGTATCGTGAGCCTTGTCAGCAGGCTGAACTCCTCGTCATCTGGCTTCCTGGCCAGCAGCAGTATCCTCTTCCATGAGTTTACGTGATCCCTGAGCTTCTCCTTTAGGCTCATAGTTGCCAGCCCCCACTAAACGCACCACGCCTAGGCTTAAGTACTCTGCGTTTTGTAATAGCTGCAGGAGCTAATAGTAGTTAACGCGCTACTGAACCTGTAGCCCCCTCGAGGCGAGCAGTGACCTGTACTCCTCAGCCAGGTTCCTCCTGAGCACCCTGCCCTTAGGGGTTTCCTCAAGCCATGCGGCGGTCCTGAACCTGTACACCTTAACCTTCTCATCGAGCCAGCAGTCAGGCCAGAGGCCAGCCTTTATGCAGGTCTCTGACAGGAAGGTCTCCACGTCCCACAGGTTCTCAACAGGCACCTCAGGCAGCAGGAGCCCGCGGTAGAAGCCTCTCTCTACGACAAGTCCATCCCTCCCTATCACAACGAAGGACCTCCTGCCCTGGGGGTCCCTGGGCGCCTCCTCAAGCCTTGAAAGGACCGACACCTCAAATGTAACCTCGTCAAGTTCATGTCTCTCCATTGGCATAAACCTGGGGTCGTTGAATGCGGCTTCTACAGCAACCTCTATTACGGACCGTATGAGCGGCTTCACGGGCTCGATAAACCCTATGCACCCTCTGAGGCTCCTGGTGCGCCCCTCGTACGTCTCTATAGTGACGAAGGCGGCACCAGGCCTCATCAGCACCTGAGGTATACCGTCAGGTGTTGGCATGAGCTTTCCGTTATTGAAGTAGTACTCTACGCTCCTCCTCGCTATCCTTACCAGCTGTTCGCCTATTTCATCGTTAAGCTCGTCAGGGTCCACTGGTTGCTGCGCCGACACCTGCCTCCGCCCAGCAGTGCAAATTGCTATCTAGAGACTAAAGGCTTAGATGTTATCTGAACGCCCATTGCAGCCTAAAATAGAAAGGCTAAATAAATTCCAGAACCACCTATTGCTGGACAGAGAAAGAGTAAGCGAGAAGGCCAAGCTACGAGGGGTGTTAGGAAGTGTCAAGCGACATAGAGGTGCTGTGCCCAAGGTGCAAGGTACCTATGAATTTTTACTCCAGGACCGAGAGGACTAGCAAGTCCGACGGCCTAGAGATAAAGGTCACCAGGTACTTTAAGTGCCCAGTGTGCGGGAGGAGCATAGTGGACGAGGTGCTAGAGGCCAAAGTGACTAGCGATGGATTAAGAGTAACGAGCAAGCACAACGGGCTTGAGAAGCTGGCAATAGTCAGAAGGGTGTCGCACTCGTAGTACTCTAGCAAGCGATGAAAAGCCCTTTTTAAAAGATGTAATGTAATATTGCTGATTGGTTTGCGATTTACGCCATGTGATCCCTTTGAGCCTTGATTCTGAGCAGGACCTGCTTAAGTCGCCCTAGGCCGCTCACGTCATGGCAGGTACCTACTGCCAGCCTGTCAGTCCTCCTGGCCTTCAATATGTCCCTCAGGTCCTTACTAGCTGCGTCTGCAGCCTGGAGCGCATAAGGCAGCCTTAGTCCCTCTACCCATTGCATCTCAACTACCTTTACTGCTGAGTCGAGGGATACCCCATACCCTTGACTTACATAAATTGGCGAGCCGGTAGGGGACCTTAGGACAGCCCCTATCACTGCGCCCTTGTCGTCGTAGAGGCATTCCCCATAAGTGCACCGCGCCACACTTCCAAAAAGCCTTCTCTTGGCAACGCCTATAGAGGGCTTACCGAAGCTTAACCCTATGTGCGAGGCTATTCCAAAGCCCCGAGGGTGCGCGACTCCATGGCCGTCAACCATTATAAGGCCTACGCTGAAGGCCTTCAACGCCGCAGCTAGGGCTGGCGCCATGAGCTGCATCTCCCTAAAGGCCAGGAGGCCTGGCACGTAGGGCACGCAGACTGGGCCGTACGCGTATGTGCAGCCCAGCAGCTCTCCCTGCAAGTTAAATACTACCGTTACGCCTACGCCGTAGGCTGCCCCAGGCCCCCAGTAGGCCGCGTCTACTGCTGCGACAGCGCTTGGCAGGCCTGCAGTGATGTCCTTCAGCATCAGCTTGCCCTTTAGGGTCTCCTGCGACCTTCTTGCGCGGGAGTAGTCAAAAGACCTCCTTATACCATCGCATGCCAGGTGCCATTCACTGCTCCTCAACAACTCTCAGCCTTATCGACCTCTCACTTACCTTGCCGTCAGAGCCTATCGAGAGTATGTCTATGCCATCACCTGTTGAGGCGTCCCTCTCCATTGATATCCTCAGCGCGGTCACAGCTAGGTCCTCGGCCTGGCTCAAAGTAATATCGTCGCTGTACTGGCTCTCCAGGTAGCCCAGCGCGGTGGTGGCGCCGCTGCCAACGGCCATGTACTTGTCCTCCGACACAGAGCCCAGGGAGTCTAAAGTGTAGATCCTTGGCTGCCCGTCCCTGTCAATGCCCCCTACCAAGGCCTCTATCAGGAACGGGAGCATCTTGTACGAATATAGTATGCCCGAGAGGAGCTTTGACAGCGCATAGAGGCTCATGGTCTGCTCCGACGTAAGCTCGTAGTACCTGCTCTCTGCGCTAAGGTACCTTATAATTGCGCCGACGTCGGCGTAGAGGCCGCTCATAGCTATGCCTGCCCTGCTGTTTACGAGAAATACCTTCTTAGCGTTCCTGCTCATCACAAAGGAGCCGTAGGCCATTCTCTTGTCCGTAGCAAGCACGACGCCGTCCTTTGCCCTTACTCCGACCGCTGTTCCCTGTTCTATCTCGTAGGCCATCGACAGGCACCCATCTAGCTGAGCAGCCTGAGGGTTTAAAAGGAGAGGTCATTGACTTCCTAGATCTCTAGTGCGTGAGCTAGCTGCATAAAGGCTTGAGCCCAGGCGCCTCTAACTGCTTCTGAGTTCACGCTAGGCCGCACTTAGGCCTGACGAGCTGCCTTAGCAGAAGGCGAGCCAGCCCTTAGAACTGATGCTTGGCTCCCTATCATGCACTACAGCATTTTGATCCGCTGCGTGGCCGCAACGCTCTTAATGGTTAGGCCTGGGGCTTGGAGCCGCCCTCGACTATATCTATGAACTTGCGCGCTATCTCAAGGAAAGCCTTGGCGGCCTCGCTCTCTGGGTACTCAAGGAAGAACGGGGCGCCCTCGTCGTTGGCCTCCCTTATGTGAGGGTCAAGCGGTATCTGCCCCAGGAACGGTATCTTATACTCCTTAGCTATCTCCTCAGCCGCGCCCTTCCCAAATATGTATTGGATGCTGCCGTCAGGGCACTTGAAGTAGCTCATGTTCTCTATTATTCCAAGTAACGGTACATTTACCTTTTCTGCGAAGGCGGCGGCCTTCTTAACGACCACCTTTGAGACCTCGCTGGGTATAGTAACGAGCAGAAAGCCCGTCAGGCCAGGTATTGTCTGTGCTATCGTAAGCTGCTCATCGCCGGTGCCCGGCGGCAGGTCTATCAAGAGGTACTGGGCCCCCTCCCAGTCAGTGTAGGCCAAGAGCTGCCTTATAGCTGTGGTCTTTATGCTGCCCCTCCATATTACTGGCGCGTCCTCCGAGGGCAACATGAGCCCTACGGAGACCAGCCTGACGCCATAAACGTTTACGGCAGGGACTATGCTGCCGTCCTCCCTGGCTAAGAGGCCTTTGACTCCCTTAAGGCCAAGCATCATTGGCATGCTAGGACCGTGAAAGTCCGCGTCTAGGACCCCGACAACCTTGCCCATAGTTGCTAAAGCCATGGCTAGGTTGGCGGTAACAAAGGACTTGCCGACGCCGCCCTTGCTGCTAAGTATTGCAACCTTGTACGGTATCTCTTTCATCCTCTTGACTACTAGCCTCTGCTCCTCCTGGACTTGCCTCATCCTCTCGGCTATCTCCTTGTAGCTCTGACCTCCTGCAGGCGCTGAGCTGCTGGCCGAGGACCTCTGCGGCAGCTGCATCCTCAGGCCTTTCTTCTCCTGGTCTCCCTGACCTTCAGACAACTCGTTCCCCTTTAGCTAAAAACTATGCAGAAAAAATAAAGGTTAGCACTAAGGAGCCTGCCTCTGAGGTCACAGCTTTCCTATGCTGTCAGGTATCCTTATGTGCAGCACCTGGTGGCCCTCGCCCTTGTTAGCAGCCACTATGTCAAACTCTGTGGCTGTCGGCGGGTGCTCGGAGAGGGACTTCAGGGTTTTGAAGGCGTTGTATATGTGGGGGAGGTCCTTTTCGCGCCTGTCGTTG
>CAYFFU010000043.1:0-6855 GCA_964342665.1 uncultured Desulfurococcales archaeon
TGGCCCAATTTTATGGTCTGTTCTCAAGTCCTGCCTGGTCAACGGCTCAGGCTCAGCAACGCTGTTACTCCCACACTACTATTGGAATATACATCTCCTTTGGGCTCAGACCGCTGTGGTTCCCCCTTAGCCTTAGCGCGGGGTCGTCATCTCTGTAAGCGTAGTGGTACTTAGAGCTCTCGTCTGTGGCAACCCCTAGGTAGTCCCCTATTATGTTCCTCTCAACAAATGGGTCAACCCTGCCTAGAAGGCCGCTCTCTATAAGCTCTTGCTTACTCATAACATTTAGGGCGTACTTTGACTTTAGCAGCTCCCGTAGGTTTTCCCTTGCCCTAAACCACACGGCCCTTGAATCGCCATAGGGCGGCACCTCCAGCGCGTCCAGCAGCTGCTGGTCATTATTGAACAGGTAGACCTTGTTCACTGTAACCTGGCCATGGTCTGACATCAATACGAAGGTGTACCTGTCCTTATACTTTTGGGCCAGCTTGTCTAAGTAGCTGAGCGCCGTCCTGACCTCGTCCAGTACGAGGTCCCTGTGGGGGCTGTCAAAGCCGTAGCCGTGACCTATGTGGTCTGGGTCATCAAAGTAAACGTAAAGCATGTCTACAGCGTCGCCCTCCAGGGCCTCCCTCATGGAGGCTATCATGTCGTACAAGTTAGAGTGAGCCTTTATAGTGGTCAGGCCTTCGGATACCCTGCTGTTAAGGTAGGTTCTTGTAAGCTCTCCGCTTGCGGCGCCACTTGACATAAGTGCCGTTACCTTGGCCTCCGTCTCGGCTAGCCATGGCTTAACAGGAAACGCCCTTGAAAGGGGCCTATATGAGATGGTCCCAGAGCCTGGCTCTGCCATGTATGAGTACTTTATGGAATTTATCACTCCACCTAGGACTTTATTGAAGACCGTGTAGCCAACCAGCCCGTGCTCCCCTGGAGATTGCGCGGTCATTAAGGTGCTCAGCGCTGCGGCTGTCGTAGATGGGAAAACCGTAACGCCCTTTATAACCTTGCCGCTAAGCCTTACATTGGCGTCGAGGAAGAGGTCCCAGCTCAGCGCGTCCAGATATATGAGTGCTAACCTTCTACCGCCAAAGCCTAACCTTCTGGATGTGATGCAGTTCCTCTTAACTCCAAAGAACTCAGCTATGCTGCATGACAGGGCGTAGAGGCTGGACTCTGAAGTGTAGTCTGGTAGCACCTGGCTCTCAGAGGCTGCAATCATTGAGCCTCCCTCGCTTAGGGCCCCTCAAGTAAATTTAAGCCCTAATATTAAGATATCGGGCCACGGCTGCACGCAGTTTTTGTTAGGCCAAGCTTACGATGCTTAATAAGATGAAAACGCGTCACACTACTGGTTTATGTCAATACCATACAGCGCCCTCAGCTTCTCTATTAGCAGGCTCCTGACCAACCTGGGGTCCACCGCATAGCCCCTGCTCCTTCTCAGCACAGCTCCTACAAGGTAGTCCAATGCCTCCTCCTTGCCATTTATGTAGTCGCTTACGGCCTTCCTCTCCGACGTTAGCGTGTCGCTCACTAGTTGGTCCAGGTTCTCTCCCTTGGGCGGGAGCGAGCTCTTCAGATCTATACTCCTATCCTTGACTAACATGGGTAACACGTTATACTTGATCTCGTCATAAGTGTAGGCACCTGAGACCACTAGGTCAGCAAGGGCCTTTATAGTTGTTGCAGAAGGCCATGATGCAGGGTCGTACAAGTCCTTACCTGCCTTCTTAAGCAGGCCCTTTAGGTCCACTGCCAGCATCCTTGCAACAAGCGACGGGCTTGCGCCGGACTTGACAGACTCCAGGAACAGCTCTAGGGCAGGCCTGACCAGGAGTAAGCTCCAGGCTGTCCTCCCTGGAATTCCCATCGATGTCAGCAAATTCATGTACCTGTCTGGGCTTCTGAACGTAAGGGGCGTTGCCTCCTTAACCAGGACCTTTGTTGATATGGGAGGTATGTCGGGGTCTGGGAAGTAAAGGTACTCCTCCTCGGTCTCCTTGGACCTCTGCGGCTTAGTGACCCTCCTGACGGGATCCCAGCCCCTGGTCTCCCTTGCAACCTTGCCACCCTCGGAGACTATCTTGCTCTGCCTGAACAGTTCGTACCTTATGGCCCTCTCTATGTCTATCGTGCTGCCCACGTTCTTCACTTCGACCCTCTCACCGCCCCTTACGCTTATGTTTACGTCAGCCCTGAAGGAGCCCTCAAGCCTTGGATTAGTCGCACCTATGTACTCTAGCATGAGCAGCAGGTACTCTACAAACCTCCTGGCGTCCCTGGGCGTCGTGAACTCTGGTTCCGTCACAACCTCAATTAGCGGCACGCCGCTCCTGTTGTAATCTACATAGGCGTTCTCACTAGAGAGTATGCTGCCGTCGTACTCCGTCCTGCCTGGGTCCTCCTCAACGTTTATCCTCCTTATAGTGACCTCCTTCCAAACGTCGAGGTCCGGGTCATAGTACCTAGCTTTACCCCTAAGGCACACTGGGGCGCCGCCGCCACCTTGATACTGGGTTATCTGGTAGTTCTTTGGAAGGTCAGGGTAGAAGTAGTGCTTCCTGGTGAACACCATGTACTCCGGTATATCGCAGCCCATCAAGAGGGACGCGGCCACGGCAAGCCTTAGGGGCCCACGCCTAGGCACTGGAAGGGCGCCGGGAAGACCAAGACATACCGGACACACGTTAGTGTTAGGCTCCATGCCTCTGTAGTTTGACTTACAGCCGCAGAACAGCTTAGTCCCAGCCTCGGTGAGCTGCACGTGAACCTCCAGCCCAATCATAACGTCACCCACTTATGACACCCCCAAGACCGGTGAGCTCCTCAACAAGCATGCCAAGAGACAAAAGCTTCCTCTCCTCCAGGGGGGCAGCCATAAACTGTATTCCTATAGGAAGGCCGTTGTAGAAGCCTGCAGGCATTGCAAGCGATGGCACTCCGGCCAGGTTTGCGATCACCGTGTACACGTCGAGGGCGTAGAGCTTCAGCGGGTCGCTAATTCTCTCGCCTATTTTAGGGGGTAACGTCGGGCTGACAGAGCCTGCTATTATGCACCTCCTGGTGAGCCTGAGAAGCTCATCCCTTATCAGCCTCCGGCCCTTTGTGGCAGCGACGTAGAGCGCGTCCCTGTAGCCCTCGCTCAGCGCCATGGTTCCGAGCAGTATCCTGCGCTTCACCTCCTCGCCGAAGCCAAGCCCCCTAGTCTCCACGGCCGTCTCCGTGTACGTGGGCTTCCTTGCCATGAATGGGTAAAGCTTGCCATCGTACCTCGCGAGGTTACTAGCGGCCTCTGCCAATGCTATAGTGTAATATATTGGCAGCGCGTCCGACAATACAGGTATGCTCAGGTCATACTCTATCTCAAAGCCCTCTGACGATAGCCTGTCAAGGACTCCCAGCACGGTCTTTTTGACAGGCTCGTCAGAGCCTTCTATCAGCTCTGACGGAACGCAGATACTGACCTCGCCAGGTCTCATCGGTTGAAGGCCTTCCAGGCTGACGCTGCCCGTGTCAAGGCTTGTGGCGTCGAAGGGGTCGTAGCCAGAGATCACGCTGAGCAGCAGGGCTACGTCGACCACTGACCTTGCCATGGGGCTTATCTGCTCCAAGCTATTAGCGTATGGTATTAGTCCATAGCGGCTAACTAGCCCATAGGTGGGCTTTAGGCCCACGGTGGCTGTGTACGCCGCAGGCAGCCTGACCGATCCGCCCGTGTCGCTCCCCAGCGCCAGGTCCGCTGCCCCATACGCCAGCGCGGCAGCAGAGCCTCCGCTGCTGCCCCCAGGCACCCTTGAGAGGTCCCACGGGTTGTGCGTGGGTCCGTAGGCGCTGAGCTCTGTAGTACTCCCCATGGCGAACTCGTCCATGTTAGTCTTTCCAATTATAATGGCTCCGCTGTCGAGCAGCCTCCTCACCACCGTCGCTGAGTAGGGCGGTACGTAACCCTCTAGTATCCTGGATCCGGCAGTGGTCTGCATGAAGTCTGTAGATATGTTGTCCTTAACGGCCACAACGAGCCCGGCCAGCCTCAGGCTATGTCCTTCCCTCAACGTCGCCTCAACCTTCTTGACATCGTTCATGACTTCGTCTTCACTGCGCAATGTTATAAAGCTCCTGACCTGACGCTCACGCCTTCTAATGTTCTCGTATATCTTCATAACGTGCTCCTCTAGGGTTAAGGACCCTGTAGCAATGTCGCTGAGTACCTGCATGGCAGTGTACTTCAACTTCATCCACCTCTCCACGGTATTACTACCCTGTTGTCCTTCAATCTGCCCTGGTCAAGCCATGATATTCTCACGTTAGAGCCTCTCTCAGACCTAGGCTCAAGGACACTGTCCCAGACGTTATAAAGTGGCGCCACGTCTAGATCCTTATACTTAGAGACCCTACCCAGGAACTCCCTTAGCTCAGAGACCCTCTCACACAGGTCCTTTAGCTCCTCGTCACTAAAGCTAAGCCGAGCTAAGGCTGAAATCCTCCTGATCTCGTTGACTAAATCTTCGCTACAGACGCGTTCCCCAACTTACTAATGCACCTCAGAGCTCTACAAATTAGCAATAGCCTTTTTTAAGCTTTCTTGATGTCCTCGTGCGCTAACGCAGACTCTAGCTTCCTCAGCATGTAAAGCCCCATTAAGGCCTCCAGCAGGTCTATGGTCTGGGCTATTATCCTCCTGGCCCCGTCAAATATGGGGTAGCACTCGTTTGCGCACCCAGACATTCGCGCCCTTGAGTAGAGCTCGGTAACCTCGTTTGCTACGTTATGAAGCCTCTCGTACATGTCAAGTAGAAGCCCTTGATCGCTTGAGCTTACAAGGTCTATGGATCTCACGGTGACGTCCCTCACTTTGGCGAACAGCGCCTTGAGCTCAACCGTTAGGGCGCCGTTGTAGTCAAGCAACCACTGTGACATGGAAACAACCTGGTCCGCTATCCTCTCGAGGCTCTTAACCATCGTGTATATGTTTATGCTCTCAGCCAAGGTGTTCATCTCGAGCTCCTTAGGGCTTATAATGCCTTGGAGCGCTAGGTTTAGCTGCTTGTATATGTAGAGGTACAGCTTGTCGACTATGTCATCCCTCCTTATTACCGCCTCCAGCAGGTCCTTCTGCTTAATCTCCTCTATTACATCGGACAGGTCCTCTATCATGGACTTAACTATCTTTACCATGTTGCCTATGGCAGTCTTTGCCGATATCGATGTCACGTCAACTACGGTCCTAAGGACTAGTTGGTCATCTGACTCCTCAAGAAGCTCCAGCCCTATGGTCTTGGTCCTTACAAAGTTAACCACGTCCTCTGCGAGACTTGACTCTGAAGGCTCATATCTTAACGTTATCGTATCATAACCGGCCAAGTATGTAGATATTATCTGCATCGAGAGGGCCGCGCTGCTCAGGTTAGGCCTAACGGGGATTTCGATCGCTCTTACTATCTGCGCCCCGTTTGTTGGCTCGACCCTGAGCCTCACCCACCTCTCGGGGTTGAGCTCCAGGAGGACCTCGCTGCCCTTAGTTATGTTAAGTATCTTTGCCCACTCTTTCGGCAGTGAGACTATATAGGTAGAGCCACCGGTGACTTGAACTCTTCGCTTAACTATCAGCGGTATGTTAGAGTCCTCGTCCTGCAACTGTTGGCACCTTATATAGTATACATAGATCTAAAGGTTAAATATGGCGCTCCTCCTAGCTCGCTGAGCATGTGCTTTAATCCTAATAGGGCGTTCGGCCACCAGGGCCGAAACTTGATCACGATGTTCGAGGCGCTGAACTACATAGGCGTTGTCAGCTTCTCAGCCTCAGGTTCCCTCAAGGGGGCCAGAAAAGGGCTTGACCTGCTGGGGTGCATAGTGCTAGGCCTCATCACAAGCTATGCAGGCGGCATTATAGCAGAAGTGCTTCTAGGAGTGACCCCTCCCCTAGTCCTGAGGAGCCCTGAGGATCTGGCCCTTTCCATAGCTGTGTCGCTTATAACCTTCGTCTTCTGGAGAAGGCTAGAGAGCAAGCCTATGAATATCCTCCTCTTCGTGTCAGACGCAGTAGGGCTCTCCGACTTCGCGGTCTTCGGCGCCTACCTGGCTGTCAGGGCTAACCTTAACATAATAAGCACGTCAATAATAGCGATGATAGTGGGCTCTGGCGGAGGCGTGATAAGGGACGTGCTAGTAGGCGAGGTCCCGATGGTTTTAAGGAGGGAGATCTATGCAAGCGCCGCAGCCGCAGGTGGCGTGGTTTACTATCTCGCATCCCCGCTGGGCAGCACTCTGGCCTCCGCTGCGGGCCTTACAACAGTGTTTGCGCTTAGGGTTGTGTCCTACGTGCTAGGACTCGAGCTTCCTAAGGCTGGCGGTCACGCTGATTCGGCCAGCTCCACGGGCACCCCCTCAACGGCTCTGGCCGAGTGCACGCCTGTCACGACAACCTTAGGGATGTAGTAAAGGCGAGGGTAGCTGCCCCTTAGCATTATTGTGAGAGGGTAGCTGCCGACCTGTCTCGCATAGCAGTAGCCTAGGGGCTCGCAGTCCTCAACCCAGATGTCCGTAAGGATAGTTCCCTTCGGCGCTATCCACGAGAGCTCGGTCCTGTCAAAGACGTGTCTAACATAGTAGATGAAGGAGCGGGCTTCGGGCTCATACTTGTCTTGAACTCCCCACTTCATAAAGTAGAGGCGCGTGGAAGGGATAGCTAGGATCTTCCTTATGTTAACCCTCCTAACCAGCAGGCGCCTCCTAAGCACTTCCTGCAGGAACTCCTTGTTTAACCTGTAGGTCTCCCTCCGCTCGCCGGGAAGCCCAAGTATGAAGTTTATTCCAGGGAGCAGCTCCGGCATGCCGTTTGAGCCTCTTGAG
>CAYFFU010000044.1:0-6850 GCA_964342665.1 uncultured Desulfurococcales archaeon
CGGGACCTCTCGGGTGCAAGCCGAGCGCTCTTCCAGCTGAGCTACCGGCCCACCACAGTCCGCAATTACGTGGTAAGGTTAAAAACATTAAGGCAATAATAGTTAATCGTCATTTAATATCCTTAGAGCTACTGAAGCGCTGGTGCTGGCGTTGAGCGAGGAGAGCAAGCTAAAGGACTATGAGTGGCTGCTGAACAGAGTTTATGAAAAGGTGCCGCCCAGAAGCGGCTCCGGCACGCTAGAGCTTCCAGAGCCCCAGGTGATAAGGGTTGGGACTCAGACCATAATAAAGAATTTCAGGGAGATCTCGCAGAAGCTTAAGAGGGATCCGGACCTAGTTGCCAGGTACTTAATGAAGGAACTAGCCTCGGCTGGAAGCTATGAGGAGGGCTCGGGCCAGCTAGTCCTTACTGTAAAGGTTTCAAGTAAGGTGTTGAAGCAGATGCTCGACATATTTGTCAAGAACTACGTGCGCTGCCCGACCTGTGGCAGCATAGATACTCACATAGAGAAGAGAGGCAAAATATGGGTACTGGTGTGCGAGGCCTGCGGTGCGGAGCAGTCGTTGAAGCCGTTCTGAAGGCCTAGCCGTCATACCTCTATCAGCGAACCCTTGTAGTTGACGCCTCAAGTCTTGGGCCTAAACGCAAAGTTGATCTAAAACCCTGGCATGATCTATGGCTCTTCTCTGTGATACGTGTTGTTAGGCTATAGCTTTTCCACAGTTGTACCTCTAGCAGGCCTTGAGCTAAAGACATTGTCTATAACGTTCAGATACACCAAATAAGCTTAAAGTACCCTTAAGGTTTTGACAGCTCGGTGCCTTTAATTGTCCCAGTTGCCCACTAAGTTTGATGTAATAGTGGTAGGCGCGGGTCCCGCCGGCTCCGCGGCGGCCTATCTGCTAGCTAAGAAGGGTCTTAAGACTCTGTTAGTAGACAGGGGCCGAGGCTCTGGAGAGAAGGAGCTGTTTGGGGGCAGAGTTTATGCACAGCCGCTAAGGGATGTATGGCCAGAGCTGGACAAGGAAGCCCCAATACAGCGATGGGTTACCAGGGAGAGGATAAGCTTCGTTTCAAATGGAGAGGTCTCTACAATAGAGTACAAGACCAACTCAAGGAAGAGCTTTACTGCTATGCTGCCTCAGCTGGCAGGCTGGATGTCGAGAAAGGCGGAGCAGGCCGGCGCTATATATGTTAACGAGGTAACAGTTGATGAAATAGTGTTCAAGGACGGCAAGGCCGTAGGCATAAGAAGTGGGTCAGACACGGTGGAAGCTGACGTGATAGTAGACGCAGAAGGAGTGAACAGACTGCTCTTAGAGAAGGCGGGCATAGTAGATAAGCTTAAGCCAGATCACATAGCGCTTGGGGTCAAGGAGGTTCTTAGGACGGGCGCGCCTCAGCTTGAGACGGCGTTCGGCATAGAGTCCGACGAAGGTGTTGCATGGGTAGTCGTTGGCGACATAACTAAGGGCGTGCCAGGCGGGGGGTTCATATATACTAACAAGGACACCGTTAGTATAGGAATAGTCCTGCACCTGGCGCACGCGATAGAGGCCATAGAGGCAGGCAAGCTTAACCAGCACGTCTACGAGCTCGTCGAGGAGTTTAGACTTCACCCGTACTTCAGGAGGCTCTGGCGCGATGCCACAATATCTGAGTACGGAGGTCACCTAACAATAGAGGGGGGCCTTAAGTTCTCGCCGCCTCACCTTACATACCCAGGGCTGCTAATAGTAGGCGACGCCGCAGGCCTGTTATTAAGCACCGGAATAAACTATCGTGGCGTTGACTTTGCAGTCTATAGTGGGAAGCTCGCAGCCGAGGCCATAGAGTACGCCAGGAACAATGGAGGCCTCACTTACGAGAACCTCAAGGCATATGAGTATAACTTAAAGAACAGCTTCATATATAGGCAGTTGGTCAAGCATACGGCGTCGGAGTGGCTCATGGGCAGCCCTGAGTTTGCTAAGCTGCCTGGAATAGTTATTGGCATGCTTAGGGAGCTCTACGACCAGGACTACGAGATACCTACGCCTTACGAGGCCATGATCAAGGCTTTAAGCAGTGAAAATGCTGAGCTATTTAAACTCTTACCGCTTGCCCTCTCAGTGGTGAGGTCCTTATGAGCGCCCAACAGGCCCAACAGGTGCCACAGAAGCTGAAACTCGAGGATATACTGCAGAGCGACGTGTGGAACGTCGACGAGGACCCTCACATAGTCGTGGATTACAACAAGTGCGAGAAGTGCCCAGCGAAGCCATGTATATACCTCTGCCCAGCAGGCTGCTACACGCTCGCAGGCAACAGGATAGTGTTTAGTTATGAGGGCTGCGTCGAGTGCGGTACGTGCAGGGTGATATGTCCTATGGACGCAATAACGTGGAACTACCCCAAGAGCGGTCATGGAATTATTTACAGGTTTACGTGAGGTGATAGTAGTGAGGATAGTAGTTGGCATGAAGTGGGTGCCTGGGACCCAGTCCGTAAGGATAGATCCTAAGACAGGGACCCTAATAAGGGAGGGAGTTCCAAGCATTGTGAACCCGCACGACCTTCCAGCAGTTGAGCTGGCCCTGAGGCTTAAGGACAAGTATGGGGGTGAGGTGATAGCCCTATCAATGTCACCTCCGCCGGCCGTCAAGGGCTTAGAGTACCTGGTCGGTATGGGCGTTGATAGGGCTATCCTAGTTACTGACAGGGCTTATGCAGGCGCAGACACGCTTGCCACGAGCTACGTACTTGCCAACGCAATAAGGAAGGTTGACAGGGAGATAGGTAAGGTAGACCTAGTGGTCTTTGGCCAGGAGACTACGGACTCCAGCACTGCGCACATAGCTGCGCAGACCGCCAGCTGGCTGGAGTGGCCCTATGTATACTACGTGAGGGACGCCTGGCTAACCGAGAGCGGCTCACTCAGGGTTGAGCGCATACTTGAGGACGCCATAGAGGAGTGGGAGCTAGACCTGCCAGCGATAATAAATGTCGCAATGAAGTCCCTCAAGCCAAGGCCTGTGAGCCTGCTTAACAAGATAAGGTTCAAGGCAAACCCAGGTATGCTGATAACTTGGACTAACAACGACCTTAAACTTGACCCGAGGTGCACGGGACTTAAGGGCTCACCCACATACGTTGCTAAGACCGTAGACGTGCCCGAGGTTCCTAGGAAGAAGCAGATCTACAGGCCTAAGGATGGCGACGACGCTGCCAGGTGGATCCTAAAGTCCCTCCTAACCGACGAGAAGGCCTCTAAGGCGCTTATAAGGGCCCTGAAGGAGAGCGGGGGTGATGCCTCATGAGCAGTGTCGTAGGCACCGCGGACTGTGATAAGCTGTGCCCCGAGTGGGAGTGCAGGGACAACAACGAGTATCGCGGCGTCTGGATAATTGCTGAAACCGATGAGAATGGAATTATAGAGCCCAGCCTACAGATGCTGACCCCGGCCAAGAAGGTTGCCTCGAAGCTTAACGTTAAGATAACAGGGGTACTGCTAGGCTATAACGTAAAGCAGTACGCCAACCAGTTCATAGAGTATGGCGCTGACGAGGTAATAGTTGTTGACGACGAGAGACTAAAGAGCTACGCGCCGAATGTATATGGCGAGGTCGCCGTCCACCTAATAAAGAAGTACAAGCCTGAGATGGTATTTGTAGCCGGCACAATGAGGGGCAGGGAGCTCGCCCCGTACATAGCAAACCACCTGAGGGCTGGGATAACCGCTGACTGCACGGACTTTGATGTAGATGAAAAGACCAGGGACGTGTTCCAGATACGCCCCCCATTCGGGGCAGTTCTCCTGGCCTACATAAGGACCCCCAACAGGCGCCCGCAGATGGCCACGGCGAGGCCTAACGTGTTCCCACTGCCGCCAAGAGATCCTAACCGTAAGGGTGAGATCATAGAGGAGAAGGTTGACTATATACCGCAGCCAAAGGCCCGCCTGATCTCCAGGAAGGTCATACCTAGGACGGAGACGCCAATAGAGAAGGCCGAGATAGTAGTTGGTGGGGGCAAGGGACTGGGCACAGCCGAGGGCTTCAAGTCACTGGAGGAGCTGGCCAACATAATAGGGGCTGTGGTGGGCGGGAGCAGGAAGGCCGTTGACCTAGGCTGGATACCGCATGAGAAGCAGATAGGCCAGACCGGCAAGTCCATAAAGTCCGTCATATACATAGCAGTGGGCATCAGTGGCGCGGCACAGCACATGTTTGGGGTAAGGGAGGCCGAGGTTGTCGTAGCCATAAATAACGACCCCTCAGCGCCCATCTTCTCGCAGTGCGACTATGGGGTTGTAGCAGACTACAGGCAGGTCATTCCAAGCCTGATCAAAATATTGAAGGACCTTAAGGAACAGGTCGAGAAGGGAGCAGACCCGCTGGCCGTCATTGGCAGCTAATAGCCCCCTGGGCGCCCTGGGAAGGGGTTTGAGTTTTGTCGGCGTCAGATGAAAGGTTGGCCAGCTTTGTTAGGAGCCTAAACAGGTACGCTGGGATGCTGGGCCTTAAGATAAACATAGAGTTAGCCAAGAAAGTGGAAGAGGTGCAGCTTAAAATAATGGACGATGTAGCTAGGACCCTTAACGAGATGTGGAATGGCAACCTGTCGCTGCAGGACCTTCTAGCCAAGCTTGCGGAGACGGGACTCTTAAAGAACCTCATAACGTTCGCAGCCTCAAGCATCGGTGAGCACGTAGAGCCCGAGAAAGCGGAGGAGGCCTTGAGCAGGGCCATCTCAGGTGACCTTAGCGAGAGCGGCTCAAAAGGCGCCCTGCTGGCGTTTCAGGCAATAGCTAGGTCGTACGCAGAAAAGTTCGCTGAGGCCAGGGGCAGCATACAAGAGGTTACGGCGTTTTGCCCGCTCTGCGGCAGCGAGAGCAGAACTATGGTTAAGAGGGGCAACTCCTTCTTCATGGTGTGCCACCTCTGCGGCTACGCATGGAAAGTGTCCGAGGGGTCAGCGGTGTGCCCCTTCTGTGGTAATGACAACAAGTTCAAGATAGGCACGTTCATGGATAAGGAGATGAGGTATGGGCTCATGTACTGCCAGGAGTGCGGCTCGAGCTGGAGAGTCATACTCGACGAGAATATGGCGGCTGCGCCTAACATAATAATTCCTCTACTGGCCATGGGCGCTGAGCGCTTCAGGAGCGCCCTGCCCAGCAACGTTTCCTGAGCCGTTCTCAGAGATGGACTCCACGGCCCTGACGAGCCTTAGGGACAACCTCCTCTGCGCTACGGCAAGTATGATGCCGCCGGTCAGAAGTGAGTATAGCCAGAGGAGCTTAAACATGGCTCCGAGGTCATCGCGCTCAGCGCTGTTCAGCGGCACGGCCTTTAGGCTCCTTGAGGCGAGCACCTGAACGTAAAGCCCCACTATGGGCATTCCTATGAGCACCATGTACAGGCTCATCGAAGCCGCTACGAAAAGTATCCTGAGGACTAGGTTATGGCTTTCACCCTGAAGCAGGTCCACAGCCCTCGACGTTATTAAGAGGAACGCCATTTCCATAGCGGACCCCACCATTGCTGCCGTAAGCCCAGCTAGCGATAGGCTCACGGAGGCCGTAGAGTGCCCCCTTACGAGGTATGCCATCACTGCCAGGGCTATTCCAAGCGTCATAAGAGGGGGGCCCATTGACACCTCCAAAGAGCTGGTTAAGTACTTCTTGCTCTTTGCAAGCCTTTCTATGGCTAAGCTGGCTGACGACCTAGAGCTACCTGGTTGGCCGCCCTCCTGTAGGGTCATGGACGGCACCTCACGGCTGTGACACGGCGTCTATGTTGAGCACGCTGCTGAGGTACTTGGCCATGAACTGAGAGTCAAAGCCCCTGGAGCCGTCAACGATGACCTTCCGCGGCCTTGCCTCCTTTATATAGTCCACGACCTCCCAGAACGTCGCATGGTCACTGAACGAAACCCTGTACACGTTTTCGCGGACCTGCACTGCAGGGCCTCTCCGCTCCGTGCCAGTAAGTATTACGTGAACTGCCGGGACCCTCAGCATAGAGCTACTCTTGGATAGATGTATAAACGCTATGGTGTCAGGCGTTACCTTTTCCGATGAGAACAGGTTGATGGCGCCTAGGTCTACATTATAGAACTTAGAGGCTATTCTTGCAAGCTTTAGAGTAGTGTCGTCAGCTATGAACGGGTTCTTGACGCCTCTCAGCCTAAGCTCAACCATTATTTCTTGAAGCTTGCCGTTGTACCCATAAATTATTATTGGCATGTTTGCTGAGTGATCCTCTATAATATTAATCAGGGCCCCGAGGGCGTCCCACTCGGTTGAGGTCCTTGAAAGGTGAGGGCTGCCATAGGTAGCATCAACTACGAGGACGTCCAAGTCCTTCATGGATGGCGTCCCAGGCTCCTTAAAGTCTCCAGTGTAACCTACAACGCCGTTAGGTGACTCCACCATAACCTGCGCGCTGCCGGCTATGTGCCTTGATGGCAGAAGTGTTACCCTCTCCCTGTCAAATTCAAAGGACTTATAATAATCCAGCGATATTTGTTTGGTTGCCGGTATGTTATAGCCAAGAACTTTTAGAAACTCATGCGTTGTAGGGGTCGCCACCACGAAGAGGCTTTCAGAGACGCTCCGAGAGAGGTACTTTATATGGTCCTCATGAGCATGGGTTACTACTCTAATGGGCCTCCGATGGTAGGAGTCGGCAACAACGTTGTTGCCTAGCAATATGGCGCCGTTAGGCATCACTGCTGCCGACACGCATAGCACCTTTTCTGTTGAACCGTGTGGAAGTTTAAATTCAGTTAAACTAAAGGAGGCAGGCCCTGGTCCCGCCGCGGGGAATTGAACCCCGGACCACCCGGTGTCGGCTGGAGGGGCT
>CAYFFU010000045.1:0-6762 GCA_964342665.1 uncultured Desulfurococcales archaeon
GCACATATACTCCGGGATAGACAAGGCCGCGGCGAGGGCGAAGCAGATAATAAGGAGCGAGAGCAAGGCGGGCGACAGGGCAGTAGTGATAGGGGTTGGCAACACTGTCGGGGTGGGCCAGGGATTAACACGCTAAAGCTCTACATGTTCCTCTTCCTCGTAGTGCTGCTGGCTGCCACCACCGCCATGACGATAAGGCAGATGAACGAGATCAGGAGACTTCAGGAGATGAGAAAGAGGCCAAAGATAGTAACCGTTGAGCAGTGTGGGAGCTCCACCATAACTAGAGACTTTAAGGACGGTGACTACGTTGGTATGGCTAGTGGGACCTGCACCGACGGTTCAGTGAAGCGAATAGTTGGCATCTACGCCATTAAGGAGGAGGGCAAGAAGAAGGGCTCCTTTTAATCAGTTACTGCTAAGGCCGGTCTGGCTAACTTGAACTGACTGCAAGGTGCATGCCGTTGGACGCGCCTTGCCTAGGCTGCAGGCCCTGAAGATGACGTCCCTCGGATCTTCCCTTTTATAACTACTGGCCTACAGTAGGTAGCGTACGGGGACAAGGTTGCGGGACATACTTGCCTGGGAGACTTGCGACATCTGCAACAGGAGGCTGCCGACCACCATTTGCAGGGTTGACGGAAGAGTGCTGAGGGTGTGTAACGAGTGCCTCATCACCCTCCAGGGGCTCATATCGTGCGGGCCTGGGCTGCGCAGGCCCCAGAGGCAGAGCCCTGAGCTTACCCCTAATGAAAGGCTCCTAAGCTCGCTGAGATCCCCTGAGGAGAAGCGCGCATACCACAGAACTTACAGGAAGAGGTCCTCAAGCAATAGGGAGCCTGAGTAAAGCTTTTATAGAAGTAGTTCCACGAAAGTTTATTGAGAGCGCTGTTGGTGAATAGCCATGTCCCAGGGAATACCTGTGCTGATATTGAAGGAGGGTACCCAGAGATCTTATGGAAGAGAGGCGCTGAGGAACAACATCTTAGCTGCGCAGGTACTGTCTGAGATGCTCAAGACTAGCCTAGGACCCCGTGGACTTGACAAGATGCTAATAGACTCGTTTGGAGACGTCACGGTCACTAACGACGGCGCTACCATAGTTAAGGAGATGGAGGTTCAGCACCCGGCCGCAAAGCTGCTCGTAGAGATAGCCAAGGCCCAAGACGCTGAGGTGGGCGACGGAACTACAAGCGTTGTCGTGCTAGCAGGCGCGCTGCTGGAGAAGGCCGAGGCTCTGCTGGAGCAGAACATACACCCATCTATAATAATTGAGGGCTACACGAAGGCCATGAACAAGGCCCTAGAAGTGCTGGACAAGATGGCCATACCAGTTGACGTCAATAATGACGAGACCTTGAAGAAGATAGCTAACACAACCATAGGCAGCAAGTACGCTGGCCAGGGACCTGAGAGGGACAAGATGGTAGAGCTCTCAGTTGAGGCCATAAAGACCGTCGCCGAGCCTCAGCCCTCAGGCGGGTACAACGTCGACCTAGACTACATAAAGATAGAGAAGAAGAAGGGAGAGAGCCTAATGGACTCGGTGCTGGTTAAGGGCATAGTGCTCGACAAGGAGGTAGTCCACCCAGGCATGCCTAGGAGGGTTGAGCACGCCAAGATCGCCGTCCTTGACGCGCCTCTGGAGATACAGAAGCCTGACATAACCACGAAGATAAGGGTGAGCGACGTAGACCAGCTGGACTCGTTCCTGGATGAGGAGACCAAGATACTGAAGGACCTGGTGGACCAGATAGCCGCGACCGGAGCTAACGTAGTCGTAACCCAGAAGGGCATAGACGACGTGGCCCAGCACTTCCTGGCAAAGAAGGGCATACTGGCCGTCAGGAGGGCCAAGAGGAGCGACATAGAGAAGCTCGCTAAGGCCACTGGAGCCAAGATAGTGACCAGCGTGAGGGACCTCAAGCCCGAGAGCCTCGGCTACGCTGACCTAGTCGAGGAGAGGAAGGTAGGCAACGACAAGATGGTCTTCATAGAGGGCGCCAAGAACCCGAGGAGCGTGACCATACTGCTCCGCGGAGCTAACGACATGCTTCTGGACGAGGCCGAGCGCAACATAAATGACGTGCTCCACGCGCTCAGGAACATAATGAGGGAGCCCAAGATAGTTGGCGGCGGAGGAGCCCCAGAGGTAGAGATCGCCATGCAGCTGAGGGACTACGCGGCCACCATAGGAGGCAAGGAGCAGCTTGCCATAGAGGCCTTCGCTGACGCGCTGGAGACCATACCCAGCGTTCTCGCGGAGAGCGCCGGCATGGACCCGCTTGACACGGTAATGCAGCTCAGGTCCCTCCACAGCAAGGGCCTCAAGTTCGCAGGCGTAGACGTACTCAACGGCAAGGTCGCTGAGGACATGGTAAAGATAGACGTCTACGAGCCCCTAATGGTAAAGAAGCAGGTAATAAAGGGCGCCTCAGAGGCTGCAATAGCGCTGCTAAAGATAGACGACCTGATAGCCGCCGCGCCGCCCAAGGAGGAGAAGAAGGGCAAGGAGGGCGAGGGCGGCGAGAGCGGGAGCTCTACGAGCTCTTCAGGCATTCCAAGCTCTTGAAGCGGCTAGCCTGCTCAAGGACTAGCCCTATATTGTTTCCTTTCCTATTATTTATTATTTGCCGATAGCCTTTTTGCGCTTGCAGGGCGCCATAAGCCTCTAATGCAATTTTAAGGCTCCTGTCGCGAGCGAGACCTTAAGCTAGTAGTACCTATTACCCCTGGCGAGACAGTTACATGGGAAGCCCGTTGGGGAGCGCCCTAGATAGCCTTAATCCAAGGCTAAGATCTGCAATAAGGGAGCTGGGCTACAGCTCCCTCCTGCCAATTCAGGAGAAGGCCATACCTGTAATATTGAGCGGCTCAAACACGCTAGTCGTCTCCCCAACGGGTAGCGGCAAGACCGAGGCCGCCGTCTTCCCAGTAGTGTCAATGATGCTAGACAGGTTTCAGCCTAACGACGGTGTGATCAAAGCCATCTATGTGACCCCCCTGAGGGCGCTCAACAGGGACGTGATGCTCAGGGTCTCAAGAATTGTGAAGGCTGCAGGGTTCAGCATAGCGCTGAGGCACGGGGATTCAACGTCATCAATTAGGAGGAAGTTCCTCGAAAGCCCGCCGGACTTCGTCATAACTACCCCAGAGAGCCTCAACCTGCTCCTCACGATAGCCTCAAGGAGGGACATGTGGAGCGGCGTCTCATTTGTAATAGTTGATGAGGTGCAGGAGCTGATAGATAATGAGAGGGGCGTGGAGCTCTCCGTTATACTTGAAAGGCTCAGCGAGGCGTCAAAGCAGGACATCCAACGCATAGGTCTCTCTGCCACGCTGTCCGAGAGCTCCAAGAGGCAGGCAGCAAGGCTTCTCTCCTCCACGAAGCCCGTCACAATAGTTGAGGACAACACGGCCAGAAAGTATGTTATAGACCTTAAGGTTGTTAACGAGGGCGGCAGCGACGACTTTGATAGGGCAGCACAGGCCATTGCTGATGTGGTCGAGAGCGAGAAGGGCTCCGTGCTAGTGTTTACAAACACGAGGTCGGTAGCCGAGAAGCTTGCCTCCCTCCTAGCTGGTAAGCTGGGGTCTAACAAAGTTGCCGTGCACCACGGCAGCCTCTCCCGTAAGGTCAGGGAGGACTCAGAGGCCAAGTTCAGGGAGGGCAAGCTGAAGGCCCTTGTGGCCACGTCAAGTATGGAGCTCGGTATAGACATAGGTCTCGTGAATCACGTGGTCCAGTTCATGTCGCCAAGGGAAGTTATAGCTATGGTGCAGAGGGCTGGCAGGTCTGGCCACAGGTTTGGAGGGGTAAGCAGGGCCACAATAGTTACATTTGACAACATATTTGAGACCCTTGAGTCCGCCTCCATAGCCAGGAGGGCTGAGAGAGGGGACCTTGAAGACCTTGCATATCCAAGGAACTCACTTGACGTGCTAGCTCACCAGATGGTAGCTATGCTCGTAGAGGGCAGCGCAAACGACGTTGGAGGGGTCTATAACATTATAACTAGGGCGGCCCCGTTCTCTCAGACATCGCTCGACGATGTGAGGAGGGTCGCGGAGCACCTGGACTCAGTCGGCATTATAAGGTACGACAGGGAGACTGGGCAGCTGCGCAGGTACAGGAGGACCCTGAGGTACCTCTATGAGGTCTCTATGATACCGGACGAGGTCAACTTCAAAGTATATGACATTACCTCAAACTCCCAGGTCGGCGACGTAAGCGAGAGGTTCGTTGAGGTTGCCATGCTGACCAGCAACACCAGCAACTTCAGGTTCACCCTGGCCGGGAAGGTATGGGAGGTCGTAAACATAGACTATGACGAGCAGCGAATAGACGCTAAACCTGTTGGAGAGGCCGAGGGAGCCATACCTGTATGGGAGGGCGAGCTAATCCCTGTCAGCGCAAAGGTGGCGAAGGAGGTCTGTAGCATCCTAAGCTTCTCAATGATGGAGCCTGACCGCGGCGCAAAGCTACTGGCAGACAAGGGGATAGACAGCAATGTGGCCTCGAAGCTAGTAAGCGTCCTGACCAAGACTTACAGCGCGTGGGGCGTCCCCCTGACCTTTTTCGAGCCGGTGGTTGAGGAGTCCAGGGGGCTCAGCGTACTCTACACGTGTCTTGGAAGCAGGGGCAACCTCACGCTCGGCCTCCTCATATCAAAGGCCCTGGAGCCCAAGATGAAGGTATGGTTTGACTACATACCGTATGCCATCGTGTTCTCGTCGCACGCTGGCGTGCCAGCTGCCGCCGTTAAGGAAGCCCTCCTGAGCCTCAGGCACCTCGAGCCGCCGGAGCTGCTCGCGATGAGCCAGGACGCTGTTAGGTCAACGCCGCTTTACGTCGCTAGGTTCCTGCAGGTCGCACGTCGCCTTGGAGTTATAGAGCCTGACGCCAGGGTGTCGCTCGAGCAGGGAAGGAGGATAATAGACGCCTACAGGAACAGCGTTGTTGACGAAGAAACTATGAGGGAGATATCTTTTGACAAACTGGACTTGGCCGCTGTCTCTGAGTTCCTGAGAGGCCTAAGGGATGTCAACGTGGTCTCATCCAAGGAGCCATCCCCGCTCATGAATGAGGTACTCAGCAACCCGTACCTGAGGAGGGAGCTGGCGTCTAACATAAAGGAGGTAGCCATGGACTATATAATACAGGGCCTCAGGAGGTCAGCCCAGTCTAAGGAGGTGCTGTTCGTCTGCGTCTCGTGCGGAAACACCTGGAGGGCCAAGGTCTCGGACCTAGGGAGGTATGTGAGGTGCCCCAAGTGCGGCGCGATAATGATAGCTCCGCTGCCGTCTAGCAGCTGGGGCGAGGAGGCGGCGTCTAAGTTCGTGGCCTGGAGGAAGGGAACCCTAAAGAAGCCTAACAAGGACGAGAAGAAGCTAATTAAGGAGGTTCAGGAGAGGGCAGTGCTCTACGCCAGCTTCGCGCCGCAGGGGCTGGGGAACTACGTAATTGAGGCGCTTATGACTAACGGTGTTGGGCCCGCGGCGGCCAAGAGGGCGCTCCAGCAGTACCTAATAGGCGGCGAGCAGTCTTTCTATAAGGCTCTCCTGAAGGCAAAGGAGGACTACCTTGTCTACAAGCAGTTTATAAAAAAGGACGACCAAGGCAGGAGCCTGAATAAGCGGGACAGCTCCGCCAAAGTTAAGTGAACGCAGGGAGCCAAGCACTATGAAGTCTCTGGGCCTCGCAGAGCTACTTAAACAGGGTTGCACATGCAAGATCCCAGCTGAGACCCCTAGTCTACCCTAACTAGCTCGAAGTAAACTGCGTGCTTCTCAACAGCCTCCTTTACCTGGAACTCCCTGTCTGTTAGCCTTGACGTGCCCTTCTTCACCTCAACGAAGACTATGGCCCTCAGGTTTCCCTCCTCTAGTCCATCAAATACAACATAGTCTATAGGCGACCCTAGGAACCTAGCGTCCTTAGGGTTATACCTAAACTTATCGCTGAAGGGCAGAAGCTGTTCGGCGACCTGACCTGTCATTACTGCGGCTGACCTCTTCGCGTAGTCCTTAACGCGCCCCCTTATAGACCGGAGCTCCCTCTGCGATAAGTATAGTCTAACGCTTTGAACCAAGGCTATTACAGCTACAGCAACAAGTAGCGTTATGATAGCTAGTTGAGATAACATTAAACTCTCTAGAAGCCCCAATAAGTTCAACTTTTATCATCCCCACTATTAGAACCTAATCTAAAGCTTTTTAATATTAGCTGAGAATGAGCTGACCAAACGCTAATGAACGAGGTGCTTAGCTACCGTTTTACGGGTAATAACAGTCCTAACGTCTAGAACATCATGTAAAGGCCTGAGACCAAACTTTATATTAAGGTTTTAGAAGTGCAGCACCATTACCTAACGTAAAATGAAGGCCTATTGCTTGATGAAAAGTAGTGCCGCGGCCGGGATTTACACCGGGTCAAGCTTGGTAGCGGTGTAAGCGCCGAGGCCGCCCTGTGGAATCGTCCGGGGGCCCCGGGCGGAGGAGGAGCAGGCCCCTGGGCCGGCTCGCGGCAGCGCTCCACTACATCATCTACTACGGGAATGGGCTGTGAAGTTCTCCGAGCTCGCGGATCACACGAAGCAGCGACAAGGCCGCCTACAACGTCCTCGCGAGGCTGGCCGAGCTCAGCGTCGCTAGGCGCGAGCGGCGGGGCTGGTACCGGATCGACCTGGCCGCGGCCCTCGGGGCCCCCCCGGCGGGGTGCGCCGGGGCGGGCCCGGCCCCGGGGGGCCCCCCCCCCCCGGG
>CAYFFU010000046.1:0-6533 GCA_964342665.1 uncultured Desulfurococcales archaeon
TCATGGCGGTGGTGGCAGCCAGCAGCACTACGAGGAAGAGGAACATGTAGAGCTGTAGCGTGTTCATCCCTGGCCCACCCCTACAGTGTTGCCAACCCCTATCACTACTACCGTGTCGCCCTCCTTGCTCTCGCTCCTTATTATCTGCTTCACCCTCTCCACGGCCTTGTCTATCCCGGAGTATATGTGCTGGTTCATAGCAAGTATCGCCTCGTCCATGCCCATTTTCACTATGACCGCCCTCAAGGGTATGTTGTACTCGGTGGCCACGCGCTCAAACCTTATCTTCTCTGGGCCTGGGTCGCCTATGGCGGCGCCCACGCCTTCAGCCACGTCGCCTGTGTCTTCGCCCTCGAACTTAAGGGCAGCGTCGACGGTTATCATTAATGACACCTTCTTCCCCTTGGCTATGGCCTCCCTGATTACCTTCTCAGCGGCCTCGCCAGGCCTTCCAACGGTCGACGCGGGTCCCTTAGCCTTAACTATAATCAGGTCGCGCCCCTCGAAGTTAGTCTCGGCAACCACAGTGTCCTCTGTGACCTCCCTCCACTCCGCGTTATACCCCGCAAGCCTGAGCGCTACCATGGGGCCTGCGCCGTCGCCCACGGGGACCTTTGCCAGGAAGTCGTCTAGGGCCCTCCTGTACATCTGGGCTATCTGAAGTATCTGCGGCATGAATATCTCAAGCTGAAGTATGAGGTACCAGTTCTTGGTCTTCTCGCTGAACAGCAGCAGGTGCCTCACGTACTTGTAAATGAAGTTAAGGGCTGACGTTATCTCTGCGGCCGTGGACGCTATGCTCCTGGCGACGTCATCGGCGTTCGGCATGGCCTCCACGAAGATGTCCTTAAACCTTAGGTCCCTCAGGTTGAGGAGGTGCCTCATCCTACTTATTATGTCAGTGGGCTCCACAGAAACCGGGTCTATGGTGAAGAAGTCCGCAAGGCGGTTAATTACCGTAGTGGCGTCCTTCGCGCTGTTCTTGTTCAGGTAGTCAATGGTCTCCTTGCGGGCCTCATCTGCTAGGCTTCCCAGGAGGCTCAGCTTGGACCTTATATCAGCCCTGTACCAGTATACCTGCAGCCAGTTGCCTATCCCCGTCATCCATAGGAGCAGGAGCGCTATCCATAGTACGTTAACGACGACTGTGATCCACGTGGCTAACGCGCTGCTGGCCATGCTAGGGCCTCTCCACTTTAGCCAAAGAGTTTAGAGTTTTTAAACTGTAACAACTTAAGGTGATAGCTTAGTTGTAACTATTGCTCCACTTGGAAGTATTAAGAACGTGTGCTCGAACTGCGCGACCGGCGACTTGGAGGCCTCTATCAGGATTGGGTACTCTATGAGCGCCCTAGACCTGACCAGCTCAGCAAGCAGGCCCTCTATCTCACTTGCCTTCCAGTCTGGGTACAGCCACCTCTTGGCGAAGGGAAGGGTGGAGTACCTGCTTAAAATGTACTCGAGCAACGACTTTGCGCCGTCGGAGAGGTTACGCGGCCTGCTCCCGGTGGCCGAGTATATATAGGCTTTAGGTCCGTCTACTACGAACCCTCGGCCAGACGTTGCGAAAGGCTCTACAGCGACCTGGACGCCAGGCCTCAGCCTGTGGTAAAACATGCTTCTGTCGGCATAGTTAGGTATTGAAAGTCCAGCGTGCAGGGTGAACCTCTCTATCGTGTGGCCAGTCAAGTTCTTGACGGGCTTGTACCCGTGCGACTTTATAGCGCTCTCTATGGCCTTACCTATGTCATAGACTCTCACGTCAGGTCTCATTATCTTAACAACCTCGTCAAGGGCTTCCCGGGCAGAGTTTGAGAGCTCCTGTAACGCTTCGCTCCCTACCACCACTGAGACCGCGGTGTCGGAGAGGTAGCCATCAAGCGAAGCGCCCACATCCACCTTGACAATGGCCTTGTCAGGAACCTTTACGTCATCGTCGACGCCTTCAATGCCTGGGGAGTAGTGGGCCGCCACCTCGTTAATAGAGAAGTTACAAGGAAAGGCGGGCCTTGCACCCTTCTTAACTATGTAGGACTCTATCTCGTCGCATATCTCCCTTGCACTGGCCCCAGGCCTAACTAACGAGGCGCCTAGGTCCCTGGCCTCGGCGCCTATCCTGCCAGCCTCGATGATTTTGTTTATCTCTTCCTGAGTAAACAATCCCTCCCCTATTCACCGAGGCTTTAACAGGCGGCTAAAAACTGGAGCCTATAGAACATTGGTACATAACCGTAGCTTAGCTGGCGCTTGCCTTAACTACCTGCAGCCTCACGCTATGATATCTTAAGTAATTTGATCTGATCAGCTTAACAGTAAGGCCTTGGCGTGCTTCAAGAGGCCTTTTACGTCGATGCCTGTCACAGCGATAATAATTATGTCGTGGTCCTCCTCACTGCTACGCGTTCTGAAACAGGCAGGCGACGGCTGAGCGCCCCGATAAGGTTAAGCCGTATTTATCTCCTAGGTAGGACACTAAAGAGGAGGTGCCCTGCATGGCCTCCCTAGTTTACTATGGGCACTCGGCCTTTGAGCTAGACGTGGGTGGCAAGAAGGTTCTGATAGACCCCTGGATAACGAACCCGCTCTCCAAGGTAAAGCCTGGGGACATAAGGGACGTTGACTATATTATTCTGACGCATGACCACGACGATCATCTTGGAGATACCTTTGACATACTCAAGAACAACCCAAAGGCTAAGGTGATAAGCACCTACGAGATAGCTAATTTCATCGCAGAGAAGGTAGGCGACGAGTCCAGGGCCGTAGGCGGCAACATGGGGGGACCCATGATAATAGACAAGGACCTGAAGGTAGCCCTGGTGCCGGCAAACCATACCAGCACCCACGGGGTCGCGGTGGGAGCTGTAATAATGACTTCGGAGGGAGTCATTTATCATGCTGGCGATACGGGAATTACTTCTGAGATGGCTCTGATAGGCGAGCTCTACAGGCCTGACGTGGCGCTGCTGCCCATAGGGGGCCACTTCACCATGGACCATAACGAGGCCGCCAAGGCTGTGGAGCTGTTAAAGCCAAAGGTTGCAATTCCAATGCACTACGGCACCTTCCCTGTGCTCTACGGCGACCCCGAGGAGTTCAAGAGGATTGTGACGTCCCGCGGCCTTCCCACCAAGGTTGTAGTTTTAAAGCCAGGAGAGAGGTTCGAGTTTAAGTTTTAAGGGATAGGATAGGCCCCTTTTGGAAGGGTACACAGAATGGTAAGGGTCGCAGTAATAGACGATGAGTACTGCAAGCCGAAGCGATGCAACTACCAGTGCATCACGGTCTGTCCAGTCAACAAGAGCCGAAAGGGGGTTGCTATAGAGGCCGACACAAAGCTTAGGACAAAGCCGGTGATCCACGAGGACGTATGCATAGGCTGCGGCCTGTGCGTTAAGGCGTGCCCCTTCGACGCAGTCTCGATAGTTAACTTGCCTGAGGAGCTCGACGAGGAGGCAGTCCACAGGTATGGAGTTAACGGTTTCAAGCTGTTCAGGCTTCCCATCCCAAAGGAAGGGCAGATAGTAGGCATAATAGGAAAGAACGGCGCTGGAAAGACCACGGCGCTGAAGATACTAGCAGGCGAGCTTAAGCCTAACCTGGGCAGAGTTGATGGTGAGAACGTAACTCAGGACGATGTGATAAGGCACTTCAGGGGAAGCGAGCTGCAGACCTACTTCCAGAAGCTGTACGACGGCAAGATAAGGGTGGCCCACAAGGTCCAGTACATAGACCTAGTGCCAAGGTACCTCAAGGGCACAGTCGGGGAGCTGCTTAAAAGGGCCGACGAGAGGGGCGTCGCAAAGGACCTTGCTCAGGAGGTAGGCCTAGACAGCGTGTGGGACAGGGACGTGAAGAACCTGAGCGGGGGCGAGCTGCAGAGGCTAGTTATAGTGGCCACCCTGAGCAAGGACGCCAACGTGTACATGTTTGACGAGCCGAGCAGCTACCTGGACGTAAGGCAGAGGGTTAGGGTTGCAAGGCTTCTGAGGTCCGAGGTTAGGCCAGGCAAGTACTTCCTGGTAGTTGAGCACGACCTAGCAATGCTGGACTACTTGAGCGACACGGTGCACATAATTTACGGAGACCCTGGCGTGTACGGCATAGTTTCCCAGTCCTATGGTGTGAGGGTCGGGATCAACGCGTTCCTAGACGGCTACCTTCAGTCCGAGAACATGAGGATAAGGGACTCGCCCATAGTTTTCAACAAGTCCTTGCAGTCAGCGCAGCAGGAGCAGACGTTTAAGTACTTGGAGTGGACTCAGGCAACCATAAGGCTAGGCGACTTCACGCTTGACGTTATGCCAGGCTATATAAATGGGGGCGAGGTAATAGCTGTGACTGGCCCTAACGGGATAGGCAAGACCACCTTCATAAGGTTCTTGGCTGGGGAGCTCCGGCCTGAGGGCGGAGCTGCATATACATACAGGGAGCTGAGGGTCAGCTACAAGCCTCAGTACATCAGCCCTGATTACTTCCCTGAGGGCGCCACAGTCGCTGACGTCCTTAGGTTAAGCAACCCAGAGTCCGTGACCTCTGGGTCATGGCTGTACGTGGAGCTCACCCAGAAGCTAGGCCTTCACAGGCTGTTCGAGAGGGAGGCCAGGGAGCTGAGCGGGGGCGAGATGCAGAAGCTGGCAATAGCGCAGGCGCTGAGCAGGGAGGCAGACCTCTACCTACTTGATGAGCCCTCCGCGCACCTTGACGTAGAGGAGAGGCTTGCAGTGGGGAAAATAATAAGGAGACTCACGGAGACCAGGAAGTCGGCGGCCTTCGTCGCCGAGCATGATATAATGATGATAGCTATGATAAGCGATAGGGCGATGGTGTTCTCTGGGACTCCAGGGGTACACGGCGTGGCTGCCGCGCCTACCAAGCTAAGGGATGGTATGAACAGGCTCCTCTCGGAGCTAGGGATAACCATGAGGCAGGAGAAGGACAGCGGGAGGCCAAGGATAAATAAAGAGGGGTCGTACCTGGACAGGCTCCAGAAGGCGAAACAGGCCTACTTTGAGGCCTAGGCGCTGCCTATGCCTAGCTTTGAGGCCTCCTCGCTGAACAGGTCCTTACAGCCGAGCGCGGCGCACGCCTTACTGAGCAGGCTCAGCACGGCCCTTGTCTCAGCTGCGGAGGACTTTGCCAGCAGCTTCCTGAAGGCCAGCTGAGTGGCCTCAGGGGGCGCCCTGACGGCATAGGCTAGGGCCCTCGAGTACGCCTCGACCAGGAGCACAGTCTTAGGATCTGGGGGTTCCCTTGCAGGTTGGGGTTTCCTGCTGGCCTTGTAGATCTCATATAGAACAATAGCAGCCGCATTCGAGACGTTCAGCGCTGTGTACTTCTCAGAGGCAGGTATTGTGACTAGCATGTCGCACATTGCAAGCTCCTCCCTAGTGAGCCCCACGCTCTCCCTCCCAAGGACGACCGCAACAGTGCCCGCGTGGGATGCGGCTACCTCTGCCGCCTCCTCAGGCGTAACGGGCACCCTGAGCAGGTCCTTAGCTGAGGCCTCGTCAGACGTGCATATCTTCAGCTCAGCCCCTTCGAGGGCATCCTTAAGCGACCCTACAACTCTGGCGTTAAGGGGCTCCTCGGAGGCCTTCGCGGCCCACCTGAGGGACTCAGGTATACTTGCAATGGGGGAGACTAGATAGAGCTCGTCTACGTCAAAGTTCTCAGCTAGCCTGCCTAGGTATCCTAGGTTCACGGGGCCCTCAAGCCCAACGGCTATCAGCCTAAGCTTCACCAGGGACCCCCTTCTGCCCCGCTTGGCGTACCTAGAACTCTATGTTAGCATGCCTGCTGCGCATCTCCTCCTCGCTGACGTTGAGCTTTATCATGAGGTAGTACACTATGCCGTCAAGTAATATCATCGCTGTGTCCTCGAACAGGGTGCCAAGGGGCGCCAGCGGCTCATGAAGTCCAAGTATCTGCCTTGCAAAGTAGTCATCCATCTTGCTTATCTTGGTTCTGCCTGGGACCCTGACAACTATGTCTGCTATCTGTCCGAGGGGGCTCTCAGGGTAGCTGGTAACTGCAACAACGTAGGCCCCGACCTTCTTTGCAGCGTCTGCGGCCTCCACTATTAGGCCGGTCCTGCCAGAGCCTGAGATCGCTATTGCGACGTCACCCTTGCTGATGCTTGGCACTATGGTCTCGCCCAGCACGTAGGAACTAAAGCCAAGGTGGAGCAGCCTCATCGCGAAGGCCTTGCCCACTAGGCCGCTCCTGCCGGCGCCCATGACCAGTGCCTTACCCTTCCTATGATACACGTCAACAAGCAGGTCGACCATCTTGTCTATCTCGCTGGTGTCTATAATGCTGGCGGACCTGAGAGCGAACTCCGATATCTCCCGCATAGCCTTTATAGCGGGATGCTCAGAGCTCAAGTAAAGCCCTAGAAAGTCCTGTGCAGGAGTTTTAAAAAGCATTTAGCAGCGCAGAGGCGGTGGGCATATGATAGATAAGTTTATAACAGGTCAAGCTTTTTACGCTACAATTAAGTGCCTACCTCGAAGCCCAGGGCAAGCCAAACT
>CAYFFU010000047.1:0-6241 GCA_964342665.1 uncultured Desulfurococcales archaeon
TTCCTGGAGAGGTAGATCCTTAGGCTCCGCGCCACCTCATGTATTGCATTCCTTATCTCTGACTCAAGCTCAGGTATCTCGCTTATGCTCTCCTTCCCAACGCCCTTGTAGGGCACCTTGGTGCTGGCTATGTGTACAAGCACAGCCATCTGGTAAGGCTCCTGAACCCCGTACCTTCCCCAATCTATAGAGGACAGAACCTTGTAGGAGACGTCCTCCCTTTCCTCATATAATAGGGGTATCTTGTTTGCAAATCTCAGCAGTATTGGCTCCTCCTGCGGCTGTATGCCACCTCCGTAGGCTATTCCAACCTCAACTATGAACGGGTGGCCCTCATAGGCCCGCGCAGGCCTTGTAACGGCCTTAACCCACTCTGGCTTAAACATTCTCGTCAGTCCGATCTCTATCAGCTCCTCCCCTATTGGGCTAAGGTAGTCGCTGCGCGGCCCCTTGAACCCCTTGTAGGACTTAAGGGACGTTACAAACTTCTCCAGATCAGCTGCACGGTCCTTCCTAAGGAGGGCCTTTGGGCTTAGGTCCGCGCTCAGTCCTACATGGTTAAGGAACTCCTGCGCTGTCTTGTCTCCTATTCCCTGGAACGAGCTCTTAAGGAACTCCAGCAGGGTCTCCGCCTGCGTGACGCTTAGCATCGCCTTAACCTGCTCTAGATCTACTCCATGAGGGTGAGGCTTGGCCTCCCTTGGCGGCTCTGGCATCTTCTTGGTAGCCCTTGGGAAGAAGTACAGCTCCCCCTCAGGCGTGACCAGCCAGAGCTCCGCGTAAGGCGCTATTACGGCTGTTCTTCTGATATATTCTAATATCTTTGGCTTAGCCCTGGTCCAGTCGCCTTCAACGTAAGCGGTCACCATAGTTCCGTGCCACGAGCTCCTCTTGTCAAGCTGCCCATCTTCTACAATGATAGGCTCGTTTCTCTTGATGTTTATCTTGATCTTCTGATAATATACGAAGCTGCTATCCTCCTGTGAGCTTATTACAGTAATGGGTAGCCCAGTTGTAGTTTGAGCGTAAAGTACGACCGCCTTAACACCTAGCCCGTACATGCCCCTGGTCTGTCTAATTACGTATTTGCTGCTGAAGAGTACTTTGCCAAAGGCCTGCGGCATAACGGTCTTAGGGACGCCTATGCCGTTATCTTCAACAGTTACCTCATACCTGGCTGGCCTCTCCTCGGTCTCAGGCTCCACCTCTCTGATATAGATCCTAATGTCAGGAAGTATGCCGTGGGAGTCCGTGGCGTCTAACGCGTTCTCTACAAGCTCTCTGACGGTCTGGTACAGCGCCCTGGTCGGGTTTGAGAAGCCTGCAAGCTCCTTGTTCTTTGAGAAGAACTCAGCTACGCTGATCTCAGCGTACTTCTCCTTTAGCGCTCCGCCCTTTGGTCCCTCTTCCTCGGCCAAGCCCCATCCCCTTTCTTGTTTATTGCCACAAAATAAGGCGCTGAGCTCTGATTTAGAGTATCTCCTACACTTATAAGCATTTTTATGTTAGTTTTATGTAGCTCATTTACACGTTCTGGCCGGTTAGAAGCCCCAGGGCTCAGCGAGCGGAGGCTGCAGCATTAGCTAGCTGGTAGAGCCGACGCCTTCCTCGCTGGGAGGCTTTGCGTTGCCCAGCAGGTACGCCGCAAGTATTGGAAGCGCTATGGTAGCATCTGCATAAACTATCACCTTATCGGCGCTTGGCTTGACCTTCCCCCACGTTATGGCTTCCCTTGGCATTGCGCCGCTGAGGCTTCCGTCCCACTCCACAGCGGTGGTTAAATACACAACATAGTCTAGACCCTCTCTGAACTGGCTCCACCATATTGCGTGGTGTTTGCTTATACCCCCTCCTATTATGAGCGCTGTGGCCTTACCCTTGGTCTCAAAGAATATGTCCGCGAGGCGCTGCATGTCCTTGAAGTAGTTAATCTTTAGCTTAACTCCCCTCTGGCTCTCAAAGAAGAGGTCAGTCCCAAAGGCTCCGTCAGGCCACCCCGGCACAAAGACGTTTGCTTTAACATCATGCGCGGCCCTGAGAAAGCTATTTTCATCGGCAATCATCTCGCCAGCTAGGTCCAGGAGCTCATACATGCCCCACTCCTCCTTTATAGAAGATGCCCTGGCAGCAAGTGCCCTGACGAACTTCTCTACACGCGGGCCGTAGTCCTCAACCTTTATGAACACGTTGCCCAGCCTGTGTATCTCATGCTTTGCTAAGTCAACGTCGTCACTCTCAAAGTACCCCTTGGCGTACGCGCCGCCCGTCGACCTAGCTATGTCGTGATCCAAGGCTCCACAGGTAGTTATGACTACGTTGAAGAGCCTAGCCCTGAGGAGCTGCGTGATCACGCCCCTGAGACCCGTTGATATGAGGTTTCCAGTGAACGTAATTACTCTCAGGTTAGACTCGCTTAACCCTTTGGACAAGAGCTCAGCGGCCCTCCACAGGTGACCGGCCATAAAGCCGTATTCGTCCCCATAAAGCCTCACCAGCTCATCTAAGGTAGTAACTGGGGAGACCTTGATGTCTTTTATAGGCTCTAGCTTCAAGCCTCTCGCCTCAGTCAGTAGGGGCTAACTCCTTAAAGGAGTTTTCCTTGAGTCTGACGAATTCTCTACAATAGTGTTGCAAGCTCTTACTGGCGACGCAGAAGCCCTTAGCATCACTAATGCTAAAAGGGCCCACCATCTGCAGGACCTTTATAAGTTTTTCGTAAATCCAAAGGCAAAGGCCTTTGCCGTAGCTCTAGCATCAGGGTGCCAGGAGTGAGAAGGGGGAGGAGATCGCTTTCAAATATAATAGGGTCTGTGATATTGATAGCGGCCACGATCGTAGGCGGCCTGATGGTATATTCTTACTTCCAGCGGTCACTGGGCGCGTTCATGAATATGGGCAGCACGGTTGCAGTTGAGGCTACCCAGGAGCCCCTAAACGGGACAGCGTCATTGATATACGTTAAAATAACCAACGAGGAGCCGTATGCAATAAACCTCACGTCATTATATGTCGTGCTTGCAAATGGGTCTTCGAAGGCATATTACGTGGTAAGTGGTCCCTCGTATAGCGTAGGCCTCTCTACAACGCCTCCCACAGGTGGCGGAGCTGGAATTGTAATCAACCCAGGCAGCTCGATAACTATCCTTCAAAGCGTAGTAGTTGGCAGCCAAGGGATTTCGAGAGTGTACGTAGCGTACAGCCCCAGGGGCTCTTCGGCGCTCTACTATAGCCAGCCCGTCAGCGTCTCCCAAGGATGATGCTCCATGGCCGTTCCACTGCTCTCTAAGCTGAAGTCTTTTTTGGCGTCGGGCTACGCCTCGGGCAAGGAAGGTCCGCTTCCGCTTCCATATAACGACGACAGGCGGCCCCTGCCTAGCTGGAGCGTCATAAACAAGTACAACATAGGCCCTGTTGAGTACTACCTTTACAGGGGCGGTGATGGCACACCAAGGCTTATGGTTAAGGAGCCCGAGCCCATCGATAGCGAGGAGCTCATAGACATGGCTGCCGGCGTGGCTAAGCCTAAGAATGAGGTGGAGGACTACCTTGTAAGGAAGTACAGGAGCGGCTATGGCAAGATATACCCCCTCATAGTGGATCCGCACATAGAGGAGATATCCTACAGCGGCTCCTCAGACCACGTAGCTGTGATACACAAGCTTATACCGTCAAGGTGGGTTATAACCGACATAAGGCTGACCCCTGAGGAGGCAAACGGGCTCGTGGTGGAGCTTTCAAGGAAGGCTGGGAAGAGCATAAGCATAGCGTCACCGTACGTTGAGGGTTTAACAGAGGAGGGCCACAGGGTCTCGCTCTCATTTATGAATGAGATAACTAGGTTTGGGAGCAGCTTCGTAATAAGGAAGTACCCACAGAAGCCGTTCACCATGGCCGACCTGTTGGCGTCAAACACAATAGAGCCCCTGGCTGCCGCGTACCTCTGGATGATAGAGGAGGCGCAAGGGTTCATATTGGTCAGCGGGGCCATGGGTGCTGGTAAGACGACCGTGCTTCAGTCACTTCTCAGCCTTCTCCCGCCGTACTCTAAGGTGGTAACAATTGAGGACACTCCTGAGCTAGTGGTGGTAGGCCCTCTGTGGGACTCGCTCGTCGTGCGGCCTAAGCTGCCAGGCCAGGAGGTTCAGGAGGTGACGCTTGAGGACCTCCTCAAGTTTGCGCTGAGGAGGAGGGCCGACTACGTAATAGTCGGGGAGGTAAGGGGCAGGGAGGGCAGGCTCCTGGCCCAGGCAGCTGCTAGCGGCTACGGCGCTATGACTACAATTCACGGCGACTCCCCTCAGGGCGTGATAATGAGGCTCAGCATGGAGCCCATAAGGTTGCCCCCTATATTTATATCCACGATAAAGTCAATAGTTCAGGTTAGGAGGATCCCTGGCACCGGCGGCAGGGCTGTTAGGAAGGTAACCGAAATAGCAGAGGTTGACGATGATGGCAATGCCGTAACGGTGTATAGGGCTGACGAGACGTCGGTAGATGACCTGCTGGACAGGAGCAAGCAGCTCGAGTGGGCGGCTTCTCAGCTGGGCATTCAGGATGTCAGGGAGGAGCTGACTTCAAGGGCTAAGTTCCTGAGCGGCGTGGCGGGCAGGTCTGCTGAGGAGCTCAGAGGGGAGCTAGCAAAGTTCTACATATCCAGGTACGGTGATGTCTTATGACGAGAAGGGGCTGGTACGACCCGAGGATTTATGGGCCCCTGGCGATGACTCTGAGAAAGGTGAACAAGGTATCGTTACCCATGTCGATGGCGCTTGTAGCGGCCGCTGCATATAGCGCGGCCAGGGCCAACTATCTTATGCTTGTAGTCATGGTGTCGCTGGCCGCGGTCTCCGCGTTTCTCCCAAGGCTTGTCAAGGGAGCAGTTATGCGCAGCGTGGGGGCAGGAATTAATGACGAAGTCCCTGCGCTCCTGGCCATGTTAATACCCTTTGTTGCATCAGCGAAGGACCTTGCATCGATATTAATAAGCGCGTCCGACTCCCTGAAGCTGAAGTTTATAGGCTTCGAGGCGCGGAGGCTTAGGTACCTGCTCTCAACAGGCTATGACGAGAGGAGGGCCCTCAGGATACTGGCTGACACTACTCCGAGCTCGCAGCTGAGGGAGGTGATAAGGGAACTCCTTAACGCAGAGGAGATGGGCCTCTCAAGGTCCAGGGTGGCATCTATGCTTTACTCAAGGGCCTTAGATTCTGTGAAGCGGTCGTGGAGTAACTTTGTAAAGCTAGGCGAAAGCATGAGCGAGGTCATGACAACGCTTACTATATCTGCGGCAATACTTATGCCTCTAGCCATGTTTGGCTCAACAGCGATAGCGATACCTCTGGCCTCCCTTGCAATTGTGCTGTCGCCTGCAATGGCAATACTGCTGGTCCTCTCAAGGCCTAAGCTAGGTGAGCCCGACGGAGGGTGGCATGTTATGGCTGTCACTCTCCTGAGCGTGCTTACGTCATCAGCTCTCCTGTTCCTTGGAAAACCCATGCTGGCTCTGGCGCTTCTGGCAGCCGCATCCATATATGGCGAGGTTAGGTGGATAGAGGCTTCAAGGTCCCTTAGGTCATCCCTGAGGGCGCTGAGGGAGGCCTCGGAGAGGGCCCGGCTGGGCCTCCCCTTCGTTGACGTCCTTAGGTCGGCCTCAAGCCTAGGCAGAAGTCTAGTAAACTCTATTATTAAGGCTGAGTCAGTGGCTGGCAAGATAGGGATAGGCGCTGCGATACAGAACCTCTCCGACCTAATCTATGACTCCCTCCGCAGCAGGGAGTCGATCCAGGTGGAGACCTACATCATGCTCGCGCTGGCTATAGCGTCGCCAGTTATAGCGGCAGCCTCCATAGCTATCCTAGTTAACTATATTGCTTCATCTGCAATCTCAGGCCTTTTCAACTTGGCAGCTTCGTCATACGCTCTGAGGGCCGTAACAATTATGGCGCCTGTTTCGCCATTGCCAAGCTCAGCGCTCTACCGTGGCAAGTACATGAGCTCAACGCCGTCGCTGCTGGCGTTAGCGGCGCTGATTATGGCTATGCACGCTGTGGTTAGGATCCCCTGAGGTTAAGCTTCTGATGACCCTAAGACAAGGTTCTCAGGGTTCTAGCCTCGTAATATGTTATCACGCCGGTCTCATCTATTATTGCTATTACAGGCCTGTGCGAGTCAGCGGACGCCCTTATGCTCCACTCTAATATGTCGTTAAGCTTGATGTAAGATCCTTCGCTTAGTATTAGGA
>CAYFFU010000048.1:0-5989 GCA_964342665.1 uncultured Desulfurococcales archaeon
TGTCCTGAAGCCCGTCCATCTCCTTGAGGAACTGGTTCCTGACCCTGACCTCGCCCCCAACCTCGTTAGTGTGAACCCCAAACAGGGCGTCAACCTCATCTATAAATATTAGGGCTGGGACCCCGGACTTGGCCCTCTGCCTCGCGTAGTCGAACAGCTTCTTGACGTTCTTCTCGCCCTCGCCAAGCCACTTGCTCATTATGCTGGCCGCGTCCACGTAGAGGAACTCGCCAGCCACCTCGTTGGCAACAGCCGCCGCCAACATGGTCTTGCCGGTGCCAGGGGGGCCGTAGAGGAGTATCCCCCTAGGCCAGCCCAGTGGGAACAGCTCAGGCTTCGTTATAGGGTAAATTATTGCCTCCCTTATAGCGCGCTTAGCGTCATCGAGGCCAGCTATGTCGTTAAAGGTGACCTTTGGCCTCTCCTTGAGCACGAACTCTGGAGGCTCCAGGGAGTCCTGGGGCTCCTCGCCCTTAAGCTCTACCTTAACGAAGTCGTCGCCCTCGCTCAGGGGCTGGGCCCCCTTGGCCTCCACGTACTTCAGCCTAGAGCTTACATCGTAGTACATCTTCCTGTAAACTCCTATTAGAGGATGGTCAGGGTAGTTCCTGAGGATCTCTTCAAGCGCGTCAAGGGCCTTCCTGTACTTGTCGGCAGCAGAGGCGTAATCCTTCTCCCTCTCTGCCGCCAGGGCCTCCTCTATCTTCTTCTTGGCCAGGCTTTCAAGCATTTGGACGGGGCTCCCTGACACCGGCCTTCACGCTCGCTTAAGTAATGTTAAAGCAGTGAATAAAGGGGGTCAGGCAGTGGACTTCTGCCTGCCTAGGCCCTCTACCTTGAGCACGCCCTTAGCCTCAAGCCTGGCAAGCAGCTCCCTTACTGCGTCCTGGGAGATCCCCAGGTGCTCGGCTGCCTTGGATATCCTAATGACGCCGCCCGACGCCCTTATGTACTCTATAAGCCTCTGCTCCAGGGCCTCTGGGTCTACGGTCTCTGGTATCCTTGGCGTTACCTGCTCAGTCTCGTCCTGAGCCTCCTTCATTGCCTCAGCTATGGTCCTCTTGACGTCGTCGTCGAGCATCGCCACGCTCTTGCCCTCAGGCAAGACGCTGCTTATCATGCCAACCTTCCTTATCACGCTCTCGGTGGACTCAAACACCGACATGAGGGACGCCGTAGCGTCGGGCGCCAGCCCCGAGAGGTAGTTGCTCATGGCTGTCATGGCGTACTGGACGGGGGCTAAGGCCTTGATTACAGACTCCATGGTCCTGGCGTCGCTTATCCTCTCTATGGCTATCCCTATTAGTCTCCCATACGTTGCGACCAGCTTGTAAACTCTCTTCTTTATCACGAGCTCGGAAGCGTTGAGTTCCACGCTCTCGCTGTCGTGGGACTTTATCGCAGCTATAAGCCTCCTGTGGTACTCATTTATCTCGCCGAGGAGCCTTATCTTCATCCTGTCGACCTCAGACTTAACTATGTTGAGCTGGGCCAGCACCTCATCATAGTTAATTCCCTCGCTCTGAAGCGGGAGACCTGTAGCCTCATCTGACCTGCCAAGTCCCCAGCTGAAGGCCCTCTTAAGTACGTCTGTGAACCCTGGCACTACCACCAGCCTCCATTTTCAAATAAGGTAGGAGGAGTGTTAGCTCAGGAGGGGAAGTATTACTGGCCACCAAAATAAGCTAAAGGTCACAGGACCCCTAGCTTAGCGGCCACGTCAGAAGCCTTGAACTCCTTTGACAGCCTCACGTAGGCCTTCTTCTCCCCTCTCGGCGTTATAAGAGTGTTTACCGACTCTACCTTGACCCCAAGCATGGACTCGACGGCTCTCTTGATCTCATGCTTGTTCGCGCTCCTAGCCACTATTAGAGTCAGGGTGTTCGCCTCCTCCATTAGCCTCATTGCCTTCTCGCTCATCACGGGCCTTATTATTACCTCTGAGCTCACAGCCCTAGCACCTCCTTCTTAACCTTAAACCTCTCGGACAGCGCCTCTAAGGCGTTAGTAGTTATGACCGTTAGCCTGCCAGGCTCCCCTCCTGGAGCGAGGTCAAGCACGCTTACCACCTGCGGCTCTACTACGGTAACTCCCGTGAAGCCCTTCACCGCCCTGGCAAAGTTAGAGTCTACGTCGTCAACTATGAAGAGTATGCTGACCGGGGACACGTACCTTCTCCCGCGCATCTTTCCCTTGCCTGCCCTATACCTTATCCTCTCAACAGCCCTCTCTATGTCGCTGTAAACTCCCACCTTAGTTAGGAGCTGCCTGGCGTCCGCAGTTCTCTTCACGGACTCCGTTACGGCGGAGTCAAGGACAACCGGGGTTGTCCTGGTGCTAAACACGTGGCCTCTTGCCCTCACGAGGTCAGGCACTGCTGTTGCAGCAAGGGCGCTCATGGTACCCATGAGCCTCTCGGACCTGTTGACCTCCTCCTTTATTTTCTCCTCAGTCAGCAGCGGGAAGGCCCTGCGGCCTCCCCTCACGAAGGGAGCCAGCCTGGCCCTGGTTGAGCCCTTGATCCTTGGCACCCTTGCAAGTCCATGGTGTATACCGAGGCTAACGGCAGTGGTCCTCTTTCCTGCCATTGGGTCCCTTCCCTTGGGCTGAATGGAGGCCGTGAACTCGCTCATGAAGACTCTGTGTATCAGGTCCCTTCTGACGGGGACCCTAAAGACGTCGGGTAGCTGAATCTCACCAGCCTCGTTACCCTCGGCGTCATACTTTACAATCGATATGGGCGGGCTCATGTATAGGAGGAACCCAAGACCAACCTTTGGCATGCCCTCACACCCCCTGCTTGCTCTGGAGGCTCACAAACGTTATAGTTGGCTTGACCACGCCAAGCTTAAGGTACCACTTGGGCGGCCTCACTGGGTGTCTCATCACCACAGGCCTCTTAACTGCGCCGGGTATTGTGCCCTCGAGCACCAGTATGGTGCTCTTGGGCACGCCGTAGTGCAGGAACCCTCCAGCTGGGGTGTACTTTGTCCAGTCGTCTGTTATGTCAAGTATCCTCTTGTTGTACTCTGTCCTCCTGTGGAAGCCCAGCTGGCCAGGGTTCGGTATCTCCCACCAGGTGCCCTTGCCATGGCTCCTCGCCCCTATGCCCCTCGCCTTCTTCCTGTGCTTGTGCCACCTCGGAAGCACCTTCACGCCGAACCTCTTCACGTCGCCCTGGAACCCCTTACCCTTGGTAACTGATATGACGTCTATCATTAGGCCTGGCTGGAACACGTCCGTGACCGGAACCTCCTTGCCAAGGAGCGATGCCGCATACTCAAAGGCCTGCTTTACGTCGTTGTTAGGCGCTGAAACCTTGACCTCAAGTATATCAGGCGCCTTCTTACTTAGGCCTCCAGTGAGCTTCGGCTGGGACGCAACTAGGAGCCTTACCTCAGCCATGTCGCTGAGCTGGGACTCTAGCCTCTTCAGCATTGACTGGGTGTCGAAGTTGCCTATAGTGCTCACCCTGCGCTCAAGCTCGAGCTCCAGGGGCGGCCTTACCCAGGCCTCGCCTATCGAGTAGAGCCCCCTGTTCTCATCAAATGAGTACCCCCGCACGGCTAGCACGTACACGGGGGGCGACTCCACTATTGTGACGGGCCTGAACACCTCTTTCCCAAACGTTGGGGAGCCCTGCCTGTTGTCTATTATGAAGGCGTGAGTCATGCCTACCTTGTACCCTATGAAGCCTAACAGTGACGGCTTCTGCAGGCTCACCTGAGGCCACGTGCTCACGCTGGGCACGAACTCTGACGACCTCTTCCTCGGCATGAATCCTAGGCTGCCACGTCTTGGCGCTGACTTTTTACGATGCCCCACTCCTTAGCACCTCTTTCTATAGCCTCGTATGCGCTGGTGGCAGGTATTTTAAAGATTAAGCGCTGCACCCATGAATTTGCTAAAAGCATTAAAGTTCCTCGATCACCTAAGCATGGGGTATAAATGGTAAGGTCTGGCGTGTTTGACTTAGACGGTACCCTGGCCAGCACTGCAAACGTTCACCTAATGTCCTGGCTAATGGCGCTGCGAGAGCTCGGCATAAAGGCTGTAAGCATAGACGTCAGAACTCTGCTAGGAAAGAGGGCAGCGGACATAGCAAGGACTATACTCAGCTCCGTTAGCGATGGACATAGCGTCACCCCAGAAGCTCTAGTCGAAGTTAAGAACCGCTACTTTAAGACCATGGTTAACGATGGGGTTAAACCCATGCCGTGCGCAGTGGAGATAACAAGAGCCATAAAGAGGTCCGGGGGGAAGGTCCTAGTAGTCACATCGTCGTTGAGGTACTCGGCCGAGCTAATACTTAGGGCCATTAACATAGAACCGGACGTGCTTGTCGCAGGCGATGACGTAACAGAGGGAAAGCCAAGTCCAACCCCTGTGCTTAAGGCGCTGGCCCAGGTGAACCTCAGGCCATGCGAAGTGTTTGGCGTTGGTGACACCATTGTTGACCTAGAGGCCTACTGGAGGAGCGGCATACGTGACATATACTTGGTAAAGGGAGACGTTGAGATCACCTACAGCGATTCTGACATAATGAGGTTTAACGCTAAAAGAGTTAACACTCTCTGTGACGTTATGAGACTTGAGTCGCTGCTCATCTAAGGCTTTAAGCCCCAGCCTCAGGTCTGTACTTGAGATGTAAGAGCTTGAGGATAGCTATATTCTATGGGGGCCAGGACTTCGTCCTGCAGCCCCTTGATAGGGCAGAGGTGCTGGGAATAATAGATGAGGAGCAGAAGGTAGTGGAGCAGTATGAGAACCCGGCCCTGGAGATGGGCAGCGAGGCCGCGCTGGAGGGCATCCTTGAGCTGGGCGCTGAGGCCATAATAGTCAAGGATGACACATTAACCGCCGACGAGTATAAGGAGCTTAAGGAGCACGCTAAGTCTGAGGGCAAGTCCTTGTCGTTCATGTCAACGTCCTTCTCAAACCTCTATGACGTGCTAGAGCACCTAGAGGAAGTGAAGCGGGGAGCCAAGGACTCAATAGATAAGCTTGAAAGCGCCAGCGAGAGCGGGTCCTAAACTTAGGCTTTAGCCGTAAATTCACCTGATCGTTTTTATAACGCTGACTCAATTAACCGAAGTCCAGGGCCTTAGGGGTGCTGCTGGTTAAGTACCACGGCGCTGAAATATTGGTTAAAATTGGCGACATAACAGAGGAGCAGGTGGACGCCATAGTAAACCCTGCCAACTCCTTCCTTGTGATGGGCGGCGGGGTGGCCGGCGCTATAAGGAGGAAGGGTGGAAAAGTTATAGAGGACGAGGCCATCTCTAAGGCTCCCGTTGATGTCGGCGACGCTGTAGCCACGGGAGCAGGTAAGCTTAAGGCTAAGTATGTAATTCACGCACCTACCATGAAGTACCCTGCGTCAGCCACCGATGAGAAGAGTGTAAGGCTTGCAACTAGGGCAGCGCTAAAGGTTGCAAGGCAGCTTGGCGTTAAAAGTATAGCGTTCCCAGGCATGGGAACTGGCGTTGGCGGTGTCCCCTACCACGTTGCTGCCAATGCCATGTGCGACGAGATAAAGTCGTTTTTGGACGTAAACGGACCCCCGCCCTCTCTTATTGAGCTGGTAGCCTACGATAACGACCTCTATAGGGCCTTTGAGTCGGCCGTGAACTTTCACTTTAGAGAGTGAGAAGCTCCTTGATAACTACATAATGCTAATAAAATAACTAAATAATAATATTTTTAAAAGATTAATCATTCGGCTAAGCGATAAGCTAACAGCTACATATTTAAACCCTAGAGCTCTTACAAGTGATGACAAAAGAGTTGAGGTGAGCAATGGTGGAAGAACGAATGCCCTAGGAGGCCAACAGACTAGCTCAAGGCTGCCAGTTCTCGAGGCTGAGGACATATCGTTTTACTACGGTAATCTAAAGGTCCTAGATCACGTAAACCTTGAAGTTAACGAGAACGAGTTTGTAGTAATAGTCGGCCCCTCAGGCGCCGGCAAGTCGACACTTCTCAGAAT
>CAYFFU010000049.1:0-5874 GCA_964342665.1 uncultured Desulfurococcales archaeon
GAGCAGCTCTATGGCTGTGCTCATCTTACCCCCTATTAATTGTCGTGGGCAGCGTTATTAAAAAGAGGTTTGCCCTCCTTGATTACATTAAGCCATTTCTCAGGATGGTGGACGCTCGCGGAACCCGCCCTAAGGAGAACGGAACACCTTATTGGTTCTGCCCTAAGAACAGTTAGCTGTGGGGGAACCTGTGAGAATAGACGAAAGGCTAGAGCTGCTGAGCCTTGACAGCATGCTGAGGAGAGTCAAGGTGTTGGTTCTAAAGGACGCGAGGATACCCCTGCCAGATGGCTACATAGAGGCCAAGAAGGGCGACGAAATAGACGTCCCTAGGTGGGAGGCCGAGATACTGGCCAGGGAGGGCATTGCTAAGGTTAAGGAGGAAGTTGACGTCAACTACATAAACAACTTCCACTACAAGGAGCGCCGCTCAGCCAGCGGCTCTCAGCTTGTCCAGCTGCCCCAGGACTTCTACGTAGCCGTTGGCAGCTACATTAAGTCCCTTGACGAGGCCATAAAGGTGTCGCCCTCGCACATGTTGATAAATGACAAGGACATAAGTGAGAAGAACGTCATGGAGCTAGCTCAGATAAGGCTATCCAAGATAATAAGGCTTTCCCAGACAGACTTGGGCGACGAGGAGGTTGGCAACATGACCCCCGAGGAGGTCCTGATCTACTCTCAGCTCAAGGAGACCGTCAACTCCTGGAAGAAGTACATACAGTCGCTGACTGGGGTGGAGCAGAAGTGAGCGCCGTCGGGCAAGAGCAGCTGGCCATAAGCGAGAAGTTTAAGGACTTCATTAGGAACTTCAGGGACTCCGAGGGCCTAAAGTACATAAACAGGCTTCAGAGGCTCATAAACCTTGACATGAATAGCCTCATTGTTGACTACCAGGACCTTTATAGATATAATACGGAGCTTGCAGAGGAGCTCATAGATGAGCCGACAAAAGTACTCAAAGAGTTTGACAGCGCTCTCTTCGACCTAGTTGCGTCCGAGGACTCAGAGTTCGCCAAGAAGAAGGGGAAGTTCCACGTAAGGGTGCAGGGGCTCTTCGAGACAACCAAGATCAGAGACCTGAAGACCAATTACATGAACAAGCTGGTTCAGGTGGAAGGGATAATCACTAGAATGAAGCCCATAAGGAGCAAGATGATAAAGGCGGTGTTCAGGCATGAGAAGGAGGGCTGCAACGCCGAGTTCCAGTGGCCCTTTGACGAGGACGAGCTGCTCGAGGATAAGATAGAGAGGCCGCCGGTTTGCCCCGTCTGCAACGAGGCGGGAGGCAGGTTCGTGCTGTTGAGGGACAAATCCATCTACGTTGACTGGCAGGAGATAACCCTGCAGGAGAGGCCTGAGGACGTCCCAGGAGGCCAGATGCCAAGGAGCGTTACAGTAGAGCTGACTGAGGACCTTGTTGACGTTGCAAGGCCAGGTGACCTGGTCACTATAGTTGGAATCGTTAAGCCAAGTCCTGTGGGCGGCAACGATAAGGTACCATACTTTGAACTCAAGATAGTGGCGAACAGCGTTAAGGTCTCAGAGAAGACCCTGGAGGAGGTGTCCATAACTAGAGACGACGAGGAGAAGATACTCCAGATGGCTAAGGACCCATGGATTAGAGAGAAGATAATAGCGAGCGTGGCCCCCACAATCTATGGCCACTGGGACCTCAAGGAGGCCATAGCGCTGCAGCTGTTTGGGGGCATACCTAAAATAATGCCTGACGGGACCAGGGTTAGAGGAGACATACACGTTCTCTTCGTGGGGGACCCTGGCGTCGCCAAGAGCCAGCTCCTTCAGTCGGCATCAAGGATAGCGCCTAGGTCTGTGTACACGAGCGGTAAGGGCTCCACCGCAGCTGGCCTCACGGCTGCCGTCCTCAAGGACCCAAAGACTAACGAGTACTTCCTAGAGGCAGGCGCCCTGGTGCTCGCAGACGGAGGCCTTGCCATAATAGACGAGTTTGATAAGATGAGGCCCGAGGACAGGGTGTCAATCCATGAAGCGATGGAACAGCAGACCGTGAGCATATCTAAGGCGGGCATCGTAGCTAGACTCAACGCCAGGGCGAGTGTGCTGGCAGCGGGGAACCCTAAGTACGGCCTTTACGACCCTGAGAGAAGCTTTACTGATAACGTCAACCTGCCCCCCACAGTACTTTCTAGGTTTGACCTGATATTCGTGGTGAAGGACCTAATAGCCATGGAGCACGACAAGAGGCTAGCTAAGTACATCCTCGACGTCCACAGCGACTACTCCAAGTACACGCCTGAGATAGATCCCCAGCTGCTGAAGAAGTACATAATATATGCAAAGAGGTACTCCAGGCCAAAGCTGACAGAGGAGGCAAAGGAAATAATAGAGGACTTCTTCGTCACCATGAGGTCGTCAGCCTCCAAGTTTGGGTCTGAGGGGCAGACCCCTGTGCCAGTAACGGCGAGACAGCTTGAGGCCCTGGTGAGGCTCTCCGAAGCGCACGCGAGGATGTCCCTGAAGGACAAGGTCGACGCAGAGGACGCTGAGGAGGCCGTAAGGATAATGCTCTCGTTCCTGGGAAGCGTGGGGCTTGACGTTGAGTCAGGCGTCATAGACTACTCCCTTATCAGCACAGGCGCAAGCTACAGCACGAGAAGACTCATGACGCTGATAGTTGACACCATAAGAAGGCTGCGCGAGGATGGAAGGCCATGTGTTAAGCTTGATGACATAGTTAAGGAGGTCTCTGCGCAGGCCAAGGTACCCAACGATAAGGTAGAGGAGGTGGTCAGGAACATGAACAGGCAGGGCCAGGTAGCAGAAATTAAGGCCAACTGCTACAAGGAGATCTAACGTGAGCTGACTTGAGCGACGTCATAACGAGAAAGCTCATGGACATGCTAAACTATAAGGAGCTCTACCCCCCGCAAAGGGCAGCGGTAGAGGCAGGCGTCGAGGACGGCGTCAGCCTCCTGGTCTCCTCGCCTACGGCGTCCGGCAAGACGTTTATAGCCATGGTAGCGCTTGCGTCCTCAGCAATAAAGGGCAAGAAAGCCTTCTACACCGCGCCCCTTAGAAGCATAGCTATGGAGAAGTATAATGAGTTCAGGGAGACCCTGGCAAAGATGGGCCTCAGCGTAGGAATAAGCATCGGCGACCTTAACAGGTACGACTGGGCCAACGTCGAGAGGCATAATATAATTATAACGACCTACGAGAAGCTCGACTCGCTGGTGCGGAATGACCCGTCACTCATAGATAAGATGGGCTGTATAGTCGTCGATGAAATTCATTATGTGGACGACGACAAGAGAGGGCCTACAATAGAGACCCTGCTCTCTAAGATATTGTATAGGGCCAACAACGTCCAAGTTGTCGCGCTGAGCGCCACAGTTTCCAACGCGGACGAGATAGCCAGGTGGCTTGGCGCCAAGCTGATAAGGTCTGACTGGAGGCCCGTGCCGCTCTCAGAGGGCGTATACAAGGACGGCATCATATACTTCTCTGACGGCCGTAAGAGAAAAGTTGAAGAGGTCAGCGCAAACCCAAGCATAAACCTAGTGGCCGATGAGAGCAAGCAGGGAGGCCAGACCCTAGTCTTCGCTCAGTCCAGGAGGAAGGTAGTCCAGCTTGCCAAGCTGGCGGTGAAGCTCCCGCGAGGCCTGCTCTCCTATGACAGGGACCTCGCTAGGGAGTACGCGTCAGCAATACTAGACACTGAGGGCCCGAGGCTGCTGAGGGAGGAGTTGGCTGAGCTAATAACTAACGGCGTCTCATATCATCATGCCGGCCTCTCAAACGAGCAAAGGAGCTTAATAGAGGAGGCCTTCAGAAGAGGCGCCCTCTCAGCCATATTTGCGACCCCAACCCTGGCAGCTGGGGTTAACCTTCCAGCTAGAAGGGTTGTCATAGCTGAGGTTGAGAGGTACGATGAGAGCTACGGAATACCTAGGGACATCAAAGTGTTTGAGTACAAGCAGTTCGCCGGGAGGGCCGGCAGGCCTGGCCTTGACCCCTACGGCGAGGCCATAATTGTGGCCTCAAGGCCCAGGAGCGTTGAGGAGCTGATGTCCCAGTACATAAAGGCAAGGCCTGAGAGGCTCCAAAGCAGGCTTTACGGCGTAAAGGGCGTCAGGCACTCGGCCCTTGGAGCCATAGCGTCCGGGATCACCGTTGATGAGGAGTCCCTGGTTAAGCTGCACATGAAGACCCTCTACTTCATTCAGAGGGGTGAGGAGAGACTGCGTGACATAATTAGAATATCCGTTAGGAACCTAATCGAGTGGGGGCTTGTTGACAACAGCGACGGAAAGCTCAAGGCCACGGAGCTCGGCTACGCCGTGTCGAAGACCTACCTGGACCCAGCCAGCGTGCCCAAGCTAATAAAGCTCGCCAAGAGGGCCAAGGGCAAGTTCCCGACGGAGCTCCTGCTCTACATAGTAGCGTCCATGCCTGACATGAACCCCCTGCCCGTCAGGAGCTCCGAGTCTGAGAAGATAATGGATCTCGCGATAGACAAGGTGCCAAACATTATAGACGTTATTGATTGGAACGACCCTGACTCCCTCTCGGCTCTAAAGACTGCGCTCGCGCTCCTAGACTGGATAAATGAGGTTCCAGAGGATAAGATAGCCGAGACCTATGACGTTGGGCCTGGCGACGTGGCATCAATTATAGACACAGCTAAGTGGATCGCCAACTCCCTGGCTAGCATAGTTCCAGCGGCGGGGGTTCCAGTGGACCCCCAGCAGTTCCTTAACTTATCGAAGAGGATAGAGAGCGGCGTGAAGCAGGAGCTCCTGCCCCTGGTTGAGATACCCGACGTCGGCAGAGTCAGGGCCAGGAGGCTCTACGACGCTGGCTTCAAGACGCTGGACAAGCTTGCGACGGCTTCCGTGCAGGAGCTCCTGAGGGTGCCTGGCATAGGCCCTGCAACCGTGGCGTCAATACTCGAGTTCTTCGGCAGGAAGGAGGAGGCGGCCGCGCTCAGAAAACAGCAGGCCAGGCCGAGAGGGGGCCTAGGTCTGGACAGATTTGCTAACGCATAGATACTAGCGGCGCCCTATTGACAGGATTCTATGGTACCAGGTCAACTAAGTTGAGCACAATAATCATTAATAGAAATAGAAAGGATGGAGGGCAAGGACTTAGAAAGCCCTTGCCTGTCTCTGATAGCCCTGCTGCATGTACGGAACGTATTGCGGGACCCCGTATGGCGCCTGGTATGGGGCCTGGAAGTAGGGCGGCTGAGGCGCGCCTGGTACAAGCTGCTGTTGGTACTGAGCAAAGGTCCTGTAGTACTCCCTCCTTATGTCGTCGTCCATTATGTGCAGGTAGACCTGCGTGACCCTTATGTCACTGTGCCCAAGCAGCCTCTGAAGTACAGGAAGGCTCATGCCCCTCCTCAGGGCCTCTGTAGCGAACGTGTGCCTGAGCACGTGAGGCCTCACCTTGCTCACGTCTATGCCTGCGCGCTTTGCCATGGACTTAATTCTATCGTAAACGGCCTGGTAGCTGAGCTTTATAATTCGCTCGTCAGGCGCCCCCGGCTGCATCGAGCTTAATATTGCCCTGGCCGTCGGGCCTAAAACCACGACCCTCTCCTTACCATACTTGCCTTTGACCCTTGCTTCGCCGTTAGCTAGGTCCAGGTCGCCCCAGGTTAGGCTGAGGACCTCCCTGGCTCTGAGGCCGGACTCCGCCATCAATGAAACTATAAGCGCATCATAAATATCCCTAGCGGCTGAGAGCAGCCCCTCCACGTCATTCCATGAGAGGGCGCCGCTGAACTCAGCCCTCCTCATGGGTGCCGCTGGAAGGCCTGTCATGCCTATCCATGAAAGGAACCTCCTCACAAATATAGAGTAATAGTGAACTGTGGACTCCCACCTC
>CAYFFU010000050.1:0-5728 GCA_964342665.1 uncultured Desulfurococcales archaeon
GCCTTACCACTGTGCAACAAAGGGATGTTGTTGCTAAAAAGGCTTAACTAGTTGTTAAGGCCTAGCTTACGACGATAGCAGCTCGCTCTTATTTGAGTTAACTATCTCCTTTATGACTTCGGGCTTTACCTTTCTAAACATGCGCTCCTTAGTATCTACGTATGCAACTTCTACGTACTCGTCAAACGAGCTTATCAGGTCCTCCTTCTTCTCGTCACTTGACGCTATCCTGCCCTTAAACAGAGCTATTACCGCAAGCCTTATTGCATCGTCGAGGCTCATGTTTTTCTTATAGGTCTTCTCCAGGTAGCTATTGGCAGCATCGCCGCCTAGGCCTATCGCTATCGCATAGTAGCTGAAGTACTGACCTCCAGACTCGGTCCTGAAAAGCCTTGGAGAGCCATCGGCGTCGACACCTCCAAACACTAACGCAACTCCGAATGGTCTCACGCCGCCGTGCTGAGTGTAAAGCTGCTTAAGGTCTGCAACGGCCTTGACTACGTACTCGGTGGTGGGGGGCTCCCCATAAGTGAGCCTGTGCCTAACCGCTATCAGCCGAGCGTAGTCTATAAGTACCCTGCCGTCACCGCCCATGCCTGCAAAGGTAACTCCTATATGGTCATCTACCTTGTATATCTTCTCTATACCCTCGAGATCTATGAGCGGCATAATCTTCCTCTTCTCAGCTGCCAACACCACGCCATTATCGGTGAGTATTCCAAGGCTTGTCCACCCCTTCCTTACTGCCTCGAAAGCATACCTAACCTGGTAGAGCTCGCCGTCTGGCGAGAATATGGTGATAGCCCTATCGTAAGCTGAGGGAGGCGCGGCCATAGCCATGCTCTATTACCCCAGTAGCAAGAGTGGAGCGCGATTTATAAGCATCCATTCTGATTGGCAGATCCTAGCAGGCCCCATGGCGTCCTACACTTAAACCTATCTGTAATTTAATTTTCTAATAATAGAGTAGCCTTCACTGTACCCTTCGTCTCCAAGTTGTCTTGAGCTTGCCGCAGACCGCCGCCACTGCATGAAACACGAACATCAAGAAAGCGACTTTATAGTCCATGGTCTTGCCCACTTGAGCTTCCTTGGGTTTCTCTTCAAGATGACAGCGTTCTTATAGCACTTGCTGCTGCAGTACCATAATATCTCTCCTCTCTCGGAGACGTACATCTTTCCTGTACCAGGCTCTATGGGCCTGCCGCAAAATGCGCAGGTCATCTCCTTTGGCATCTTTTACACCACGAGGACTCTGTGTCGGGCCTCTAATAAATCTAATTCCCCTCCGGTTCCACATGAACTATTAGCTTCACGTTATACTTCTCTAATGCGGCACGCTCTATAGTGTCAGCTATTGCGTGAGCCTGGGCGACGCTTTCGTTAGACGGAACCCTAATCACCATATAGCCTGCAACTGACCTGTCCCCGACTCTCCTCAACCTAAGGTCATAAACTGAGACGCCGAGGGACTCAGCCTCTTTATACAGGTTAAAGTAAAGGGACTTGGAGGGGGCGGGCCCCGTTATATTATATAGCACGTCCTTAGAGTTAACCGCTATCTGGTATGCCAAGTAAGTTAACATTACCACAGCCCCTATCCTGTCAATCTCAAAAGATATGTAGTGCGCTGCCGGCAGCACGAGCAGAGCTACAAGGCTTTCTGCGATCTCGCTCGTAGTCAAATTTGAATATGTCATAAACTGGCCTCCAAGCCTCCTAGAGTATATCACGGCAATAACATAATTTATAGCGACGACGAGAGGTATTGTCCAGGCTACTGAGGAGACCCTGTAGGGTCTAGGATTTAGGACCTCATCTATGCCCAGCCCTAATATAAATGCATAGACAAGCAGTGCGAACACTGAAGCGCTAAGCGAGTAGCCTGCGTGGCCAAAGGGGTGATCGACGTCTTCAGGTTCCATCTCCTTTCTATAGAAGTATAAGTTGGTTGCAGCGATCACCAGGTTAGCTATGCAGGTAAGCCCGTTTATTATAAGCAGTCTGCTATTAAATAAGAGACCGCCCACGGTGTTAAGTATGGAGGCTACTGCGGCGGCTATTATAGGCACGATAGCCTCGTCTGCTACATTATCGTTAGGCCTTGGCAGCCTCCCGCCCATGAGTTTAGCCACTCTATCAGTTACATGCGCAAAGAAAGTAAAAGGCTGTAATGAGTTTAGAGCCGTCTAAAGCAGACAGTTACTTTTGCTTAAGGAAGATAACGTATATGAAGACCACTATAACTACTATCATTATTGCCATCATAAAGCTTGTAAAGAACTGCCCAAAGCCAGCCGCCGCTAGGCTGTTGTAGTTCAGCAAGCTGTTGTAAGTAGCGAAGAACTCATTGTAGGGACTGGGGAAGCTCTGAACCTGCGTCTGGTTCAGGGACGCTATGAAGTAGGGGAACTGGCTAAATGCGTTTAGCATCTCGCCAGCCTCGATGGTGCCTAGGGCCGAGGCTCCTCCTAGCACGCTTGCTATCGCTACCCCCCTCGTTATTATGTTGCCTTTCAGCGCGGCGTAAGCTATGTACACTAACGCTATGAACTGCACTGCCGCCAGCGCTAAGTGAAGCACAAATATCCACGTGAAGTTATAGGCTGCAGGCTGGCCGTCTATAGTTATCCCAAAGCCTACCATTATGTTGTTGAACTTGTATGGAACCCCCGTCAGCGACATTAAGTATGAGAACATGAGCGCTACCATGAGCAGCAGGCCTACCAATGACGGTACATAGAACTTCCTTACCGCGCTCTCGAAGTAGCTCCTCTCGGCCTGCGGGTTCCTAAGGTAAGCTATTGCGAAACCAGCCATTATAGCTATCATTGTAGCCGTTATCGCGCCCACTATGCTTGACAGGTATAAGGGCCAGAACGTTGGATTAGTGTAGGCCTCCGCTACGTTAAGAGTTATCTTGCCAGATGGCGTGAATTCAAGGCCTACAGGCTCGTTAAGGAAGGCAAAGACCTGCCTGAACCCAAACGGTATGAGAATCGCTGAGGCGCCCATCAGTATTCCTATGAAGTTGTGCGTCCTAGAGCTCCACCTGTCCCATCCGTACCAGTAGACTATCAAGGAGAAGAAGTTGAGCGCAACCATCGCTATCGCTATTGCAAATGGAACTATGGCGACCTGGCCTATCATTACAGTAGAGGCTATTGGGTAGTATGAGAATAGGAACACCGTGAACGCTGTCCCGAACACGCCCGCTATGCCATAGGTGGCAGCGTAATACTTCATGAGCCTCCTTGCCATGTTGACTGTTAGCTGGTCGCCGCGCTTCACGCCTAGGTACTTAAGCAGCGGAACTATTACTGCGAGCCCTATCACTAGATTAACCATTACTATGTGAATTCCAAAATTAAAGGCAAGCCAGAATATGGAGCTGTAGAATGCCATAGGGCATCACCTCAGTATCCTACCTCGTCAAGCACCTCCCTCTTAGAGGGCACCCAGAGGAACCTGTACACTGCGTAGACGAGGGCCACGCCTATGACTATGTAGAACAGGGAGAACAGGGCCTCTCCCCAGACAGGCGGCACGTTGACTGTTATTGTGTCGCTCAAGGTCATTACTCCGTAGACGACCCACGGCAGCCTGCCCATCTCCCTGGCGGCCCAGCCCATGTAGCTTGCAAACTGCGCAAGGACGGCGGCTGGAACTAGCAAGTACATCCAGAACTTATGGATTCTGTCAGCCCTGTGAAGTATTATGTACAGGGTGAGTATTGCTGCGTAGACTCCTAGCGCTATGCCAACTACAACCATTGCATAATACGCGTAGTCAACTATGAGCGGTGGCAGATAGGTTAAGGTGCCTGGAACCCCTATGGTGCTTGACAGGTTGCCCCAGCTTGAATAGTGAGTCATCAAGTACCCGTAGTTAGGCAAGTGTGCGCTGAGCGTTCCATAAGCTAGAAGCTTTTCTATAGGCTCCGTGTGCAGGATTTCTGCTATTGATGTAAAGCCAGGAACTCCGAGACCTTCAAAGGCTGCGAACTTCTCAGGCTGGTAGCGGGCTACCGCTACACCCATTTCGTGGCCAGCTATGAAGCCCTGGTAAATAGTGGCTATTAGGGAGAACACCACAGCGTACTTGAAGCCCTTTAACAGGTACTGCCTATACCTGGGGTCCTTGGCCTTCAGCAGCCGCATTCCAAAGCCTGCCATGGCTGTGAACCCTGATACTACAAGGCCTGCGCCTATCGAGTGCATGACTGATGGAGCAAAGTCCGGGCTCTCGAAGAGGTAGAGGTAAACGTTATAATACTTTGCCGTGGCGTCCATTATTGAGTTAACTATTGAGAACACCGGCGTTGAAGCTAGGCCTGGGTCGCTGAGGGCTCCCTGCTTTAGAACCAGCTTGAGTATGCTTTGGTTAAGCGTATACCCGGCGAACGACTCATACACAAGCCTATCAACTATGGTTATGGGGACTGCAGCTACAACGCCGTAGCTCGAGGAGTCCATTATCTGCACGTGAAGGGACTGCAGCGTTGTAACGTTGAGCAGGGACGCTATCGAAGTAGGAATTACAAGTGTTAGCTTTGGATACCCCTCTGAGTAAAGCCACTGACCAGTGGTGGCATTATAATCAGGTATGAGCCCCGTGGGCACCTGCATGTAGGCGTTGGCTGCAACTATCATAGCGCCTGAGTACCAAGGACCAACGAAGGCAAAGAACGTGAGGACCAGCCTAGCCTTTGGCGACAGCTTGTCCCAGCCATACCACAGCATATAAATTACTAGCACCTCCATGATGAATGCGAACACCTCAGCGTACATTGGGAAGTAGAGCCACTCCCCTACGGCGGCCAGAACTCTTGGCCATACCGTTATGAGGCCAAACTCAACTAGAGTACCTGTGGCTGCCCCTACGGCGAACACTAGCGCCGTTCCCTTTACAAGGACCTTTGCCAACCTCATGTAGTCTGGGTCCTTCGTCTTGAAGTATATCAGCTCAGCTATGAACGCCATAAATGGTAAGCCTAAGACGTACTGAAGTATGCCCCAATGTATTCCTATGCCTACTATTGACATCGCTCTCGTGCTCCAGGATCCGTAGTCGACTAGCTGCTGCCAGACGTTAATGCCGGTCACCTTAGGCCCCTTGTATAATTTGCAGAGGCTATGTTATATAAAAGTGTTTTACTTAATATGGCCTAACAGGTATACTGTTAAACTAACAGAAAAATGATGTACCTACGAGCGTGACCTTAGAAAGAGTTAGAAAACCGTTTGATCCTAACGCAGCACTGACGTTGATCTTGGCGCTACGAAACGAGCCCGCTTAACAGAACCCTTAAACTAAAGAGCGCTGCTCACCTGCAATTAAAGGCATATGACTATTAATTAACTAGGGGATGCTGCATAATTTGCTCTGCTCAGTTAGCTTTATCAAATACCTAGCGGCTCGCCCTGCGGTAGCCCTTAAGAGGACGCAAGTTCCTCTAGCCACTTATTAAGGGAAGCCGCGAAGGAGACCAATACGGAGGCCCCCCTCTGTTCATCGCTTATCATCTTGTCAGGCCTCACCTGCCAGCCCATGCAGTCTGCGAAGAGGTCCAGGTACCTTTTGACCTCGCCCTTGCTTAAGCCTTCGTCGCTGTCCCCTCTTATTGACTTAACTGCCTCGTAGAGCAGCGCAGAGACGCTGCCCTCTCCCATGCAGTCTATTATGTCTGCCGCTGACGACAGTGGAAACCCAACAAGGTCAACTACTC
>CAYFFU010000051.1:0-5630 GCA_964342665.1 uncultured Desulfurococcales archaeon
CCTCGTCGCCACTGCGTTCATGGGCCCCACCTTCGTCTCAAGCGCGTTGATCGACGCCAGGCTACCGCCGCGGACCAGGAGGAAGGTCTTCATAACGGGCGCTGTGCTCTACGCTGTGGCATTTCCGTTCTTCTCCCTGTCGTCGCCGCTGACGGTGTGGCTGCTCGCAGCAATAGCAGGCATAGCGCTCGGCCCTATAATGCCTAACATAATGACCTCGGCCGGAAGCGTAGGTGACGTGAGGCAGAGGGAGAGGCTGCTAGGGCTTTACACCTTAGCGCTCAGCACTTCACTTCTGATAGGACCAACTATAGACTTCGCTGTGACCAAGTACTTCGGGCTTAAGAATTCGTACATCTACTTAGAGCCGCTGGCCGCGCTTGTGGCTATCATGTCACCTTTCCTCAAGTTCCCTGACGAGGGACCCCGCGACGGCAGGAGACCTAAGATATCAACCGCTAAGATCTTAACTAACAGCGGCTTCATAGCTGCGTCCCTTAACAACCTAACCTACTCTGTTCCATTTGCATTCATAAACACGTACAATGGTATTTACGCGGAGCAGAAGTTCCTGGTGACCCCTGCTGTGGCGATCCTGCTCTACTCCATATTTTACGTCACCTCCTTCCTGGGCAGGCTTATGTTGACAATAAGGACTCCAGGAAACCTGGTAAGGTACATGATACTGTCGTCAGGGCTCACGATAGTGGGTCTTGTCCTGGCGTGGCTGTCTCCCACCCTGTGGCTCTACGTAATAGCCCTACTGGTGCTTGGCATACCGCACGGCTTTACTTACACACTCAGCGTCATATCAATTTCAAGGACTTTCGAGCCCTCGCAGCTCAACGCTGCTAACAGCTACTTCTTTTCAATAATGATGTTGATAGGCGCAGGCCTCCCAGCGGGCCTAGGCCTAATGGTTCTATATGCTGGCATTAAAAACACTATAATTCTCATAGTGCCTATAGTACTTGTAATCTTCCTTGCAACGCTGGTCTTCGCGTCCAGGGCCTCCTCCAAGTTAATAAGGTAGCGGCTAAGCCTCGATGTGACTTAACCTAATATATTACTATTCCTGGTAGTAACGACAGGTGCGGAGCACGGCTAAGGCCTCGGAGCTTCTAAGGCAGGCCGCGGGCGACCTGTGGAATCAATATGTGAGGTCCGCCTTTGTCGAGAGGCTAAGGGACGGCAGCCTCCCTAGGCAGGTGTTCAGGTACTACTTGATACAGGACGCTAAGTACGTAGAGGAGATGCAGAGGTCTGTGATACTCGCAGCCTCGAAGGCCCCCCTCGATGAGGCTGTCAAGGTGCTGCTAGCGCTTCTCGCGAACCCAGAACGAGGGGCTGAGGTCCACGAGAGGCTCTACAAGAGCCTCGGCATAACCAACGAGGAGGTTAAGAGCGCCGGTATGAACTTTGTCAACTACGCTTACACGAGGCATTTAAGGTACTACGCCTCGCTCGGCTGGCGCGAGTTCCTTGCCGCGTGGGCCCCGTGCATGTGGGGCTACAGCGAGGTCGGCAGGTATGCAGCCTCAACGCCGGACCCAATATACAGGGAGTGGGCTGAGTTCTACTCCTCGGACGACTACAACTCAAGGGTGGCCAGCCTCCTGGAGGTGCTGGACTCCTATGACGTTACAGATGACATGAGGCGCGCGTTCATAAACAGCGTCAGGTTTGAAATAGGCTTCTGGGCATCGGCGCTGAACCTGGAGCCTACCATTTATTAGTGACTGTAGACGCCTTATGCCTCTATAGGCCTTTTTTAGAGGGCGCCTAGCCCTCTGGGAGGGCCTAGGCTTGGTAAGAACCAAGAGCAGGCTGCTGCTTGACGTGCTTGAAGTGCTCTCGTCGCCCTACTCGGTGCTGTCCAGGATTATGCCCCAGGTGATCGCAATAGTTGTAGTTGTCTTTGCAACCATGTACGTGTTCATGTACTACCAGCGCCTAGACCCTATATCAGCCCTTTACGCGTCAATAGGCCTTGTGACCACGATAGGGCTCTACACCCCTCCTCTCAGCGCGATGCCGGCAGAGGAGAAGCTCCTGCTTACCGTGCTCATAGCCGGCGACGTAGCAATATATACAACCTTAATAATGAATATAATATCGACGATAACAAAGAAGACCGTGTGGATAGACGCAAGGGCGAGGTGGAGGGCAGCGCACGTGAAGGACCACGTGGTGGTGCTCAGCAATATAGTTGAGATAGTTGACGAGCTGAGCAAGATGAATGTAGAGTACATATTGGTCACCAACGATGAGAAGACTGCCTCCCTGGTGCAGGGCCACCGCGCCATAATAGGGGACCCCACCAATGAGTCCACACTTAGGTCAGCCGGCGTCGACGCGGCCTCTGTAGTTATTGTAGCGCTTGATAATGATAACGACTCGCTGACGGCGCTGATAAGGGCTAGGAGGCTGAACCCTAACGCTAGGTTTGTCGCCATGATACACAATGACGATCTAACCGACGTATTCTACGACGCTGGGGCGACCCAGGTAGTCAGGCTTAGGAGGTTCATAGGGAGGGCGCTGGCCGGCCTAGCCATGTCAAGCAACCTAGGGGGCCTGCTCCTTGAGTCCACCGAGGAGAGCTCGAGGGCCCTCAGGCAGACAGGGTACGGCCTTGGTTTCTTCAGGGTTGAGAAGGGGTCCCGCTGCAGCGGCCTGAGGCTGCGGGACCTCCCGAGGGGCATAGTGCCCATTCTGGTCGAGCGCAATGGTGTCTTCAGCCCGTACTTCTCCATGGACTTCGTGCTGAAGGACGGCGACGGACTAGTCATACTTGGCGACCCGAAGAAGTTCCCTGAGATAAAGGAGCTGTGCAGCGGAGGTGCAACTGGTTGAAGGCTATCATAGTATCCGCTCCCACTCTAGACAGGGTGACCCTTGCCAACGGGGAGACAAGGCTTCAGGCTGGCGGCCCCGCGCTTTACGCTGGCTACACGCTCAGGAAACTCAAGTATGACGTGTACGCCGTGGGCCCCTATGGCCCCATGGTGTCCTCTGTAGTTAGGCTCGAGAGGCAGCTTGGGATCGAGAGGGCCTGCTGCGAGTCCATGGGGCAGGGCTACGTCTTCGTCCACAGATATGACGGATCTGTGAGGAGGTCGAGCATCGAGAGCACGGCGCTCCCACTAAAGGCAGAGGACTTAGCTGCGCTAATAGACGGCCAAGACCCAGACCTAGTCATCATATCGCCTGTTCACTGTGAGGTCCCTCCAGACGCCCTAACCAGCAAGTCCATAACAGGCAGGAGGGTCAGCGTCGACCTGCAGGGTTTCTCCAGGTGCATGCCAGGCGCGTGGTGGGAGAGGCTGGACCTCAGCAACATACCTTTAGTTCACCTCTCAAATGACGACGCAAGCGAGTCCGTTGCGCAGTTCCTGTCTAGGCGGGCCCCCAGCGTGGTCTACACGCTAGGACCTGGGGGTGCAATAATATTTGCTAGGGGCAAGGTCACCGCAATCCCGTTAATTTACGGCGGCGATATTAAAGACAGGACAGGCCTAGGAGACATTTCGCTTGCGCTAGTCTCACACTTTTACCTAGTCGAGGGGCTAAGCCTTGAGGACGCCTACATAGAGTCGCAAAAGATGATAGCCACGATTGCCCAGGAGCTCTCGAGCCTTAAGGTTCTGGGAGTAATGGGCGGCAGCCCTTAGCTTTCTATCCTTCTAAAGAGAGCGACGTCAGCCATAGGCGCATTAGCCTTAAATTCTTTGTTTACTTCAGCGTAAATAAGGGCCGAGGTAGACTAATGGCTTACGCTGACTTCATCACGGTTGGAGGCGCCCTGAGCATAATTAGCGGCGTAGTCGCACTCGTAACTAGCTACATATCTTTCCAATACTCAAGGCTGTCCAAGGTATCGCTGCTGAGCTACATAAGCTTCGGGTTCCTGCTCCTGGGGGTTGGCCTAATAATCCAAGGGTGGATGAACATATCCTTGGGCCTTGGCTTCGGTAACATCTATGAAGACGCCAGGCTAAGCTACATCGCCGGCGCCTTTTACCTGCTGCTCCAAAACGTGGCCTACCTCACGTTTGCAATTGGCTACACAAGAGTCGTCTATGCGCTGCCCATTGAGGCCTCAATAGTTGTTCAACCACAGATGCTCCGTAAGTACTTCCTGTTGGGAAGGCTTATCTTTGACACGTCGCAGGTGCTCTCAATAGTTCTGCTGTCAATAATCGTCTTCGAGGCCATGCTCCTGGAGACCAAGAGCGATAACAAGATCTCGAGGCTGATCATGTCATCGTTTCTAACGCTGCTGGCGTCCCACATAATCATGATGTACTCCTCCGTCACGAGGACGCCATTTTACTACCTGGTTGGGCTACTGGTCCAGTTCCTCTCCTTCGCCCTGCTTGCGGCGTTCCTGCTGGGGTGGAGCAGGTATTGAGCAGGTCCCCGCCAAGGAGTAAGTTGAAGATATACTATGACCTGCTGCAGAGCGTGGCAGCCGAGGACGGGAGAGCCAGGTTTGCGCACGTGCTCTCAGCCTCCAACCTGCCGTACGATAGGTTCATCAAATATTTGGCCGAGCTGGAGGAGAAAGGCCTTGTTGTTGAGGAGAGGAGCGACGACGGAAACTTCATAGTTCTCACAGACAAGGGCAAGAGCTTCCTTAGGGAGCTCAGGAGGATGGACTACTTTCTGAGAGGCTTCGGCCTCTCGCTGTAGCGGGCCCATTAAACAATACAGAACGTTGGGCTGTGTACTCAGAGTACACACGCCTTATATATTGTTTATGATCCTTGTCAACCCGTAGGAGGGGCATAATGGCATTAAAGGGCCCAATAATAGTCTTCGGAGGCGACGGATATATAGGATGGCCTCTCGCCATGCACCTAGCCATGAAGACCTCCGACGATGTAATTATATTTGACAACATGTCAACAAGGATCCTCGTGAGGTCGGTTAACTCTGACAGCCTAATACCGATCTCGCCTATGCTTACAAGGATAAAGGCGTTCAGGGAGTACACTGGAAGGGACAACCTAATATTTGAGCCAGGCGACGTCAGGGACCCTAAGAGGGTTGACGAGGTCATTTCGAAGTATAAGCCTGCCGCAGTGGTTCACCTGGCACACCAGAGGTCTGCACCGTTCAGCATGATAGACCAGAGGCACGCTGTGTACACTGAGGTAAACAACGTAGTAGGTAACTTGAACATAATGTTCTCGCTAGCGAGGCACGCGCCTGACGCGCACTTCCTTAAGATGGGGTCAATGGGCGAGTACGGAACCCCTAACATTACTATAACGGAGGGCGACATAGAGGTTGAGCACAACGGCAGGAGGGACAGGTTCATGTTCCCGAGGATGGGGCAGAGCTTCTACCACCTGAGCAAGATATTTGACACGTACAACCTACTGCTGGGCAACCAGATCTATGGTCTCAGGGTAACCGACATAATGCAGGGCGTAGTATTCGGCACAAGAACGCATGAAACCGTGATATCTGACGAGCTTCAGACAAGGCTTGACTTTGACTCGACCTGGGGAACGGTCATAAATAAGTACGTGGTGCAGGCGGTCCTCCTGGGCAAGCTGTTTATTTATGGCAAAGGTAGGGAGACGAGGGGGGTTCTGAGCCTCCACGGTAGCCTAAAAGCG
>CAYFFU010000052.1:0-5225 GCA_964342665.1 uncultured Desulfurococcales archaeon
GAGCCCGGTCGAGGCAGCGCTCAAAATCAGGCAAGAGACAGGGCCCATAGGCCCTGATGACGTAGATTCCATAAACGTCGAAACGTTCACGGTTGGGTATAATATAATAGTTAAGGACCCGGAGAAGTGGGATCCGCGCACCAGGGAGACGGCGGACCACAGCATGCCTTATATAATAGCGGCCGCGCTGCTAGACAACAAGGTATGGCTGGATACCTTCAGGCCTGAGAGGTACCTTGCCCAGGACGTAAGGAAGCTGCTCAGCCACATGAAGGTCAGCATAAGCCCTGAGAGCGACAAGCTCTACCCTGAGGGCATAAGAAATGTAATAACAGTAAAGCTCAAGGATGGGCGCACGTTTACAGAAAGCTCGACATACCCGCCTGGCCACTACAAGAACCCGCTGAGCAAGGAGGGCGTCGAGAGCAAGTTCAGATCGCTCGTGACTAACAGGGTACCAGAAGACTCCCTGAAGGCAGGGCTTAACACGCTCTGGAACTTTGAGAAGTGCTCTAACGTTAGCCTTGCAGTAAGGCTGTTCTCCACCGAGACGTAGAGACGTAACAGTCTCGTCTTTACCTCATATATGTGAATTATTAACGCCTTTGATTAGCGCGTTGTTTTTCTTGGTTGTTGCCTTGTAGCAGTATACCTCGGACTCAGGAAGAAGGCGCCTCCGAGAACTCCTATTACTATGCCTGCTATGAACATGCCTGCCGCAAGGACGCCGCCGCGGTGAGAGAGCTCCATATAGTAGCTTTCGGCGCTCTTAGTCATGTTGAGCTGCTTTACATAGTAGAATAGCTTTGCGTCAAGATCATTAACCTCATTATTAAGGCCTCTTATTGTCGCGTTAAGGCTACTTATAGTGGAGTTAAGGGAGCTTATAACGCTCTTGGCGTTAACAGCAGTAGATATGTTCTGGGCCACGCCAGGGTCTAGGTACTCGGCCAACGGAAGCCCGCCGACGGAAGCTATCTCAAATGGCTCAAAAGCAACCGAGTAACCGACGAAAGTCACGTTATAGGTCTGCCCCGGCGCTAGAGTAGGCGTAACCAAGTTAAGCAGTATGAAGGTCTGATTTACCGGCAGCCCAAAGAGTTTGCCCTGGAGGAGCGTGACCGAGGCCGGCGATGATATGTAGCTAACGCCTATTATAGCTGATGGCTCAGTTCCATTAAAGTACACCGCTGCAGCCGACCTCACTTGACCGCTCACGTAGGTATTGTTAGCTAGGGTTGCAACGGAGAGGGCGCCAGCCTGGTCTATGTATTGTACCACGCTGGCCCACCTCCCACTAAGGCTTGAGCCTATGCCGAAGACCTCACTTAAGTATGCAGGTGAGTTGCCGCTATTCGCTATTGAAATTGTGTAAGTGATATACGGTTCCAACCTTCCTACAGTTATATACACGTTCAAGATGAACGGGTAGGTCAAGCTTGAGTTCGCAGGGGTCAACTTAATGGTTTCCATATCTGACGATGAGGACACCACGGTGACGTTCCACTGGGAGCTGGAGAGGGCGCCCGGCAGGCTGATGCTGGTCGAGTTAGGCCTTGATATTGCTATTAAGGGCGTTGGAACCTCAAGGCTATTTGGCTTTATTAGAGGCAGCAGCCTTGTTGGCGATACATTAACATACCAAGATGATGCCCTTAGCCCGTCCTTGGCGCTCAACTGAATGTAATAGAACAGGTTGCTTATTGTTATGTTTCCGGCCGTGTAGTTGACCTGGACAGAGAACGGCATAGTTCCCTGCGCGTGCGCCAGCGCCGGCGCCAACGCAAAAGCTAGAACAACTAGCACTACAAATATTGACACGTAGTAATGGCCTCCAATTCTCAATGTACTTGCACCTTCATGTAGCTACTGAGAGGGACATTTTAAAACCTAACCCGCCAAGCAAACATGGCGCTAATTAAATGGCCAAGGACTTCAAGGGCGTAGTCTTCAGCGGCATCGGCGAGGGCGAGATCTTTGTCAGCCTTTATGCAAAAAACATAAAAGCTAAGCTTAATATCAACCCCTACCCTGGTACCCTTAATATAAAGATATTAAATAATATCGATGAGTTCAACGCAGCGCTTAGCAGGCTGAACCCCATAGTAATAGAGCCCCCTGAGATCCCTGGAACTAAACTAGGCAGGGTACTGGCATACCCAGCCGTTCTAAACTACACGGTCAACGTCTTCATAGTGAGACCTGAGATCACGGTCTACAAAAGGAACGTCGCAGAAGTAATAGCAGAGGTAAGGCTACGCGATGAACTAAATCTATCCGACGGCTCCGAGGTTACGATCTCCTTGCCCGATTAAATCGTAGGAACTGTCGTCAATTCTGGCCTAGTATCTAAGGAAACAGAGGCCTCTCGCTGTGGCAAGAAATGTGAAGGGGCCGTTCCTTTTCTTACGGCGCCACTGCACTTTAATAGCGCCTGATTGACGTCACTTGCTTTATTAGGTCTACCTGGGCTTTTCCCCAAAGGTTCTCATTAAGAGCCTTGCGGCAATTACCAGCGGATCCCATACAGGCGAGAGCAGAGGCTGGTACCCATAGTCGGTGTTGAAGAGGTCCCAGACCGTGCCTCCCTTTGTCAAGAGCGCCGCTATTGTGTTTATTCTCCAGAACACGCTCTCATCGTACCCTATGGCCTGAGCCCCTATCAGCCTCCCGCTCTTTTCATCGGCTACAACCTTTAACTTAAGTTTGTGCCCTCCAGGCATATAATGCGCCTTTGTTCCAGCGTCTAGAGAGACCTCAACTGGGTTGAAGCCATACTTCTTGGCCTCGGAGCTGCTTAAGCCCGTCTTTGCCGCAACCATTCCAAATACCTCAAACGCTGAAGTCCCCACGCTGCCTAAGAACACGGAGTCTACCCCGCCTAAGTTGCTGCCAGCCACATGACCCATCTTATTGGCTATCTGAGCGAACGGCCTCCACACCATCTGACCAGTTACGAGGTCTCTGTGCTCCGCCACATCTCCTACAGCGTAAACGTCTGGGTTGCTGCTGAGGGTCCTCTCATTAGTTATTACTCCGCCGCTCTGGCCTAGCTCCAGGCCCATCTGCTTTGCAAGGTCGTTATTGGGCTCTATGCCCACCCCCAGCACAAACATGTCGCCCTCGAACCTGCCCTTAGAGGTGACCACGGCAGTTGCTAAGTTGCCTTTAACTTCAAACTTCTCTACGGGCGCCTCGGTGACCACCTCCACGCCGCTAGATGATATGCCGTCCTGCAGCACTTTAGCAAAATCAGGGTCTAGCGACCTAGGAGCTACCTGGTTCAGGGCCTCCACTATGGTAACCTTTAGGCCAAGCCTCCGAAGGTTATCGGCCATCTCAAGGCCTACGTAGCTCGCGCCCACTACGACAGCCCTCTTGCCAGGCCCAATGGCTTTGGCATAGTCCTTTATATCTCTGGCTGAATCCATGTGCACTATGTAAAAGACGTTCTTTAGCCCGCTTATCTCAGGCCACAGCTTAGGCGCCCGTGACCTTGCGCCTGTAGCGAGCACCAGCTTGTCCCACTCTATAGTTTCCTTGGAGCCTATAGCGTTGTCTACATAAGTGAGCCTCTTAGAGCTTACATCGATTTCGGTCACGGTCTTCCCTAACCTTAGATCTATGCCCCTCTTGGTAAATTCTTCTGGTGGGTAGTACACGAGGTCCTCAAGCTCTTTGACGTCACCGCCTATGAAGTAGGGGAGCCCGCAAAAGGCGAAGCTTACCCACCTGCTGGAGTCTATCACTATGACCTCATTTGAAGGCTTAAGTCTCTTGGCCCTTGAGGCTGCCGACATACCGGCAGCCCCTGAGCCTATAACTACTATCCTGGTCACTAAACTTGCACCTTCCTAGTCATAGCTGGTGGAGTTAAAAAGCGGCGCTATTTAAGGCTCACAGCTCAGGTCTCGCTCAGAAGGACTCCACCTCCGCTGCTTCTCCCTACGCTAAGGATTAGGCCAGACAGCCTTACAAGGTCCTCCGGCTCGCCCTCGAGAAGTACCACGAGGGACCCCCTAGGCGGCGGGAAACTTAAGGAGCCTTCTGGTAAAACGACCGCTACCTTTACAAGGCTATTACGACATGCTGCAACCAGCCAGGAGGGCGCCACTGTCATAGAGCACCCAGAGTTCTCAAGGGACTTCCTTATCTCGTTAAGACCCTTGGGCAGGAGCGTGGGGTCCTCATACACTATTTGAAGCTTAACTACGGATCTCAACATGGCCCCCTTTACTAGCTGCGACTAGAAACTTTAAGTCCAGAGCATCCTTAGCGGCTGGGCTCAAGATGATAGCAATAGTCTTTTCAACAAGGGACGTCGTAGGAGTCAGGTCAGCTAGGACGATAGCTGAGCTCATTAACGCAAGGCCATACAGCTGCAGGCTTGCCTCCGAGTGCTACATCTCCTCAGCAGATGACCTGGTTATCGGCGGCTTTGACGAGGATCAGACCAGGTTCGAATTCCTTGACCTAACACCTTCGCCTGAGGCCGAGGCTGTTATCGTGCTGTCGAGGCACGAGTCGAGCAGCGGAAGAAAGACGCTGTCGGTGCACTTCACCGGCAATCCTACTGGCGCGGCAGACTTCGGTGGAAGGCCCAAGGAGCTCTCCTTAGCTCCGGCGCACCTCGCGAAGGCACTGTTGATTAACTACTTTAGCGCGGCAGAAGAGCTCAGCCTGCTCAACGAGTACAGCTTAACCTTTGAGGCGACACATCATGGGCCCACCGGAAACGCGAAGCCGCTGGTCTTCATAGAGGTAGGAAGCACGGAGGCCGAGTGGAACGACGCGAGGGCGATCAAAGCGCTAAGCAACGCCGTCATAGGCGCGTTGGCCTCTAAGCAGACCGAGTGCGAGGTAGCAATAGGTATAGGGTGCACTCACTATCCAGCTAAGTTTACAAGAATAGAGCTGAGCTCCCAGGTATGTTTTGGCCACATTCTGTCAAAGCACGTAATAAATGAGGTCTCCTTCGACGTGCTAAAGCAGGCCGTTGACAAGTCACTGCCAGGAGGTGCCAGGAGGGCCTTCATCGACAAGGGTAGCCTGAGGTCAGGCGTCAGGAAGCAGGTGGCGGAGGCCCTAGCGCAGCTCAGAGTTGAGACTACGTACGTCTAACGGGACCGCAGCTCAACGCTTTTAAGGCGCTAAGATGTGAGGCTACACACGGCCGGGTCGAGCAGCCGGGTCGGCTAGCGGCCCAGGATGCGGGGCCTTGGACC
>CAYFFU010000053.1:0-4902 GCA_964342665.1 uncultured Desulfurococcales archaeon
TCAGGATGCAGGCGGCGTTCCAGAGGTGGGTCGACAACGCCGTCAGCAAGACCGTTAACATGAGGCACAACGCCACGCCCGACGACGTAAAAGGCGTTTTTATAGAGGCCTGGAAGCTCAAGTGCAAGGGAATAACCGTCTTCAGGGACAGGAGCAAGGGGTCACAGGTCATGAGCGTCTCTGAGGACCTTGACTCACTGATAAAGGAGCCTCCAAACATTGGAATAAGGACTAAGGCCAAGCTGACCCCTGCCTCAATAAACGCCTCAGGCGTCGCAGTGGTAACCGTCAGTGAGGAATATGCTGGTGGATGCCCAACATGTGACCTGTAAAAAGGCCTCACGATGATGACTTAGGCACGGCGACTATTATTCTCCTATTCTTAGCCCTTACCTCTAACAGGCCCTCCTCAACTAGCTTCCTAACCACCTTTCTCGCCACCGAGAGGTTCACGTTGAGCGCTGCGGCAAGCTTGGCAGGCGTTACATAGTTCATCTTAGCGATGTCACGCCTAGCCCTGCTTAGAATTTCAGCAGTAACATCTATAGCTGGGGCAGCCTTAGCCTGCTGCCTCTGGGCTGAGGCACCTCTCGAGGGGGACTGCCTCCTCTGTTGGGGCTGCTTCCTGGCCTGCTCTGACACTAAGATTTCACCACAGGCCTAACTAAAATGCCGAGTTAAAAATGTTACTTAGGCCATCAGAAGGAGATGGTGGTGCCTCCCGTCTCCCTGCCCCTCTCCTGGTCGCTCGCAACTATGGAGCCTATCTCCCTCAGCCTAGTTAGTATGGGGTTCAGCTGGCCTGTTTTGGAGTAGCTGTCAAGGGTGTTCCTCATGCTTGATGTGTGCTCTATGTCGAGCTCCAGCAGTTCCTCAAGTATCCTCACGGTCCTCTCCCATACCTCCACTAGTAGGTCCTTCGGCGCATTAGTAGTTATGAACGGGTCCTGAAGCCAGTCGTCAAATGCCTTTATGGTCCTCATCATGTGACTAAAGGCAAGCCTGGTATTAACTATGAGCTCCAGCCTGTCTGACTGGGAGACCCTCTTCTCGTTCTCCTTGAATGTCTGAAGCACGCTCTGCTGCATGAGAACCCACCTATCCAGGTTACGCAGGAAGTCGCTAATGTCCTGTCTAGAGGCCAAGTCTCTTCCCCACCTCTCGGGTTAGGTTGAAAGCTCGGGCCTATTATTCTAATGTCAGTTGCGCCAGGGCCTTTTCGTTATCAGGGGCCCTGGAATCTTTCCCTCCCTAAGTTCACTGTATACATCTAAGCAACTACTAATACCTCACAGATATTATCTCTGACAGCGATTAATCAGCGAGGTGCTTAAGACTTGAAAGGATGGAGCGGCAGAATGCTATGGATTGACCTGACGAGAAAGGAGTCCAAGGTCGTAAACTACCCAGCGGAGTGGGCCCTAATGTACCTGGGCGGCAGGGGGCTTGCCGCCAGAATCCTCTGGGAGTACATGGAGCCTGGAGCCGACCCCCTGGGGCCTCAGAACCTCTTGATATTCGCCATAGGGCCGCTGACCGGGCTTCCCGGCCCTAGCACTGGGAAGGTTCAGGTCGCGGCAAAGAGCCCGCTGACAGGGGGGTACGGCGACGGTAACGTGGGCTCGACGGTCTCCAATGAGATGAGGAAGGCCAACCTTGACGCGATAGTGCTCAGTGGGGCCTCTGACAAGCCTGTCGTAGTTGATGTCGAGGGCACGAAGGTGTCCTTTGAGCCTGCGGACGACCTGTGGGGCCTCGACACCTGGTCTGCCGAGGAGAAGCTTAGGAAGCAGTACGGCAGGTTTGCAGGGATCATTGAGATCGGGCCAGCCGGTGAAAACTTAGTCAAGTTCGCAACCGTAATTAGCCAGGAAGGGAGGAGCGGCGGCAGGCCCGGCATGGGAGCTGTGATGGGTTCGAAGAAGGTCAAGGCGATAGTTGTGAGGGGGAGCGAGAAGTATGAACTTTATGATATGAAGGGGTACACGTCGCAGGCAACGAAGGCTCTCATAGAGATCAAGAACAGGCCTGGCTACCCGCACTGGATGAGGCAGGGCACTATGGCCACCGTGGACTGGGCCCAGGAGGTCAGCGTGCTGCCAACCTATAACTTCAACGAGGGCGTCTTTGACGGCTTTAAGGGCATAGATGGGGATACCATGGAGAGCATGAAGGTTGAGCAGAGGGGCTGCCCCAACTGTAACATGCAGTGCGGCAATGTTGTACTGGACTCTAATGGCGTTAAGAGCGAGCTGGACTACGAGAACGTGGCCCTGCTTGGAAGCAACCTAGGCATAGACCACCTGGCTGACGCCGCGCTGCTCAACAGAATAGCCGACCAGATGGGCTACGACACCGAGAGCCTTGGGACGACGCTGAGCTGGGCTGTCGAGGCGAGCCAGCTGGGGCTGCTCAAGAACTACGGCTTAGATTATAAGCTCGAGTGGGGCGACATAAAGACATACGTTGACGTCGCGTACCAAATAGCTAAGAGGTCATCTAAGCTAGGCGAGCTGCTCTCGGGCTCCAGCTCCGGCGCCTGCAGGGAGGTTGGAGGCTGCGACCTCTCTATGGACGTCAAGGGTCTCGGGGTGAGCGCCTATGACTGCCACGCCGCCCCAGGCATGGCCCTGGCGTTCGCCACAAGCCCCATAGGCGCGCACCACAAGGACGCCTGGGTCATAAGCTGGGAGGTCCAGAACGACAGGTTTGCGTACTCGAAGGAGAAGGCCGCAAAGGTGATAGAGCTCCAGAGGATAAGGGGTGGCCTCTTCGAGAGCTTCACCACGTGCAGGCTCCCGTGGGTCGAGGTAGGCCTCAACATAGAGCATTACCCGCTCCTGCTATACTACTCCACTGGCGTAAGGTACACGTGGGACGACCTGTATGCTATAGCTGACAGGGTCTACGCTCTCATCAGGGCTATATGGATAAGGGAGAAGGGTGGCTGGAGCAGGGACTACGACATGCCTCCGGTGAAGTGGTTCAAGAAGCCGCTGACCAAGGGACCGCTTGCCGGAGCCCACCTGGACTACGACAAGTACAACCAGCTGCTCAACTACTACTATGAGCTAAGGGGATGGGATCAGAACGGAGTGCCCACTAGAGAGACGTTGCACAGGCTAGGCCTTGACTTCGTTGTGCCTACCCTTGAGAAGTACGTAAAGCTGAGCTAGAGGGAGGGGGCACGAAGAACCAAAGTTTCCCCCGATGGTAGTCCCTTATTACGGTCCTAGCAGCCTCCTCGACGTTAGGCTCATGGGTGCTCTTATAGATCCACATCCTTCTGGAGGCCAGCTCCTCCAGCACCTTGTACGGGTCACGTTCAAGTATTCCATAGGCCTCTGCCACTGAGTTAGGGTTGTACTTTAACGCCGTTTCTATCAGGAGCATTGCGGCGCCCACTGGGTCCCTTAGCTCCTCAGGGCTCCTGCCCCTGATAACTGACTCCAACGGGTCGCCGTCCACAGGTATCGTTCCAGGCGTGTCCACTATGTAAAGGGTTTGGGAGACCCTGTAAATAGTGAGACCCCTGGTGTAGCCCCAGCTGCCTGGCACTTTGCTTACTGAGGCGCTCCTGTACCCCTTAAACATATTTATTATGCTTGACTTCCCAGTCTTAGGGTACCCTATTATTGAGAACGTGGCAACTCTGTCACCTGCAACGTCCAGCATGGCGGCCTTGAGGGCGCCCTTGCCATAACCCTTGACCGCTGACACTAGCACGGCCTTTATGCCGCGCTCATCAAAGTAATCAAGCCACTGGGCAGCAACGGACCTGGGTATCATGTCGACCTTATTTATCACCACTATTAAGCTCTTCTTGAGGGCCCTAGCTATGCCCTCGGCCCTAAGGCTCCTGGTCCCAAGGGGGTTCCTCGCGTCAAGCACTTCTATAACTCCATCTGATCGCTTTATTATCCTTGCAAGGGTTCTCCAGTCAGCTAGCTCCAAGGCTCCTCCCTGCCATCCCTGCTACCAGATCAATATGGAGGCTTTAAGCTACTTGAACGCCTTAATAGTTCCGTAAGGCGGACTACCTCCAGCCCAGCGTGTAAGGTGTAGAGTGGCCTGGAGGCGGCATACGAAAAGAATTTAAACCGCTTTCATCTGAGCTTATAAGCTTTGCTCACACATTCAATAAACTGCGTTAAGAATTTATAGGGGGTCAGGCTTATGTCGGAGCAGAGTGAGCCTAATAAGCCTAACAGTAACAAGCAGCCGGCCATACAGTGCCCTCCTGACAGAATCGTATATGATGCTAACACAGGCGCAAGAGTGTGCCTAGACACAGGCGCGATAATCGAGGAGCAGGTTATAGGTGATGAGGCTGAGTGGAGAGCCTACACCCCCGACGAGAGGGCTAGGAGGAACAGGGTCGGAGGCCCCATCTCGTTAGCGAAGCCTAACATGGGAGTTGACGTCTACCTCAGCGCAATACATGAGGGCAGCGGCAAGAGGATAAGGGGCCTGTCCAAGAGGCTGGAAGCGCTAAGGCTTCAGCGCAGCTTCAAGATGGGAAGAACCCTTAGCGGGATTGAGAAGAACATCAATCAGGCCCTAAAGATACTCGACGAGATAGCTAACAGGATGGAGCTCTCTGACAGGGTTAAGGAGGAGGCGTCTAAGCTGTACAGGGACGCCACTGAGAAGGGTCTCACAAGAGGCAGGAGCATTGAGAGCGTCGTAGCTGCGACGCTCTACGCCGCGTGCCGTAAGCTTAAGATTCCCTGTACTATTGACGATATAGCTAATAACTTAAACACCAAGAACGCAGACACCAAGAGGGAGATAGCCAGGTGCTATAGGCTCCTGGTAAGGGACCTAAGCGTTGACATACCAGTTATAGAGCCCGAGCTCTTCGTGAGCAGGATAGTGAGCGCCCTAGGCCTGCCTGACTAC
>CAYFFU010000054.1:0-4878 GCA_964342665.1 uncultured Desulfurococcales archaeon
GGCCATCGCATGACAACGCTACCGGTAGTTAAGGCTTCAGCGGCTCCGCTAGCTGAAGGCTGTAACAGCGTGAAGCTGAAGTCCTCTCAGTAACTTAGCAGAGCCTAGCACGATCCCTTAAGATTATATAGTGAAGGCTTACAGCGCGAGCTTAGGCTGAACCGCTTGGCCCCAGAGCTTGAGCCGCTAGTTATGTCAATAGGAGTGGGGGCTATAGTAGGACTTGTAAATGAGTACAGAAAGATCACAGGCTCTAGGATATTTCTGGGGCTTAGGACATCAATATTCACGTCAATGTTAGGTTACGTCTTTGCCATCCTATACAATTACATGGGCTCCGTATCAATAATGATAGCGTTTATAACTATAACCATAATAGCAGCCAGCATCTATGTGGAGAGGGCCAGAGTCACCAGAAGCCTTGGCGCGACAACTTATGTAAGCATGCTCCTAGTCTTCGCTGCTGGCCTCCTGGTAGGGTTAGGCCAGTACTTAGTTGGAACTACGATATCCGTCCTCGTGGCGATCCTGAGCTTCTACAAGACGCAGCTCCTGAGTGCAATATCTAAGATAAAGCGCGAGGAGCTGCTGGCGTTACTTAACCTTCTGTTGATATCTGTTGTAATACTTCCGCTCCTCCCTGACAGGTTCATAGGGCCTCTCAGGATATTTAACCCGTACCAGTTCTGGTTCACTGTTGTCGTAGTCTCGCTAATATTTTTTGGCCAGTACGTGGCGCTAAGAACTCTTCGCAGAGGTCTCCTAGTGTTCACTGTAATAGGCAGCCTGATATCTAGCACTACCGTCACTTTGAGCCTTATAGACCTCAGCAACAGGAGGGGTGAGTTCTCAAGGTCTCTTGCAGTAAACACGCTGCTTTCAAACTTACCGCTTGCGCTGATACAGATCCTTGCGGCCGCTTACTTCACAACCTACTCTTATAGGCTTGTGTACTTGATGGCGGTTCCGATATTGGTGAGCGTTGTGGCCCTCCTAGTGGTGGGCTTAGTTAAGTTCAGGGAGGTCAGCCCTGAAGGTATACAGCCGCCCTCGACCCCCCTGCCTATCAGGAGGATAATAGAGTTCGCTGTCATGCTGTTCGTGATAACTGCAATAGCTAAGGTTGTCGGAAAGCTCTTCCCATACGTGCTGCCATTCGTTACCTTCGTTGCAGCCCTCGGCAACGCTCTGAGCACTGTAATTGCAGTGGGAATTCTATATGTGCATGGAATAATAGCCGTCAAGGAGGCGGCCCAGCTGTCCCTCCTGGCGTTCGTTGCAGGAGTCATTGAGAAGGCGCCCCTCTCACTCATGTCAAGGGAGAGGGCGTACAGAACTATAGTGATTGAGGGATCTCTAGCCCTAGCGGCTGTGAACATAATATTAATGTACTTGTTAAAGCTGCTCTAACCAAGACCTCGATTCTAATAACTAAGGGCCGCAGGCCCAGCAGTCTTGGCGTAGACGATGGGCCTGTAGGTCGGAGACCAATCGATGCCATAGCTCTCCGAGCGGGCACCTGTGTTTCCGGGGCACCGGGAGGCCAAGGTGCAAGTAATACTAAGGCTTAGATATTTAGGCCGTTCAAGTCTCCGGGTTCCCTTACGTGGAAATATAGGGCTTGGTTAGTAACCTCACAGCGCGGGAGTGAAGCAAGATGGCCGAGCAGAGCGCAGGCAACGAGGAGAAGAAGAAGCCAAAGGACATCACCGAGCTGCCGGGGATAGGCCCCACTACAGCTGAGAAGCTCGTCGACAGCGGCTACGGCACCATAGAGGCTATAGCCGTAGCCACGCCCCAGGAGATAGCGCAGGCCACAGGGATACCGCTGCAGACCGCGCAGAAGATCGTTGAAGCCGCCAGGTCGGCGCTCGACATACACTTCAAGACAGCCCTAGAGCTTAAGAAGGAGCGCATGAGCGTCCGTAAGATAACCACTGGGAGCAAAGCACTTGACGACCTGCTAGGGGGCGGCATAGAGACAAAGCAGATCACCGAGTTCTTCGGCGAGTTCGGCACAGGAAAGACCCAGATCTGCCATCAGCTGTCGGTAAACGTCCAGCTGCCTGAGGACAAGGGCGGCCTGAACGCGAAGGCCGTGTACATAGATACAGAGGGAACGTTCAGGTGGGAGAGGATAGAGCAGATGGCAAGGGGCCTAGGCCTTGACCCTGACAAGGTTATGGACAACATATATTGGATCAGGGCCATTAACAGCCACCATCAGATGGCGATAGTGGACTCGCTCTTTGACATGCTTGAGAAGGACAACGTAAGGCTGGTCATAGTGGACTCGCTAACAAGCCACTTCAGGGCTGAGTTCCCAGGAAGGGAGAACCTTGCCGCAAGGCAGCAGCTGCTTAACAGGCACCTCCACCAGCTCATGAGACTCGCTGAGGTCTACGATGTTGCTGTAGTTGTCACGAACCAGGTAATGGCTAGGCCTGACGTGTTCTACGGGGACCCTACTGCTGCTGTTGGAGGTAACGTGGTGGCCCACGCGCCAGGGATAAGGATTCAGCTTAAGAAGAGTCGCAACAACAAGAGAATAGCCAGGATTGTCGACGCGCCTCACCTACCAGAAGGCGAAACGGTGTTCGCGATAACTGAGTACGGCGTTAGGGATGCGGAGGAGGAGTAAGGCATTACCTGGCAGGCCCCTCCTGCTGCGCTATACTATGTTCCCTGGATACTTGTGACTGCGCTGTCGGTAGCCCCTGCTGCGCTTGACTACATGTTTAGGTCCGTCCCCGAGGCTATCTGGTACCTAGGCGGCAAGGTTGTCGTAGTTTTGTCAGTTTTGATCTACTTAACGATGTACCCTCCTATGGAACTTGCAGTTTATTATCTAGCGTCAGCTATAGCCTCGGCCGCCGTGGCGGCCGCAGCGCTGCTAGGCTACATGGGCATGGGGGACCTATGGGCCACCCTAGTAATATCGCTCTCGCTTCCTGTGCCGCCAGGGGGCAGCGGGCTGCCCCCGTCCCTCTTGATAATTCTAGTTGCCTCACTGGCCGAGGTAGTCACCAGACTGTTTGCAAGCGTCGTCGTGTCAAGAAGGCTTGGAGGACGCCGGAGCGGCCTGGGCGTCATAGTTCCCTGCAACAGGGCGGGCGAGCTGAGCTGGTGGTTCCCGCCGTCAAAGCTCGGCAGCGAGGACATTTTCGGCGCCGTGGCAAAGGCCTGCGAGTCCTCGGACGAGGTCAAGCTCGAGCCTGGCATGCCGTTCGTATTGTTTCTTTTAATTGCCATACCAGTAACACTTATTCTGGAGCTGTTAATGTAGGTGAGCAGGTTGGAATGGCCGAGGCCCTGGTATGAAGTCCTGTGGGCCCCATGGAGGATGACCTACATAGCGTCATTCTCTAACAAAGAAAGGCGAGAAGGCTGCTTCCTCTGCGAGGCGCCGAGGTCGCCTGATCTAAAGTCGTCACTGGTAGTCTTCAGGGGGCAGCACTCTTTTGTAATACTGAACAGGTACCCGTACAATACGGGTCACGTCATGATAGCGCCATACAGGCACGTGCCCTCCCTTGAGGACCTAACAGACGATGAGATGAGGGAGATATCGTTGTTAATAAAGGCCGTGCTTCAGGCCTTGAGATCAGTGTATAGACCAGAGGGATTTAACGTTGGAGTTAACATAGGCGACGTGGCTGGTGCAGGCGTGCCTGGCCACGTACACGTTCACGTGGTGCCCAGGTGGAAGGGGGACTCAAACTACATAACGGTCATAGGCGGCGCTAAAGTTATTGCGCAGACACTAGAGGATACTTACGATAGGCTCAGGCCAGCCGTGCAGGAGGCGGCCAGGAAGTATGGGGTTGCAGAGCTCCAACAATAGGCTGATTATAGTTACTCATAATGACCTAGACGGCGTAGGGGCCGCAGCCGCTTACCTGAGGATAGTGGGTCTCAGGCCCAGCGAGGCCACAGTAATATTTGCAGAGCCATACAATGTAGACGAGATAGTCGAAAGGCTTCAGGGCTACCTTGAGGATCGCACTACAATCGCATTCATGGACATAGGGTTCAACAGGAGCTCAACCCCGAGGGCTATTGAGCTGCTCCGGGGCAGCGGCGCAAAGGAGCTTAACGTAGAGTGGTATGACCACCATGTATGGCAGCCGGACGACGTTAAGCTTGTACAGTCGATAGGCTCTAAGGTCTTCATAGACAGGTCCACTTGCGGCGCAGGGGTAGTGATAAGGTATGCCTCAAAGCTCTATGGCCGCAGCGTTGACGAGTTTCTCGAAAGGCTTGAAAGCGCGGTGTGCGCTGCTGACCTCTGGAGATGGGATGACCCACTAGCGCCGAAGCTGTTCAGGGCCTCTACATCGCCTCCTAACATGCACAACAGTGCCTGGAAGCAGCTCTTAATAGAGAAGTTCTACTCAGGCATACTATGGGACGATGACCTTCAGGCCAGACTAAAGGAGTACCTAAGGGAAGAGTTCATGAGGTCTTCATCAGAGCTGAGGGGCGTCGCTGTGGCAAGGGCTGGCAGCTGCTCGGCAGCGGCCGTAGTAAGAAAGTATGACCTGCCCTCAGACTCCATACTGGGATCCATGCTGGTGTCGAGAACCAACGCGCAACTGTCAGCTATGGTGAAGAGGAGGGGCTTCAGGAGGGTGTCCATATCGCTAAGGAGCAGGGGAGGCGCTGACGTTCAGGTAATAGCCAAGTCCCTCGGCGGAGGGGGCCATCCCAGGGCCGCGGGGGCAGCCATGAACTTGCCCCTCCTGGTGGCGTTGGTTGGGCTAATAAGTAAGCGGTACATAGCGTCCTACGTGGCCAGGAAGCTCTCCCAGTACGGAAATGAGCTAGGGGCCTGTAGGCCCAACGAGGAAACTACTAAGGGCTCGCAGGGTGAAATGT
>CAYFFU010000055.1:0-4699 GCA_964342665.1 uncultured Desulfurococcales archaeon
CCCCGCAGGGCTGTCTGGCAATCGCTAGCTGACTTTGTCTTGCTTGGTCTTTCATTTGATCTCGCTCCTAGACAACCATTGGCTTCCTACGGCTAAAAAAAGTAGTTTATATACAAGTAGTGCTGCCTCACATAGATATATACTAATTTTTAGTTCAGTGACCGCACAAGCCTCTAGGCGCCCTCAAGGATAGACTAGGACTCAGCCCTGGCCTATGACGAAGCTAGCCACGGCGAAGGCCGAGGGCTCAGAAAGCTGCTTCGAGATATCAAATTCTGGCTGGAAGCCACTAAATGAAATTGATTGGGTTGTTAGCGGCTAACCCTTTCCTTGAGTAACAAAAGGATAACAGCTGCTATTAACTAGGGTTTAAAAGCTCAGAATGCAGCATAGACCTGTAACTAAGGGGTGCGAGAAGTGGCTGGCAAGTACTTTGACGTAGAGTTCGACGAGGAGATGATAAAGGAGCTCAAGGATACACTGGCTTACATGGTAAATCCTGTGACCGTAGATCTATTCATAGACGACTACTCCAAGTGCGAGACCTGCGAGGACGCCTATAAGCTAATGAAGACAATAGCTGATTCTTCGCCAACACGCAATGGATCCAAGATGCTAGTGCTGAGAGTCTTTAGTAAGTCTAAGCCGGAGGACTTGGAGGAGTTCAAGAAGCAGAACGTAGAGAGAGTGCCATCAGTTACGCTCCTGGGAGGTGTCATTAGGTACACAGGAACTCCTGCCGGCGAGGAGATAAGGGGTTTAATAGAGACAATTATGAGGATAAGCGAGGGAGAGAGCGGCCTAGACCCTGAGACCAAGAAGCAGCTGGCGGCGCTTAAGGGGCAGGTTCACATAGAGACCGTGGTGACTCCATCATGTCCGTACTGCCCATACGCCGCCCTCCTGGCGAACATGTTCGCGTATGAGGCGTGGAAGCAAAACAACCCAAAGGTCATATCAGACACGGTGGAGGCCTACGAGAATATGGACATAGCTGAGAAGTATGGCGTTATGAGCGTGCCGGCCATAGCTCTGAACGGAGTCATGTCATTCATAGGGGTGCCTTATGAGGAGGACTTCATAAACTATGTGACGGCCGCCGCGGAGAACAGGCTAGATCAGCTGGTTCCTAAGACAGAGGGCGAAGCGTCTGGCATGTAAACGTTTTTTAAACTTATTGACGCCTCACAGTAGCAGCCTCGCGGCGCTGGGGCTCTGAGCAGGCCTAAGCGACTGCCTGGTATTGTATAGCAGCCAAGCGGTGAGCAGAGCTCCCCAGACTCCAGGCTCCAGGCAAACCTTGCAGTAAACTGGGAGTCGTAGTTGGTAGGATTTATTATAGCGATAAGCGCGGACGCCCTCCTATCTTCTATCGATAACGACTCTATTATTGCGGACGCAGCCCCAGGCTCCACGGAGCCCAGTCTAAGGTTAACGGCGCCGCTTGGCCTTAGAGCAAGCTGCAGGAGAGACCTGAACGCGTGGGGCTCGTCTCCTACACCTATGTATGCAGGGCCCCTAAGCCTTACGGTAACGGAGCCCTCGTCGAAGGACACAGTTATGGGCTCGCTTGAGGAGATGAAGATTGGCTCCCTGGCGCCTCTTACTACCAGGCTGTTAGTCTCCAGCTGGTCCCCAGGCCAGTACCTTAAGCTGAAGTAAGCGAGCGGGAATAGGACCGAGGCCCTTACGTCGTAGGTGCCAGTCCTCAACTTAACGCTGTACGGCAGGCTTAAAGGCACGAATAGGGCTGGCCCCCCTCCCTTTGGGCTGGCAACTATGACATCGTTAAAGTCCATTTCTAGTATGTCTGATCCCTCCAGCACCCTTAACGGAGGCTCCAGCTCAACGTAGCCCCCCAGGGGAAGCTTGCCTTCGTAGCTGGAGCTGGCAGGCCCGCTATACTTATCGATGCTCGCTGCGCGCGCCTTGGACCAGGCGTTACCCTTCAGTGCAACTATAGAGCTGCCGTCTGGGCCCAGGGCGGCCGCAGCTATATCCCATGAAAATATGTTAAAGACTTCCTCGCCCGGCTCGCCCACCTTCACAACGCTCTTACTGATGCTGTAACCGCGAGGCGTGGGTCTCCTTGGCATCTCAGAGCTGTAAAGGCCTCTGCCTATCTTAACACTGTAGATGCCGCAGCACTCCCATCTTATGTCTGGGCTTCCACCAAGTTCATTAATCCCTGCAAGGTTTAGGAGCCCTGGCAAGGTAGGCGACGCTAGCATGTCGTCTGTTATCTTACTTAGGCCAGCGTACTCAGAGGCCATCTTTTCCCAGCCTAAGGGGTCTAGTTTAGTTTTCCTCAAAGTACTCGCCTTACGTTACGGCTGAACTGCCAAGTAAATTTAGTCATTTAAGGTTTGGTCTGGTGCGGGGGGTGGGCTTCGAACCCACGCAGGCCTACGCCAACGGGTTCTGAGCCCGTCCCCTTTGACCAGGCTCGGGCACCCCCGCACCACTCTCCTCGCGGCGGCTAGGGACTTATAGGTTTTGTCGGCGACAACTAGGGGCAACGCTTCAAGAACGCTTTTAACTATTTATTTCGGTCTCTGCTCCATGCAGAGGGACTCAAGTTTGGGTGTGCTAGACGCGCTAGCCAACATATCAGAGTATCTGCCGACTATTTCCAAGCCGTCTCAAAAGCTGACTCTAACTAGGAGATTGGCGTGGACAGGCATTATTTTAGTTCTTTACCTGATAATGAGCAATATACCGCTTTACGGCGTGCCTGTGAGCCCTACTTCAGCCACAACTATAACGCTTGAGAACATAATATTTGCCAGCTCCGTCGGAACTCTCATGCAGCTTGGGATAGGCCCTATAGTGACGGCCGGCCTCATCCTGGAGGTTCTCGCAGGCGCGAAGCTGATAGATATAGACCTGTCCAACCCTGACGATCAGGTCAAGTTCACAGGCGCCATGAAGACCCTCGCTGTTATATTTGCAGTAGCTGAAGCCCTTGTGGTGACCCTGAGCGGCATGTTCTGGCCTGCTGGCACTCCCGTATCGCCGTTAGTTAAGGTCCTCGTCGTGGTTCAGCTAGTTATAGCAAGCTACATAGTTATCCTCATGGACGAGGCCCTTCAGAAGGGGTGGGGGCTTGGGAGCGCCATAAGTCTCTTCATACTTGCCATGGTGGCGCAGACCGTCGTATGGGACATATTTGGATTTGTCCCAAGGCTTGCCTTAGACTTCGGCGTGGTGCCCGCGCTGATTTATGATAGGAACCCCTTCATAGTGCTGACTAGAGCTAATGGCTTTCCTGACGTCACAGGTCTCCTGGCCACGTTCGCAATAGTTATACTGCTGGTCTACCTTCAGGCAATGATGGTAGAGATACCAGTTACGTCATCACAGCTAAGGGGAATACGTACTAAGGTGCCGCTTCAGTTTATTTACGTTACTAACATACCCGTGCTCCTCTTAGCCATTTTAGTGGCAGACCTTCAACTCTTCGAGGCGCCTATAGCAAGGTTCTTTGGAACAGGCTCGTTGATCTACAAGGCCTACAGCGACGTAGTGTTCTACCTGTCACCGCCCAATGGTCTCATAGAGACAATTTTAGACCCGTTGAGATCCGTGGTGTTTGCTATATCTTGGATGCTCCTCTCGGTGGCCTTTGGCTACGTGTGGGTGGAGGTGGCAGGGCTTAATCCAAGCTCGCAGGCAGAGTCGCTAGTGAAGGGAGGCCTTGAGATACCTGGAATGAGGAGGTCCCCAAGAGTATTAGAGAGCATCCTTGCAAGGTATATATACCCCCTCACGTCATTAAGTAGCCTGATAGTGGGTGCTATAGCTGTGCTGGCCGCGTTCTTCGGAGCCTATGGAGGTGGCGTTGGCCTTCTGCTCGCCGTTGGTATAGTATATCAGTACTACTCGCTTATAACCTACGAGAGGACGCTCGAGGCATACCCGCTTATCAGGAAGCTCGTGGGCGAGTGAACATGGAGGGCCTGAGGAACCCCTTCAAAGTAGTTATAGTTACAGGAGTCCCTGGTGTTGGTAAGACCACCGTCCTTTCATTAGCGAAGGAGAGGGCCTTGCGACGAGGACTCAAGTTAAAGGTTCTAAACTTTGGCGACTTTATGCTAAGTTTTGCAGTTGAGAGGGGGCTGATTAAGGATAGGGATCAGATAAGGTACCTTTCACTTAGACAGCAGCTCGAGCTCCAGTCTCAGGCAGCGCAGGCCATAATTAAAGAGTCCTCTAAGGAGCTCGGCGATGATGGGGTCTTAATAGTAGATACACATGCCGTCGTAAAGACCTCGCTCGGGTACCTTCCTGGGCTTCCAAGGCATGTGGTAGACGTCCTAAAGCCTGACGTAATAGTGCTCTTGGAGGCAGACCCTAAGGAGATCGCTGCGAGACAGGCTAAGGACTCGACGAGGTATAGGGCTGACTTTGGGGGCGAGGAGGGCGTGAAAGAGCTTATGGAGCATGCGAGGAGGGCCGCCATGTCCAGCGCGGTAGAGGCGGGCTCCATACTGAGCATCATAGTTAACAGGGAGGGCAGGGCCGACGAGGCTGCAGACAGGCTCCTTGACCTATTACTGAAGGTTTAAGCCTACTAGCCAGGCAGCAGCCTTGAGTAAAATGCTGTGCGCCTCAGGATCCAGAGGCACGGTATGCCATTAATCTAAGCCGTGCTGTCGGCCGCTCACTCGTCATAAAGGTCTTCCTGTTGGTACTCCGG
>CAYFFU010000056.1:0-4671 GCA_964342665.1 uncultured Desulfurococcales archaeon
ACGCTAGCATCCTTGCCAAAATTAAGAGACTGCTACAGCTCATATAGATAACACACGTTAGTTCTAATAAGCTGATATTACTAATATTTTAACTTCAAACGTGGAGATTAATAAACTTTAGAGGCTGCATATGTTTAATCTGAATACAAAGAAATATTAACTCAGTACAATTATAGTGTTAAAGGGGAACAAAAGTAAAGGTGAGGCTATATATGGAGGAGAGCATACCTACAAAGGAGGGAATTTATCCAAGGGATGGAACTCTTTACGTTGTAGGCTCGCGTGCAATAGCTAAGGTCTCCTCAGCACTGGCCAGCGAGAGCAGAACAAAAATACTGTCTATTTTACAGAAGGGTCCAACGGATCTAGAGGATATAGCAACGCTAGTAAACCAAAGCAAGGCCAACGTGAGCAGCCAGATACGCAAGCTTGAGGAGGCCGGAATAGTAAGGTCTCACTACGTGCCAGGCCAGAGAGGCATTAAGAAAGTTGTCGAACTGACTGTGAATAAAATAGTGCTAATGATAACGCCTGAGCAGGCTTCGCAGAGTGGGGCCAATAAATAGCTTTTGCGTAGGTACTCGCTCAAGCTTATAGGAAGCGCATTTGTTATAACCATCTATTTAGGTCATGACAAGAGAAATAGGACTCAGCAGGAGCCTTACTATTGGCTATCTCAAGCTTCGACTGTTAAAAGTCGTCACTATAGCGGTGCCACCTTAATTGTTTTGTTGGCCAAGTTAACTAACATTATGCCACTTATCTTGCACCTATAGCCTTCCTCGATTATTGCCTGGGCCCACTTGTTGCCGAAAAATGCGGCGACCTTGTGGGACAGCCTTTCGAGCTCATCGCGGTTTCTCAGCTGCCCGGTAAGCGCTCTAGGAATTGGAAGCCTCATGTAAGAGGGCATAGCTATGTAGAACTCGTCAACGGAGCACGAGTACTTAAGCGCCTTCAACGCCAGCTTGGCCTCTATGTAGTCTTCAGCGCAACTTATAAACATGGGAGGCAGGTAGCCGGTCTCAACCTCTACTATGAGGCTCTTTGTATCGTTATAGGCTAACACGTCTGCGACGTGCACTCTATCTATTTCGTGCTCCAAGCTGACCACAAAGCCCTGTTCTGAAAGCCTCTGCGCCACAATGACCTGTACCGCGGCGTGGAGCCGCGACACCTTGCTCAGCTTCCTCTCAAGCAAGGGGTCCATTAGCTGCTCCTTGGCCCTCGACCTGAAGCCCCACCTTCTTGATTAGAGCCCGAGGCCTTTTCTTGCAACTGCAGAGGCGGTAGCCTGCAAGGGACAGCCAGCAGTTTCAAAAATAATACTTAAGCCATAGACCATAAAGCTTGCCTATAATTAGGTATTACCTCAACATGCACCGTTGCTTGAGGAGACCATTAAATAGCCGCGTACCTAGAGCCTCCTGTTGCCGTGTAATTTTTAGTGAAGAGCGCAACTATGAGCACAACTAATGATGTGAGCGAGCCTATTAAGAATATGTAGTTAAACGCCAGGCTGCCGCCTTCGCTGAAGAAGATGGTACCTATCCTTGGCACTGTATATGATATATATGCCTTATAGGTAGTCATAAGCGTTGCTGAGAGCACAGGTCCTACCGCAGACCCTAAGAACCTGACCATGGTGTTAAATCCAAGCCCTACGGTCACAGCGTCTTCAGGCATCGACACTGCTACCATGTTAACTATTGGAACCATTATAGACACTACTCCAACGCCAGTAACAAAGGAGTCAACGGCAAGCTGCACGGGGCCGTACCTGTCAAAGTTAAAGAGGTAGAAGCCTACAGCTGCAACTAACGAGCCATAGATGAGAACTGGCTTAGGGCCTAGCCTTGACGTAGCCAGGCCCACGAGCGGCGATATTACTATCATTGCAAGCGTCGCTGGAAGCAGGGACATGGCAGCACTTATGACGCTCATACCTAGTCCGTACGGTGGCTGCTCTTCAGCGAAGTAGATCACTCCAAGGTATAGCATGAACATGGCTATTCCGGATATTAGGCCAGCCAAGTTAGCTACGACGACGTTCCTTCTCTTGAGTAGGTCGAGGCTTATCAGAACGTTTGAAGACCTGAGCTCATATGCGAAAAAACCTGCGTAGAGGGCCGCACCCGCGGTAACTAGCGCGAGCTGCGTTACGGAGGTCCACCCCCTGTAGGGCGCTTCAGTAAGGTAAAGCAGCACCAGGGCTGTGGCCCCAGAGAGCAGAAGGGTGCTAACAAAGTCTATACTCTCGTGCCTTATTGGGGGGCGGCTCTCAAGCGCCGCCGCAGAGGCCGCCAGCATTACAGCCGAAAGCCCGAAGGCTATGTGGAACATGGCGCGCCAGCCCAGGTACTCTTCAATGTAGGCCCCAGCTATCATGCCTACGGTCATGCCTATGGCTACCATTGCGCTCAGTATGCCCTGCGCTACGGCAACCCTGTCGCGTGGGAAGACGTCAGTTATTATGGCGAGACCTAGAGGGAACAGCGTGAACCCAAAGCCCTGTACGGCCCTCGCCGCGATTAAGAAGTATATGTTTGGCGAGAAGCCCGCCAGAAGCACGGCAACTGAGTAAAGGGACAGCGATACTAGGTAAAGCTTCTTCTTTCCATATACGTCGCCCATTTTGCCAAAGAGCGGCGCCACGGCGGCGCCCACTACAAGGTAGGCCGAGACGACCCAGGCCGCCTCTTCGTCAGTTGCGGATAACGCTGCCTGTATATGTGGGAGTGACGGTATAACCATCGCCTCTACATACATAGTTATCATTGTAGTTAGTGTAAGCACAGTAAGTATAAGATAAGGGCTTCTGCGGGGCATGAGCCTTTACCTCTTCCTAGCTCCAACGATAGCCATGACTATTATAACAACTATGACTATTATAGCAACGAGGTAGAGCATATAGTTGGAGCCAGAGCCAGATGGCAAGGATATACTAAATGCAGGGCTAACCTTAACTGGTACGAGCACTACCTGATGCATGACTTGCATTGTCGGCGGCTGGTACCAGGTTATTAGGAGCGGAAGATAGTACGTTCCAGGCCTTATGCCGTTGCTAACGCTCACAACGAAAGTGACGTTAAAGGCTGTCCCATTACTTATGTCGCCTACCGTTATGTTAGTGAAGTAAGGCGCCAGCAGGGGGTTCTCGCTGGAGGGTATGTATGGCGTCAGTATTGGGTTCGGAAGCAGGGTCACGGTAACGAAGTCGGCATTATAGAGACCTACGTTAGCTAAGCCTACCGTAACGTACTCGTCAGACCCTCCTATCCTGAGCTGAGGGTGACTTGCGTTTATCAGGGCAAAGTAGGCTGAAGGCCTTACTGGTACATCTATATAGTAGGTATAGTTGTGGCCTCCATAGTAAACGCTTACTGCTAGAGTTATTTCATGCGGCTTTGGAACAGTGAAGTGCCCAAAGCCATAATGGACAACCTCGGTCTCGTTAACTATTCCAAGCGGCACTGTGATGTTGACAACTTTGCCAGGAGGCAGGTAACCTAAGTTATATATGCCCGAGCCTAGGACGTAGGCGCCAGCCACGGGCCTAACTATGAGCGTAACGTTAGTTGCTGTGCTTGTACCCTGGTTTTCAAGGTACAGGCTGACTCCCGCGGCAGACATGCCGCTATACACTGCTAGAGGTGTTGTGCTGAACGTTACTAGGCGGACGCTCTGGAACCCCACTATAGGCACCTTAAATTTGACTTCCTGAGAGAGGCTCAGCGTCAGGTTTTCTCCTGTTGGGGTGCGAACTACCACTGTATAGCTTACATTTAGGCTCTCGTTGTAAATGCCTGGCTGGGCCGAGGGGCTTACATTGAAGAGACCTACCAGCCTTATCGAGTCTCCTGGCTGCATGGCAGGCAACAGCTCCTGCAGGGTTCCTTGGCCTTTCACAGGTATCAATGGGTAAGAGGCGTTAAACCTGACAGAGACGTTGTAGAGCGTTACGGGTCCTAAATAGTACAAGACGACAGTGAGGGGCATAAAGAAGCTCCCTGGAGACGCTAAGAGCGTTTGGTTTGCGCTAACGCCCCAGTAGCTTGCTGCAATAAATGTAGGCCCAGGAGCTTCTAAGCTCTGAGACCTGGACACCAGGGGTACTGTAGGCATTATAGCGCTGAGGAGCACGGCTATAACTATAAGTAAGCCAAGGCCGATACTCTTCTCCATGCTTGCTCACTCCCTTATATTAAGGAAGTCAATATATAAAAAGTTTTTGCATGAGGCGTTGAGCTACATTTCTGCTAAGGCCATGTCATTGCTAAAAGCTGCTAGTAAGATTAGGTGTGGGCTAACTTCCTCTTAAAAAGGCTAACAATTTAATTAGACAGAATCTACTTCACTGAGGGCTCTTGGATCTAACGCAAGATCCAAGCTGCTTAGCCAAGTCTAGTAATATGCCAAGGCCCTGCGACACGTCAGGGTCGCTGAGCTCTCTCATTAGGCCTAAAAGCCCTACCTTTCTGGGCTCTGACAAGTTTACCTTAGATATCGCCTCAAATGCGCAAGTGGTGAGGTCCGTTATATTGTTCTGGGCGTTGGCGAAGACCGTCGCGTCAACCTTGGTTATGCCGTTATTGACCGAGGCCAGGATGGCCATCAGCCTCATCAGGGCTGGGTCCGTGGCAGCGGAGAGGAACGAGTCCTCGGCCTTGT
>CAYFFU010000057.1:0-4670 GCA_964342665.1 uncultured Desulfurococcales archaeon
GGCTACCACACTTCGTTATTGGGGCAACCCATTGTAATAATAGGTAGCCTTATTAGGCAAGGATTTCGTATGTCAGCTTGAAAGGGGCTGAACGCTTGAAGTTTGACGTAGCCAAGATGCAGATATTTGGAAACAGTAACGTTGGCGTCTACATGTTTGCTAACGATAAAGTAGCCCTGGTGCCAGCTGGCCTGGATCAAAAGGACAAGCAACTGATACAGGATATACTTCAGGTCGACGTATACGAAGTCACGGTAATGGGTACAAGGCTAATAGGGGTGCTGGTTGCTGGCAACAACAACGGTATCCTGCTGCCAAGCACAATAACAGACGACGAGCTGACGTTGTTGAAGGAGTATGTCGGTGATAAGCTTAACATAGCAGTGTTGCCTTCGTCTACAAATAACGCCGTAGGTAACTTAGTTGCCGCGAACAGCCACGCGGCGCTGGCGTTCCCAGGCCTTGACAACGAGTCAATAAAGGTGATTTCTGACACGTTAGACGTAGAGGTGGTGAAGAGACCCATATCGGGCATAACTACGATCGGCGCGGTGGTGGCGGTCACTGATATTGGCGGCCTCACTCACCCGGACGCAAGTGATGAGGAGCTAGAGTTTTTGCGTGACCTATTCAAGGTGCCCTTTAAGACAGGTACGATAAACTTCGGCGTATCCTTTGTTAAGACAGGCCTGGTGGTAAATAACAAGGGCGCCATAGTAGGCAGCAACACTAGCGGCCCTGAAATAGCTAGGATACAGACGGTGTTTTCAGGCCTATAATGATAACTTACTTACTAGTTTTTACCTCTAGTTTGCCTGGCTTAAGCTTCGGGTTTGCTAGGCTTACGACAGCCTTCACTTGGTCGTTCTCATCCTTTAGCACCTTTACTATGACTTTAACTTTCCTTGGGGGTCTCTTAATCCCATTCTTCCATATGTAGTTGTTAACCTCATCTAATATAACTACGGAGCTCTCAGGCACCTTTGCATGTCTCGAAACCAACGACCTCAGCAGATAGACTGCCCTCTTGGCCCTGTTAGTCCTGCGGCCATAGTATACCTTGCTTAGACTAAAGGTATATACGAAAGCCTCCCCCGGTTCCATAGCCCCTCACCATCAAACCTTGAGCTTTGAGACTCTCCAGTGCCTCCTCCTAGGGTTGAAAGTAAATTTCCTCAGGGTTTTAACTATGACCCAGGCAGGTACGGGCTGGTTGCTCTTAAACGCCTTCGCAAGCCTGAGCTTCCTAGCGAGGGGCTTGTGCCGAGACATTATACATCACTTCCATTTGAACTTAATTTCGTACTCCCTACGAGAGCGGCTGTCCAGTTGTATTAAAATGTTTTTCACGGTCTCATCGTCAACTGGAGGGGAGAGCCTCCCTGCCTGTACTAGCGAGATTATGGTCTGCGCTGCAGCGTTGGCTAGGTCTGGCCTTACTAGCATGAGGTTATTAATCCTATTCATGGCGTCTGGGTCCAGGATCGCCCTGAGCAGCGCCATGATCTGAGCCTGACGTTGTGCCTCCTCTTCCTCCTGTCTCTTCCTTGCCTCGGCCTCCCTCCTTAGCTCCTCTAGCTTCCTCCTCTTAAGTTCCTCGAGCTCTTCATCATAGTCTTCATCATCGTTATAGTCGTAGTTACTCACGCTCGCACCCGACAGGCATTAATTGCCTAGGGAGCTAATAAAACATCTTAAAGCGCTAGCCGGCCTTACTCTGTGGGGTTTGGCCATGAGGGCCTTTATAGCCGTCGATATTGACAAACCTGAGATAGTTTCGAGGCTGAGGCTACTCGAGGAGGAACTACAACAACTTAAGGTTAAAATGAAGCTCGTGGAGCCTGAGAACTTTCATATAACTTTGAGGTTCCTGGGCGAGATACCTGACTTCACAGTGTCAGATATAAGGTCGAGGGTCCTTCCAAGCCTTAGGTTCAGGCCGTTTGTTGTGAAGTTATCAGGGTTTGGCGCATTTCCATCAGCTACTAACGCCAGGGTACTCTGGGTCGGCATCTCTGAAGGCTTTGATCAGCTAAAGTCCATAAGGGATCAACTGGACAGCCTCCTGAGGCAGGCTGGTATAAGATTTGAGGAAGAGGAGTTCTCGCCTCACATAACTTTAGCTAGACTTAAGGAGCGCGGAGGGGCAGCAGTGGCCAAGTTTATCATGGATCACTCATCTTACGAGATTGGCGAGATGATTGTAAACTCGGTCAGGCTTAAGAAGAGCACTCTCACCCCAAGGGGACCCATATATGAGACGATAGCGGAGGCGCGGGTTGAATGAGTTGCCCTGAAAGGGGCCCACTGGAGGAGGAGGTGCTGCGCGAGCTACGCCCTACCAAGCTACAGCTAGCGGTGCTTAACAGGCTTTACCACGAGATAAGGTCAAGACTTGAGAAAGGCATCAGGGGGGAGGGCCTGAGCGCGGTCATAGAGCCTGAGGGAAGCTTTGCTAAAGGTACCATGACCAGGGATCACTGGGAGCTAGATATATTTGTGCTTTTTAAGGATGTAGACGACGAGTGGATAGCTAAGCATTCAAGGGAGGTTCTTGAGAGGGCCCTGGCAGGCCTTCCCATAATATTAAAGTACAGTGAGCACCCCTATGTAACAGTCTCGCTTTTGGGCATAGAGGCTGACGTGGTGCCAGCAATATATTTGGAAGAACCGCCTAAGAGGTTTGCTGGCGTTAGTAGGACTCCGTTTCATACAAGGTTTGTGAGTGCGCACCTGGATGAGTGCATGAAGGACGACGTCAGACTTCTGAAGTCGTTCTTCAGGGGCATAGGGGTCTATGGTGCCGAGGCCCACGTGGGAGGGTTCTCAGGCTACCTGACGGAGCTTCTAATTATATACTATGGCAGCTTCAGGGACGCACTGAAGGCTATTGCGTCGTGGAGGCCTCCAGTCTTCATAGACCTAACAGGAAGAGCAAACAGGAACGAGCTACTAAGAAGGTACGGGGACTCACCCCTGATATTTGTTGACCCTGTTGACATCAGTAGAAACGCCGCTGCCTCAGTTACGCAAGATAAAATGGCGGTAGCTTCGGTAGCTGCAAAGCTTTACCTAGCAAACCCTAGGAAGGAGTTCTTTAACATCTTTAGCTCCAGCAGACAGCTCCGCCTGGCCATACCTGTAGTTCTAGTAGTATGTAGGGGGGACTTTACCAAGGCACCACCAGGTGATGTGTGGGGCAGGCTGGCCAGGGCCTCTCGTTCACTCGAGTCTGAGCTGAGCAAGTACGGCTTTCGCGTGCTTAGGAGATCGGTGTTTACAGATACCAGCAGCATAACAGCGATAGGTCTCTTGGTGCAGGACCTTGTCATCAGTAATTTGGAGGTCGTCGCAGGTCCTGAGGCCTGGGCCAACGAAAAGGCGGTCCTTAGTTTCTTGTCGGATCGTGATAGGGACGTGTGGTTCAACGGGCATTCTCTGATGGCTGTTAAGAGGAGAAAGTTCACGAGAATTGATGACATTACAAGGCAGTTGATTGAAGGGCTGCCGTTGCCAGCTGGCACGAGCTCCTGCGACGTCTTGACCTATGATGACGTAAGGATGGCCGCCCTTAGCGGGGGTGTCCTACAGGATTGGATAGCGAAGGAGTTGGGCTCTATTCCAGCGTGGCTAAGTACAGCCTAAGCTCTCGCGAAGCGTGGGCCGTCATATGCTATCCTCCTCACATGCCTTGTGATTTAGACCGTAGAGAGGCAGCGATAGAAAGCCTTGGTGTTAGCTATATTCTAAGCATGGGCGAGGCGAGGCTTGATTTCGTGGTGCCAGGTCTGCGAGTCCTTGGGAAGGGGCACTCAAGCGTAGTGGTTGCGACATTGACCGACAACGGGCTGAGAGCGCTAAAGATAAGAAGGCTCGACAGTAAGAGGAAGAGCCTCGTGGCAGAGGCCAAGCTCTTAGAGGAGGGCTCAAAGGTAGGCGCCACACCAAAAGTCTACGGCTACACCAACGATGCAATATTGATGGATTACCTAGGGCCTCTCACCCTTAAAAGGCTGTTCACCGAGGCCCTAGCCGACAGAGAAGCCATGATAGACGCTATCTTAGGCGCCTTAAGGGCGGCAAGGGCATTAGATACGGTCGGCGTGACGCATCTAGAGCTTCACAGACCCTATAGCAACCTAGTTTATCCTGATAGAAATAACCTGAAGGCGACGCTCATAATTGACCTAGAGTCTTGGAGTAGGGGGTGCGGTAATGTAACTAGACTGGCAAGCTTTTTCATAAGTAGGTTCGGCCTACAAGTAGATAGTATAAGACATCAGCTTAGGAGCTATGAAGACAGCTGCAGCAGTTCCGAATATCTGAGCATAGAGAAAGCCATCATAAACGATATCGCAAATAAAGAGTCTCTTAACTTTGGACGTTAAGTTATGCTAGGCGCCTTAAGGTTCGTCAACTTCCTCTTCGACGGACGTGGTTGATGAAGGAGCCATAACAGGAATGGAGCTCCTTAGCTTCACGTAGTACTCAGTTTCACTGAAGAGCTTCTCAAACTCATCTACTGGCAGGAACTTGACTTCCACTGGGGTATCTGAAAGCTTTGTGCCACAGACAGCGCATGTAAGTCCATCAAATCCGGTAAGGGCTTTACTTGGCATGGGCGGCACATTAAACTTATTCCGGTAATTCTTGTCACCAATTGCATATCG
>CAYFFU010000058.1:0-4582 GCA_964342665.1 uncultured Desulfurococcales archaeon
GTATTAGGACCTCTGATAGCTTGCCCGAGGGGTCTTCGTAGATCAGCGTGTTAGGCCTAGGCCCTGGCCGCACCCTCCTGCCCCTTCTTCTAAGGTCATAGTAGACCAGGAATGCCTCAAGCTTTACGTTGAACTCCCTGAGGACGGACAGAGCAGCATCCCAGCTCTTTAGGTTAACTATGTACTGGTAGGCTCTTTCCATCGCGTTGTCACTGCTCACGCCTTATCACCACTCTTGAGACTATCTCAATAATGGTGGCTATTGCCGCGCCTAATAACACAGCCAGCAGAAATCCACTTCCAATTATGACGTCGTAGACGTAAGCGCCGCTTATCGCTAGCGGGTAGGGCAACGATGAGATAGTGAGGCCCATGTAGTAGAAGCCTATTAGGAGACTTATAAGTACAACTAGGTATTCAGCCTCCTTGTATAGGAGCAGCTGCCTCTTTGAAAGCTTAAAGAAGACGTCAGCTATTATTATGTACATTATGACCCCAACGATTATTGTAGTGAAGTCATAAGATATCATGCCACCTACCTTAGCAGTTATCATGATCTTTGATGTTAAGAGGTCGTACATTCCATAGGCGCTAACAACTATCGTGGCTAGCAGCAGTCCCAGGCCGGACAGCTGTAGTGTGCTGCTCTCCCTTAACCTAACTGCAAAGGACCTGCCAGCCGACCATGCCCTTTCCTCCAGCCCAAAGCCCTTTATTATCATGAAAACCCCCAGCAGCGCGGCTATCACCTTAAGCGAGAGCAGCAGGTATCCAAAGACCGTCAGGAGCCCAAATACCAGGAGTAGAACCCCTGGCACTCCAAGGAAGTACTTTGAGTACCTGGGGTCGTTCAGGGCCTTCCTTATATATCTTGCAAGAAGCACGTAGCTGCCCTCTATGCCTAGGCTCTGCTCTACTACGACCTGCCTCACGCCTGCTATGGGGGCTACGTCCCTGAGCACCTGTGCCATGAGTATCTCATCTATTCCGTCACCAACGACGTAGAGCTCGTAGCTGCCGCTGTTCTTTGAGACTACCTCCTGTACCCTTGACTTTACTAGGCTCTGGGCTAGCAGGGAGTTAGTAGGATGCCCTCCTACTACCGCGATTTCTGGCCTCTTACCGCTTGAGGACAGCTCCCTGTATATGCTAAGGCCAACGAACATGGCGTTAGAGTCGGGGTCTTCAGGCCTTGCAATAGCGAACCTGGTGGCCGCGTCCAGGACATTATCATAGCCTACTATGAGCGACCTGCCCAGAGTGGAGCCTATATCATCATCTATGTCAACTACAATTATTAGGGGTCGTCTTTCAGCGCGTATGTCAACTTCCATTCTTAGGCCTCTGACCATTTTTAGGTCTTTAAGTTGTGCCTATAATTGTTTTGCAGGCAGTGCAGCAATCATTCAAGTTTAATTCCTAGATGAGGCTACATATTCTTGAGAGGAACTCGGGCGGCGCATCGGTCCTGAAGCCAACGCTTCCCAGGTGAGTCCTGCTGAACGCATATCCATTGTTACGGAGGACCTTCTCTATGACCTCCAGCCTCGGCATGTTATGCTTCTGCGCTGAGCACAGCATGTCCAGTCTCTGATGGAAGTGCTCCTGAAGCTTCAGCTCCTCACTCATGAGACCCAGCACCTTGTGGGCCCTCTCTACAGTCCCCATGTAAGAGTACCTCTCAGTGCTCAGCTGATCATTAATATACTTAACAATCTCTGGGTCAGCAAGCCTGCCTATCCATATAGGCCCATAGCACTTCCTGCTGTCCTGGCAGGAGTCTCCGCTTACTGTGAACACAGCTCCTCCCTTGCCCTCAACAATGTAACCCAGGTTCTCGCTGAGCATCCTGTTGGCCTTAGTAGCCCCCCTTTCGAAAGTGACGGCAACCCTGAGGTAGTGGTCTACGCTGAACGAGAGCACGGGCACCAGCGCCCTGTCATGGGATGCGGCCTCCCTTGCAAGATATCCTAGCAGCACCCTGATCGCGGTCTCCCTGTAACTGCGGAGAGGCGGTGGAGGGTTTGTGAGGAGGTACTTTCTTGCAGCCACCATCCTCTTAGACCCCCCTAGCACCGCCAGGTCCGTTGCGGTTAGAAGAAGGAGGCCTGAGCGGTGCACCAACGATATTGAGGCGCTTATGAAGGGCGCAGGGCTTCCGAATGGGTCAATGTCGACTATGTCGAAGCCCTCGCCTAGCTCATGTGAAAGCATAAACATAAGGGCGTTGGCGTCCCTGTTTGAAGGCTTTGACCTATCGCTTACTTGATTGAGGGTCACGTTCCTATTTATGAACTCTAGAGCGCGTGGGTCTGAGTCGTTAATTATTGCCTCCTCTAACCCCTTCACCTCCAGTAGGTACCTAATGCCCCTTACCCCAGTGCCTGCCATTGCGTCGATCGCTTTCTTTAGCGCGAGGCCCTTTACGTCGGAGTAGGAGGTTGCAAGAAGTACTGATAGGTCCCTGTTAAACTCCATAACAGGGTTATAGAAGACCTCAAGCCACGCAGGCTCCAAGCCTTTATCGCTTCTTATGGCCTCTCTCGTGTCAGGTATGTATATGAGCGCCCTTCCCTCTCTCAGCACTGCAAGCCTTACCATTTATCAGCCACCTTGCAAGCTCGGGTGCACGGGCGAACTCCATCTCCCTGTTTTCTCTGCTGAGGTCTATTATCAAGCTCTCGCGTGAGATCAGCGAGTAAAGGTCAGGCCAACCCTGTCTAAGGCGATAATGAAAGGTTACGATCAGCGGCTTAGGCCTCTGCAGCAGGACCTCGCGTATCTCGCTCCTCAGCGGCTCTACGGAGAGCTCCATAGGTCCGATCTCGTCTATTACTATTACGTCACTGTTCTCCAGGTCCCTCATGATTACAGATCTTGCAAAGTGCGCTGCATCAGGCATTACAAAGTATCTGCCTACCCTTATGTCTGAGGACTGCCTAGTGGTAGCGAGGATAACCTTTGCCTCATCAGAGATGCTTTCAAAGTAGAAGCCCTCCCTGACCCCAGAGGCGCTGCGTATCTCAGGAGTGATTATGCCTCCTACAGAGCATCCAAGCGATCTCAGGTGCGATGCGACCCTTAGTGCAAGCGTGGTTTTGCCGCTCCCTGGCCTACCTGTTATTGCAAGAGCCCTTTGCAAACCTTTCACCTAAGTAGTTAAGGAACTCACCTATGGTAAATACGTCATTGGGCTCGTTAATTATGTTCTCCAGCATAAGCCTGCGGTCGTTGGGGTTAGGCACTATTACGTAGCTCTCGCCGTCTATAGACCTTGCAAGGCGGCTCATATTATCAACCTTGTCGTTAAGTATGCGCGGCCTGTCCGTGCTGTGCGCTATGGTAAGCACGGCCTTAGTCTTGCCATCTGCGAAGCAGAGGTCCAGGGGAGCCCTCTTGGCGTGGCAGGTCTTGTAGTTGAGCTCATAAAGCCTCTGGGCTACTATCTCTTCATTTCTGTCGTCAAACTTGATATTCTGGGACCTCTCCTGGGCGCCCTCGGACATAATAGCGTCGTCTGGGTCGAAGATGTTAACGCTTTTAACTACGTCCTCACCTAGCTCATTTATTATCCTTTCAGCTACTTCTATAGACGGGCTCATGGTGCCGCGCTCATACTCGTAGACGGACTTCCTTGATACCTTTACTAGGGAGGCGAGGTCCCCTAGGCTATAGCCCTTCTGTTCCCTCCTCTTCCTTAGTTCAAGCCCATCTATCCTAACCTTGAAGCCGTTCTTGTCCTCGTAGACAAACGGGAAGTCACCGGCAAGCGAGCTAACTAACGTCTCCATATTAATTACCTTAGAGCCATCGTAGTCATATACCACACCCTCCAGGAGTTTTACGTTGTCTTTTCTCTCTGATATTATTAGCGCGTTTATTCTTAGAGTGGACGACATCTCCTTTAGCTCCTCCCTCTCAGATTTGCCAACGGATGACACGTCGTAGGCTAGCTTCAAGAGTATAGTTCCATAGCTTCTGGACTTCAGGGTGAGGTCCAGGCTCCTCTTCGTGTGGTCCCTTGGAAAGTTGAGAAGCGTAATGTCGGCTAAATCTGACAGCAAGGCCAATGATCTGCTCACGAATTCCCTAGACTCGTCGTTCATACTTGCTGCGCGCTCGTCTATGTGTCCTTTCTCTACTATTTATAGGCAGGCAAGGTTTATTAAATTTAAGAGAACACAGGTTAAGACTGATCTCTGGCCAGTCTATCGGCCTTTAGCCTCCTTTTGCATGGAAAGGAAGTGGCAGCCATAGGTCTGCGCAACCTCGTTAACAGAACTGCATATGCTGCATGTCAGCGTCTGGAACCTAGCGTTGTACTCAGGGTTCTGTGAGTAGGCTAGTACTATCATTGCGGCCTCCCTTATCTTCTCCATGTTGTCCTGACGCTCCAATATCTTGTTCATGTACTTGCCTCCCCTCTTGCCCTGCACGTAGTTAGAGACAGCTGCTGGCGTCAGGCCTAGCAGCTTGGCGGCCTCGTACTTAGACAGCTTAAACTCGTTCACTAGCACATAGGCGATTGAAGCCCTTATTGAGGGCATTATCTCCTTGGCGGCCACCTCGCAGGGCTGTCTTG
>CAYFFU010000059.1:0-4353 GCA_964342665.1 uncultured Desulfurococcales archaeon
TCCTTATTATGTTAGGCTTAGGCCCCTTCTCCATCAGCTTGCCGGCGTACATTACATATATCCTGTCAGCCATGTACGAGACGACCGATATGTTGTGGGTTATCAGGAGCATGGCCATGTTGTACTTCTCCCTGAGGTCCCTCAGCAGCTCCAGTATCTCTGCCTGCACCGAGACGTCAAGGGCGCTCGTGGGCTCGTCGAGGACTACGAACTTAGGGTTGGTGGCTATCCCCCTCGCTATGGCGACCCTCTGCCTCTGACCCCCGCTGAGCTCGTGGGGGTACCTGTCAGCGAACTCCCTAGGGAGCTGAACCTCCTCGAGCAGGTCGTAGACCCTAGACATGGCCTTGTCCCTGCTGGCGAAGCCTGTCTCTATCATTGGCTCCGCTATTATGTCTGCTACCCTCATCCTTGGGTCCAGGGATGAGTAGGGGTCCTGGAAGACTATCCCTACCTCCCTCCTGAACTGCTTGAGGGCTGCCCCCTTGAGCTTCAGGATAGAGTACTTGGAGGATATCTTGCGCGCTGACGCCACGTCACCCCTCTCCAGCGCGGCGTCATAGTTCTCCAGCTCGCCGTCGGGTATCTTGAACAGCACGTCGCCGCTCGTGGGCTCAAGCAGCCTGATCAGAAGCCTTCCAAGCGTTGACTTGCCTGAGCCCGACTCGCCCACGAGACCTACTATCTCACCCTCATTTACCTCCACGCTGACGTCGTCAACGGCCTTAACGTAGGCCCCCCTAACGCCCTTGACAGGGAAGTACATCTTAAGCCTCCTGCCGGCGATTATCACCTTCCCTCACCTCCGGCGTAGAGCCAGCATGAGACCTTGTGGCCGTTCCCAAGGTCTACGGTGGGAGGCTCCTTTGACCTGCATATTGGCATCGCGTAAGGGCACCTGGGGTGGAACATGCAGCCTGGGGGCGGGTTCCTGAGGTCGGGCACCTCCCCCCTAATGCCCTTTAGCTCGTGGGGCTCGAGCGTCGGCACTGCCTCGAGCAGCATCTGAGTGTAGGGGTGCTTAGGCTCCTTGAAGACGGCCTCCTTGGGGCCTACCTCGACCACCTTGCCCGCGTACATTATTGCGATCCTGTCTGACACCTGGTAGAGCACGCTCAGGTCGTGCGAGATGAACATGAAGGCCGAGCCTATCTCCTCCTTGAGGTCCCTCAGCAGCTCCAGTATCTGGGCCTGCACGGTCACGTCAAGGGCGCTCGTGGGCTCGTCAAGTATTACAAGCTCAGGGTTGTTTATCATGGCAGTCGCTATTACCACCCTCTGTCTCATGCCCCCGCTGAGCTCGTGGGGGTACATCTTAACCACCTTCTCCGGCTCTGGCATGCCAAGGAGCCCTAGGAACTCGGCCGCCTTCACGTAGCCCTCCTTTATCAGCTCCCTTCTCGTGATCTGCCTCAGGATCGGCGAGGACGGCAGCCTGTTGGTTTTAGCCGTCTCCTCAAGGCCTGGCCTAGCAATTGGGTTGATGCTCTGGCAGCAGAGGTTCAGTATCCTGATCTCCTTAACTAGGTCGTGGAGGTCCCTCCTCCTCCAAATTGATATAGCCTGGTCGTCGATGCCCTCAAGCCTCCTGCTCTTCACGAACTCCCTGAGGCCGTCGTAGTCGTTTGACTTCAGGTAGCTAAGTATCGACTTTGTGTCCTCCTTAGTTGCCTTAGCCCTGGCGAGCCTCCTCTTTGCAAGCAGTGAGGGGTTGTGCTGAAGGACCACCTCAGCGATCTGGTAGCCTACTGGCAGGACAGGGTTAAGGGTCGTCATGGGCTCCTGGAACACCATAGACATCTTGGTGCCCCTTAGTAACATCATCTCCTTGTGAAGCTTCTTGAGGACGTCCTCGTTCTTTGCTGGGCTGAACTTCTTCCCCTTCTTGACGGTGCTCTTAAAGTACTCCCTGAGGGGCCTAACCACGTCAAAGCCATCAACAATGACCTCTCCTTCCTCGATGGCGGCATTCCTAGGTATCAGCCCCATTATTGTGAGCCCAAGCGTTGACTTGCCGCAGCCGCTCTCGCCGGCCACGCCTAGGACCTCGCCCCTGTATATGTCTAAGTCAACCCCGTTAAGCGCCCTGTAGACACCTCTCCTAGTGTAGTAACTAAGCCTCAGGCCCCTGACAGTCACTAAGGGCTCCTTAGCTCCGCTCAAAGCGAGCTCCTCCTCCTCGGGTTAATTACGTCCATAAGCCCCATCCCCATCAGGTACACGCCGACAGCAAATATTACAATAAACGAGCCAGGCACGATAACAGTCCACGGCGCCGTGGTAACGTACTGGAGGCCGAGGGTTGTAAGGTACCCAAGCTCAGGCAGGTTAGCGACTGGCAGGAATCCTATGAAGGCCAGCGTCGATATGGTTAGCATTATGGTTCCAAGGTCCATAGACATCTGCACGAAGACGGGCGGAAGCGCGTTGGGAAGTATGTGCCTAAACATTATCTTAAGGTTCCCCGCCCCCGCAGCCTTGGCCGCCTCAATGAACGTCATCTCCTTGACCTGCAGGGTCACGCTCCTGGTGTACCTGGCGTAGAGCGGCCACCAGACAACTATGAGCGCTATGAGCAGGCTCGTGAGGTTCCTCCCCAGCACGTAGCCCACGGCCAGCGCGAGCACCAGGTAGGGGACGCTGAAGAATATATCTGTGATCCTCATTAAGACGTCGTCGACCCAGCCGCCAATGTACGTCGCTATTATCCCAATTATTATTCCAGTGCCAGCGCCGGGCAGCACTACCGCCACGGAGAGCGCGAGGTCGAGCCTTATGGACTTCACCACGGCCCTGAGCAGGTCAACACCTGGGTAGGTTGTGCCGAGTGGGTGTCTCCACGACGGAGGCTGTGGTATTGGGTTGGCAAAGTTTAACACCAGCTCATACGGGTGCTTGAGGCCTAGCACCCACGGCGCGAACTGAACCAAGAGCGCGTCTATTGCGTAGGCCAGCACTATTATGAGGCCTGCCACGGCCGGCTTGTTAGAGAAGAACACCTGCAGCGAGAGCTTCCTCTCAGGGGTCAGCCAGCCGCCCAGGGACCTGCTCAGCCTGCTCCCTCTGCCAGCCCCGCTCACCTTAGGCTCACCCAAGTCTAATCCTTGGGTCCTTGAGCGCGAAGACTATGTCCAGCACCAGGCTCACGGTGATAAATATGAGACCAAATATGAGGGTCCCAGCCATTATGCCACCCATGTCGTTATTTATCATGGCCTGGGTCAGCCAGTAGCCTATGCCGGGGTAGGTAAATACATCCTCAACTACTACGACGCCGCCCAGCATGCCGGCCACAGTGTAGGCGAAGTTCGTGTAGACCGGGAACATGGCTGTTGGTCTCGCGTGCTTGTTTATGACAACCCTCTCGGGGAGCCCCTTAGACCTGGCGAACCTGACGTAGTCCTGATCTAACACCTCAAGCATAGAGGCCCTAAGTATGTTTATGACACCGGCCATGACCCCGAGGGCCAACGTGAATGCTGGGAGTATCAGGTGCTCGAAGGCGCTGAGGGCCAGGGGCCAGTCCCTGTGTATTATCGCATCTATCAGGAGTACGTGAGTAGGATATGATATTCCATTCCTGTACCAGCTGATGCCACTGAGCAGCAGCTGGCTCGCGGTCCCAGATATTGGGAGCACCTTAAGGTAGACCCCGAATATTATGATGAGCGCAAAGGCCACCAGGTATATGGGCATTCCGTAGAGCGTGTATGAGAAAACCCTTATCGCTACGTCGTCAGGCTTGTCGCGCCTGACCGCTGACCAGGTCCCGAGTGGTATTCCCATAAGCCACGTGAGTATCCCAGCGAAGACTGCTAGCATCGCAGTGTTCGGGAAGAATATCTCTAGGGCCTCGGTCACGGGCCCGCTGAACGCGCCAGTAGCAGTGTACCCCAGGTTGCCGTGCAGAATCGCGGCAAGCCAGTAGAAGTACTGTACGGGGAGCGGGTCGTTCAGGTGGAACTTCTCCTCAAGCAGCTTTATCTGCTCTTCCTTGGCTGAACCCGTGAGCCTTGGGTTAAGGTACATTGCTATCAGCTTAGTGTTTCCGCCGATGTGAATTAGGGCGAATACAATTACCGTGAGACCTATGAGGGTAGGTATGTAATAGATCACCCTCCTCAAGATATACTGCCACAGCTTTATTTTAAGTCCCCTCCTTCCCTCTAATCAGGCTAGGACTTAAAAACATTATATTGGTGGGAAAAAAGGTAATGGTAAGACATTTTGTGTACAATTTTTAGATTTAACCTTTGACCCACCAGAAGTACCAGCTGTCGCCAGAGCCTCCCACCATTGGGTTCTCCTCCCACGACATCATGCCCATGTAGCCGTGCATGTAGGGCTTGATTA
>CAYFFU010000060.1:0-4307 GCA_964342665.1 uncultured Desulfurococcales archaeon
AGAGGGGAGAGGGTGTACAGCTCCTGTAGCTCAGCAGCCTAGTGCAGGCAGCGAGGGGGGGGCTCAGTAAATGGCGAGAATGTGCGGCTCAAGGCACATGAAGGCGCTTAGCGCGCCCGCGGTGCAGAGAATACCAAGGAAGGTAAGGCCGTGGTCAACAAAGCCTTCGCCAGGACCTCACCCAGTTGACAGAAGTCTCCCGCTGATAATTGTGATAAGGGACGTCCTCAAGCTCGCAGAAACTGCCAGGGAGGCCACAAAGATAGTAAAAACAAGACAAGTTACCGTGGATGGTAAGGTTATAACTGACGAGAGGTACCCAATAGGAGTTATGGACGTTATAGGGCTGCCTAGCTTAGGGGCGTTCTATAGGGTTCTTCCAGACCCTACAGGCACTCTAAGGCTAGTTAAGATCAGCAAGGAGGAGGCCCAGCTGAAGCTGTTGAGGGTTGAGGGCGTAACTACGTTGAAGGGCGGTAACTTCCAGGTTCACCTAAGCGATGGAAGGAACATACTTGTTAAGGTAGAGGACCCCAGGAAGCCTGGCCAGCTGCCATACAAGCCCCTCGACTCACTCCTAATTACAGTCCCGCAGGTCACAGTTAAGGATCACATAGAGTTTAAGGAGGGAAACCTTGCGCTGGTCATCTGGGGTAGGAACATGGGTAGATATGGAAAGGTTGAAAGCGTTTCAAGAGGCTGGGGCTGGAGCAGAAGCGTCGTGACATTAATAGACTCGAGCGGCAACAAGTTTGAGACGTCCCTGGATAACGTTTACGTGATTGGAAGGGAGAAGCCTTTGATAACTATGGGGTGACTAAGTTGAGCCAGGCAAGCCTTGATGAAGGTCTTGTGAGCAAGGTTCTGGGCGAGTGGGAGAAGAACCCGATGAAGAAGCCTAGGATAGCCAAGGTTACAGTTAACATAGCCCTGGGCTCTAGCGGGGAGAAGCTGGTGAAGGTGCAGGGGCTTCTGGAGCAGCTAACTGGCCAGAAGGCAACTCTCAGAAAGGCCAAGAAGACTATAAGGGCCTTTGGGATACACAGGGGAGAGAACATAGCTGTTGCCGTAACGCTGAGGGGGCAAAGGGCTATGGACTTTCTAAAGAGGGCCCTAGATGCCGTGGGGCACAGGATTAAGGCTTCAAGCATTGATAAACATGGTAACGTGTGCTTCGGGATTCCTGAGTACATATTAATACCTGGGGCTAAGTATGACCCGGAGATTGGAATAGTTGGCATGGACGTGTGCCTGACCATAGAGAGGCCGGGCTTCAGGGTAGAGCGCAGAAGGAGGGCCCGTTCCACTATACCATTAAGACACAGGGTTAAGCCGGAGGAGACCATGGTACTGCTTAATAAGGAGTTCGGAGTTACATTCGTGTGAGAGGTGAGCGAGTTGGGCAAAATAAAGCCACCAAAGGCTAAGGTAATGGGTCGTGGAGCCCAGAAGTGCCAGAGGTGTGGCACGAGGGACGCTGTAATACAGAAGTATGGGCTTTACCTGTGCCGCCACTGCTTCAGGGAAATAGCCATGGAGATGGGCTTCTATAAGTACTCTTAGGGGGTGATGGGGGTTGCCTCATGACACTCTATCTGCGCACTTGTCTGCGATTTACAACGCGGAACTAAGGGGCCAGAGCGAAGTAATACTAATGCCTGCGTCAAAGCTAACTTTGGCCGTGTTAAAGGTACTCCAGAGGGAGGGCTACATAGGCGACTTTGAGCTAGTAGACGACGGCCGCTGGGGTAAGTTCAGGGTAACCCTGTTAGGACATATAAACAAGATAGGCGCCGTCAGGCCTAGAACTCCGGTTAGCTACAGAGAGCTCCTGAGACTGCCAGAGCACATAAGAAGGTATCTCGCCAGCAGGGACCTGGGCTACCTTATATTGTCAACGAGCCAGGGAATAATGACGCATAAGGAGGCCCTTGAGAAGCACGTTGGAGGAGTTCTAATAGCTTACGTCTACTAAAAGGACCTCTTCTAAACCGCGAAGGTTTATCTGCCCTCTATGCTTTAAAATCTCTTGCAAAATAATAATTATAGAGAAGTGAGCTATTATGGTCTCGGCAAGGGCTGTTTACCCGCAGGGGACTAGGCTGAAGAAGATAATCTCTGCCATGGCTAAAATAAGTGATGAGGCGATATTCGATTTTACTCCTAGCTCTTCAGTGTACTGGCTCTTCAGCCCAGACAAGACGGTGCTCGCTATCATAAGGATGGAGCCTTCCGTGTACGAAGAGTATGCAGTTGATGGCGAGGTAAAGCTTTCTGTCAACGTAGGTGAGCTTAACAGGGTCACCAGGAGGGCGACCAGGAATGATGCGATAGCGTTACAGTATGAGACCGGGGCCCTAGGCCTTACGGTTGAGCTTCAGGACAAAAAAAGCGGCTTCTCCAGGTCATTTACTGTAACAGCCAGCGAGACCTCAGAGGAGAGCCTGAGAGAGATCAACATGAGCCCAACCGCCAGGGTTGTGCTTAGCGCTGACGATATGGAGACGCTGATATCTGATGCCAAGAGCATAGGCGACATACTAGAGCTTCATGCAGTGGATAACAGGCTTGAGGCCAAGGCCTCAGCGGAGGGGAAGAGCTATCAGTGGACCATGACTCTAGGGTCGCCGCTCCAGGAGCTCTCAGCGGAGGCTGAGACCAGGGCCTCCTACAGCGCTAAGTCATTATATTCATCGCTGAGGTCTCTGACTACGATAGCCGAGAGCATGACCTTAGAGTTTGCAACGGACTACCCATTAAAAGTGAGCGTCAGCATGTCAGGCCCGGAGCAGGTGGTCGTTTACATAGCACCTGTGCAGGCCTAAGAAAAGCTCACTCTATCCAGTCATGGGTCTGTATCTTTTCTGGGAGGTACTGGAACGCCAGGAACTTAAGGCCCTTGCTCGCCATAGCTTCTATCTCCAGCTTCGCCTTCTTGTCGAGGAACATGTCGATTTCCCTCTTCCACAGGGGGGTCTGGAACCACGAGTACTTCATGAGCTCCTTGGCTCTCCTGATATCTAAGTCCTTGGCCTTTATTATGTAATTTCTCCTCTCCTCTTCGGATAGGTACGCCTTCTTCCTTCCGTATCCAAAGATGTCGCTCATCGAGACGCCTAAGAACTTAGCCTTAGGCGTTGCGAGCCTCTCGCTCTCATAGCTGAGCTGTATGCTACCAACCTTAAAGACGCTATATATGTACCATCCATAGGGGTCGCTGTCAGTTAAAACGTAGACTGGCAGCCCCAACTCCTCGTTTAGCCTTCGTACGAACCTCCTGGTGGCCCTGTCCGGCTGGCCTGCACCCGTTACTAGTATGGACTTGTACTTCTGCCAGAAGCCTATTCTGTGAAGCTGCTGAAACACAGCGTCCTTCTCTACGACCAGAACGAACTCAGCGTCAACGTCGAGGAATTCAATTAGGTCAGGCGTCGACTCTATTGCATAGGCTCCGTGGCCTAACTTAGATAGGTCTATTACGTCATTTCCGCTGCGAATGCGCATATTGCCCACTACCTTGCCCTTCTCCTTGCTGAGTATCATGAGGTCCTCTCTTAGGAGGCCCAACATAACCTCTACATCTCTGAGCGCTGCGTCGCTCTCGGCCTGCTCATCCCATGTATTCTCCTCATGAACCCTGCCGTTCAGGTCACGGTAAAGTATGGTGTGCTTACCCCTATAGTAAAGGTCTCTTATAGTTGGGTACTCGTTCTCTATTAGCGCCTTGTAGATGTTGGCGGCCATTATCAGGGTCTGCATGAACCTCCTGGCCTCATTCATGTCGAGGAACTTACGCTCCATCTTGGAGACCCCGAGCTTAAGTATGCCCTTCTCTAGGTCGAATATCGTGTTTGCCAGGGTCCTCTTTGGTATGACTAGCTTGGGGTCTTCGCCATTCTCTACTTGAGAAAGGAGCTTTAAGAAAGCCTCATGCATTACCTCAGCGCCCTTCCTCCTTGCATTAACGTCAGCCTTATCTGGCTGCACGGACACATCAGCTCACCTCCTCGACGCTGACACCCTTTATTACTGTCTCCACGACCTTCCTGGGGTCCTCCTGCCTTCCGTCAATCTTAGGCATCTCTACGCTCTCGGCTACCTTATTGATGAGGAGCTCTAAGATCTTGGGCTCCAGCTCCTTTGCCCTGTTCTGCTGCTCTGGTGGTGATGCAAGGATTGCCAGGCTCCGCGCCACCTCAGGTATGTACTTAGCTATTGCTATTATCTTCTCTCTAGCCAGCTCCTCGCGGGCCTTCCTGGAGAGGTAGATCCTTAGGCTCCGCGCCACCTCATGTATCTGTCTCTAT
>CAYFFU010000061.1:0-4262 GCA_964342665.1 uncultured Desulfurococcales archaeon
TAGCCTGCACCATCTTATCTTCGTCTAGGTCTAGCACCTTGCCGGCGCCTACAGCAGAGGCTATCGCAATATAGACCACGTGGTCCCATCCCCTGTTCCTCACGCTATAGGCGTCTGCAAGTCTTGCCGTGACCTCATACGCGGCCACGATGCCCTCTATTACCTTAGAGCCGTCAGCCTCGGCTACCTCAGCAGCAGCAACTACAGGAGGTATGTTGTCGCTAGGGTGGAGAGCTTCCTTAGATAGGTAAGTGTCGTTGAAGTCAAAGTACCTCGCTGCGCAGCCGTTTGCGAACGTTACGTGGTCTGCAGGGCCCATCGACTTAGTGCCCCACACAGTTGCTGGTATTCTAGAGCTAGAGGACGACAGTGCTATCCATCTTGCTATGCTAGGAGGGGTCTCGTTAAAGGCGCCTAGCGCGACACCCATGGTGTCGACTATCCTCTTTTTGGCCTCCTCAATCACTTCGTTAGGAAGCCTGTTAAACCTAAGGTCTACTGCCCACTTCGCAATCCTGAGCGCTAGGTCCTCCAAAACAGCCACCTTGGTAAGCTAGCAGCCACCCTTATTAATTTCTAGCGATGGTAGTTGTTCTGTAGAGGGTAGCTGTGCTGACATACAGCAAGTACCCATTTGTGGTGAACTACAGGGAGTACCTCAGCAGGGTGTATGGATATCAAGTGACCTTAAGCGACTTAGAGGGGGACAACAAGGTAGTTGAGCTAGCGAGAAGGAGACTTAAGGATGCCATAGAGAAAGGCGAAGTTGAGGTCTTTAATGCGCCCGCCGAGGACGAGGTGGCCTCCTTTTACCTTAGCCTTGCGGCCGCGGCCGCAGCAGGGTCAAGGAGGCTCCTGGAGATATACGCCGAGGCCGAGTCTAAGAGGGCGCTGAGGCTTCTAAGGGACGAGGACGACAGCGGCATATTGGAGTTAGGCAAGGCCATGGGTTTAAGCGTTACCAGGGATATTATTAAAATTCCCTGGATTCAGGCCCGAAACGGCAAGGTGACGTACAGGCTGCTAAGCTACTCGGTTAGTGTCTCCAACTACTTGAGAGTGGTATCCCCGCCGCCAGAGCCCAAGTGGTCCCTGGTTAACTCGATGGTAAGGGGTGGCCGCGTCTATATGGATTCTGAGACCCTGAGGGAGTTCCTAGCGCTAGCGGTAAAGAGGCTCATAATTGGCAGCGCAGACAAGCTAGTTAAGGAGGACGAGCCCCCAAGGTTTCTCGCAGAGGAGGCGCTGCGATTACTTAACGCTAAGGAAAGTAAGGTTATGGACAGCAAGGGCTTCTCCAGCGACCTCTTCCCTCCCTGCATCAGGCAGCTTCAGGAGAGGCTTGACAAGCTCAGTGACGAGGAGCTGTATGTGTACCTTTCGTTCCTAGCATCCATAGGTCTGCCTCCTGGTACAATGGCGCTAGAGCTCTCCCGCGCGAGGGCTGTGAGGCTAGACGTTGCTGAGAGGTCTATAAGGGCCCTCATAACTGCAGGGCTTGGAACCACTTACAAGCCTTATTCATGTAAGGTCATGAAGGACAAGGGTCTTTGTCCTGCCCAGTGCGGTCTACCTCATCCAATCCTTGTGTATAGGGCGAACCTGAAGAGACCACAAGCCTCTCAACAAGCTCAGAGAGCCTAGAGAGCCTGCGCCACCCTTCCTCTAGTGCGCTGTTTGAGACGTCGACCAGAAGTCCTATCGAGCTTGGAGTTATGGTCCACGTGCCGCCTATTTTGACAGGCATTGACAGCTGCACCGCGCTTAGGAGCTCAACCATTATGTAGCCCTCCTGCATTGCCATGACACCGCTGTGTTTAAATCCAGCCTCCCTGGCGATGGCTAGCAGCTTGGATGCTGTAGTATAATTGCTGACCTTTACATGGATGATGGGACCCGTAACCTTAAGCCACAGGTCATTAAAGGGCTTTGAGAGGACAGCTGCCACCTCGGCAACTGTCACCTTTGCGTGCGTCTTAAACACTATCCTGGCCGAGTCCCTGAGCCAGTGCCATCGTCCCTCTACAAACGTTATCCTCCCAGTGCAGCTACTAGTGGTCTGCATAAGCTTGTTATTTAGCTTGAGCAGGTACTTCTCTGCCCCTGGGTCTAGATAGCCTATCAGCCTCTCCTCGCGTATTACTTCGCTTACGTCACGCTCGTTTAACCTTGACATCAAGCACCACCTGGTAAAACCTAGGTCCTACCATGCGAACGACCCTGGAATTTATGACGGACCAGCTAACCTTGACGTCTCTGACACCGCGCTCAAACCCCTCCAGGGCCCTCTTCTCAGGCACCTCGCCTTTCCCAGCATGAACGTGAAGGTAGACGTGGACATAGCCTTCGTCGTGTATGGCATCCACTGCATGCTTAAAATAGGGTACTGCCAAGTCTGGCAACGGCATGAGGACCCTGTCAGCAACACCTCTTAGCTTGCTTTCAATAACGTTAGCGGCGTCGCCAAGATAGGGCAATACCCTGTCTTCAACCTTGTTAAGCCTTATGTTTTCGACCATCTTTGCATAGGCGTCAGGGTTTATGTCAATGCTATGGATCAACCGAGCCTTGGAGTGTTTTGCTATGATTATAGAGAACGTGCCAACGCCAGCAAACATGTTTACTATTACCTCATCGTCGCTCACAAGACGTGCTACCCTTATGTGCTCGAAGCTAAGCCTCGGGGTTATGAAGTCCTTAGTTATGTCGACCTTAAAGTAGCAGCCGTGCTCCTTATAGATGGTCTCGCTCCTGACCTCTCCAGCCAAGTGAACTAGCTCCCTCGTCTTATACGGGCCTTCGACTGGTCCTACGGCAAGCCAGACTGCCTTTACTGGGAGCTTGGAGAGAAGCTCCTCTGCGAAGGCCTTGGCGTCCTTGATGTCTGGGTTGAACCCATAGGGGGGCTTTATTATTGCTATGTCACCGATCTGCTCGACCTTGTACTTTACCCTGATGCTCAACGCTTCCTCACCATGGTTGACACGAAGAAGCCTGGGACCCCGTCCTCTGGCGAGAACCTGACTCCCAGCCCGTTGAATTCAGCGTAGCGGGGCACCCTACTAGGCTCAAGAACTTCAAAGCCCGACGAGAGGGCCTCCTCCACTACGCCTTCGTTCTCAACGTCGGTCAGCGTGCAGGTGGAATATATTAAAATGCCGCCCTTTCTGAGAACCCTGAGCGCCTCCTTCACGAACTGAGCCTGGTATTTGGCTAGCGTTACAGCGTCGTTAAGCTTCTTCACGTCAAAGATCTTAGGGACAACGCCCAGGTTCGTACAAGGAGGGTCTATCAAAACTACGTCGGCCTTTTCCCTTACTCCAGCGAGCTCGGACGCATACCTGGAGTCGCCTCCAACAACCTCTATCATGTTTTCAAGCCCAAGCCTCCTAATAGTCTCCATGAGCTTAGGCTCCTTGCTCTTGCGGTCGATGGCTATTATTTTGGCGTCCTTCCTTGCAAGTTGCGCAGCCAGGGTGACCTTGCCTCCAGGCGCGGCGTTAAAATCAACTATTAACTTAGCGCTTGATATGAAGTCCCTCGCAATTTCAATAGCCCACATGCTTGGTGCGCTCTGGCTGTACAGAAGTCCGTCCGCAAATCCCTTAAGCTCCCTTACCTTAGGGGTTACGTAAACGGACCTCGTAACTCTAACGGCGACTCCCTCCCTGCGCCTCATGGATTTGCCATCAACTAGGGCTACTCCCTCACCTACAGGAACCCCGTTAGGAGATTTGATGGTAACGGCGTCGCCTGCCTTGACCCCATCCGCCTTAAGTACACCTGGCGAGTAAAGGTCGCTCCCTATGAACACAGACTCAGCTGACCTGACGTCGGCGACAACGACCTTATCATGCTCGTCCACCTTGAAGGGACCCTTAACGGGGTACCATATTGCGTACTCTAGCTCCTCGTCACGCCTAAAGTCAAGCCCGCTAGATCTAAGTAGGCCTAGAACGTCATCAACGTTGGCCTTAAGTGTGTTGACCCTCAAGTAGAACCTGGTTGGGGGTTTGGTGATAGCGTTAAGTATGCTGGCTAAGCCCCGCTTTGATACTGCCTGAAGCACCTCCATCAGGGGTTCATCGTACTCCAAGGTAAAGTCGTTAATCCTCAACATCGCCACCTACTATGAGCACCACTACGTTGTTAAGGTTGGACCCTGTTGGGCCAGTAACGATAAGTCCTCCTGAGGCGTTTAAGGCTGCATAGCTGTTGTTGTCGTTAAGTGCAGAAATAGGATTTATACTTCTCTTCAATAT
>CAYFFU010000062.1:0-4237 GCA_964342665.1 uncultured Desulfurococcales archaeon
ATCCTGGCTGAGCTACGGGCCCGTCCTTCAGTTGCAGTGAAACGCTAATTAAAGCGTTGCTAGCGCTTACGAGTAAGAGTTCCTGACAGGTGCTGCTTCCCCTAAGATTAATTTCGGTATGGCTGTTACTGCCGGGCCAACGTTAGTTCTCCTAACTTGTCACTGAGACTCCCATGTAAGCCAGCCACTCAGTAAATATAGCCAGCACGCTATCTATGTTCGAGTAGCCGGCCTCCCTTAGTAGTGCCTCAAGCGCTGACCTGCTAATCTTATCGTCGTCGCCTATAGCATCAAATATCTTCTTAAATGGCATCACGTCATCGCACAGCGACCTTATTAGGAGCCTCAGGTCCTTGCCGTACGCGCTCAGTATTCTTCGCCCGGCGTCAGTTATTATTAGGTTACCGTCATCTGTCCTCAGCAGCCCCAGCTGCACCGCCGCGTCAACTACATGGGGGAGCAGGTTCATATCTACGTCCAACATCTCGTCGAGCCTCGAAGAGTCTACAACGCCTCCAGCGCTAGCTATATACTTAACAAGGCCTAAAACCTGGTCTAAAGTAACCGGAGGTATAGTTCTCACCTTTTACTTCACCACATTTCCTATTGTATGCTAAGTCTATACTGAACTTAAATCCTTTATTATAGGGCTTTGGCGAGCTACGTTTTCCTATGTATAGATTCTCCTAGACTATATCCTTTTTTACAACACTCTATCCTTTTCTCTATATAGGGTGAAACTGTGAGTAAGCTCTCTATAATAGTGTTTTCTGGGACAGACGACAAAATGATACCGTTAGGCGTTATAGCCCAAGGAGCGGCAGCCATGGGATTTGACGTCAGGGTCTTCGTAACCGGATGGGCCCTGTTGAAGTTTGTTAAGAGGCAGAGCCCTCCCGTGTGGCCGAAGGAGTTTGAAAGCATGGTACCGGCGCTGGCCAGAGGCCTTCAGGAAAATAAGGTTCCAAGCTGGGTTGACATGCTCAGAGAGGCTAAAAACATGGGCGCAAGGATCTACGCGTGCAGCATGATGTCCCAGATAATGGGCCTTAAAAAAGATGACTTTGACCCCTCCTTGGTTGATGACATAGTGGGCGTTGCCACGTTCCTTCAGGAGGCCGAGGGAGGGCAGATAATATTTATCTGAGCCGGTGACCTACATGGCTGAGAAGCCGAAGAACGTAGTTATAGTGGGCGGCGGGGCAGGAGGTCTCATACTAGCTAACTCGCTGGCAAGGCGACGGGAGTTCTCAGTAACGCTCATAAATGACACGCCGAACCACTATTATCTTCCCCAGCTGCTGCAGATAGCCTTTAAGGGCGATGACTCGCAGCTAGCCAGACCCATACTTAGCCTGGTCAGGAAGGGGGTCAACCTGATAATAGATTCTGTATCAAAGGTAGACCTAGGCAATAGGTCCGTGGTTACGCTTACGGGCAAGACTTTTAGTTATGATTATTTGGTGATTGCGGCAGGGCTATCAATAGATCACAGCGCAGTGCAGGGCAACGAAAAGATAGCATCTCTATATGGCGATTTCCACTCGACGCCGGATAATGCGTGGAAGGTTCACAGGCTGATAAGCACTATTAGGAAGGGCAGACTCGTGATAGCGGTGGCTGACCCAGGGCACAGATGCCCTCCCTCACCCTATGAAGGTGTGCTGCTCGCTGACGAGGTTCTTAGGATGAGAGGGGTTAGGAGCGATGTTGACATAACCCTCGCAGTCCCGTACCCAAGGCCTTACCCTGCTGAGACGTTTAACGAGGTTCTTGAACCAATATTAAGGGAGAGGGGCATAAACGTGGAAACGTTCTTTACTGTAGATTCCATTGATCTCGATAATAAGAAAATGAAGTCGCTAGAGGGTGGCGAGCTAAGCTTTGATGCTGCAATTGTAGTTCCTATTCACAAGGGGCCTAAGATCCAAGTAATTCCAGAGGACCTGAAGAATGACGACGGCTTTATAAAAGCTGATAAGCTTACTAATGTTATTGGTAACTTCGATGATGCATTTGTGATAGGCGACAGCTCTGCGGCAACGACCGTCAGAACCGGCGTTACGGCCCACCTACAGGCGAAAGTTGTTGAGAGAAGGCTCATAGGGCTGGACGCTAGGAACGACGGAAGGACCAACTGCCCAACTGAGATAGGCTATGAGCTAGGCACGTTCGTAATAAGTGACTACTCTCACCCGTCAGTAAAGCTGCCCCCTACCACGGTGTTCTTTATAATGAAGAGATTCTTTGCCGACACGTACTGGAACGTGGTAAAGTACCCTGAGCTGTGGGACCCCATATTTGATTCATACTTTGAAAATACGTCGCCCGAGAGATTGTGGAAGCTGTTCAGCTGAGGTGGGACCTTGGCTGGCGAGGGAAGGCAAGAGGAGGCGCTCGAGAAGCTTGTTGACGTGGCATCTATGCTGAACAACCTCTTATCCGATGAAGAGCTAATGAGAGCCGTTACCAAGCTATTGATAACACCTGAGACACTGCTAGTAATAGATAGGTTACCTCAAATAATAGCGCTGCTGGAGAAGCTCTCAAGACCTGAGAACCTCAAGAAGCTGGAGGCTCTGGTCGACCTGCTCACAGCTCTAGACCCCGATGCACTAGCAAGCGCTGTTGAAAAGGCTAAAGGCGCTAACGTGAACTCTCTCAGTGATATTATAAAGATACTGGCTGACAAGAACGTGCTGCGCGGCCTTGCGGTAATTGCGCAGTTAACTGCGGCTATTAGCTATGAGTCCTCGCAGAGATAGCGACACCACGGCTTCTCTTAGCTTTGAATAGGGAGGAACGAATAAATCATAATAGTACCTTTTTATATGACTGCCCTTCGAATAGCTACCTGGCCTGAGCCGGTGACTAGCTTGACTAAGAGAATTGTCATAGCAGGTGGAGGCATATCTGGGTACGTTGCCGCCAAGAGAATTGTTGACGGAATAAAGGCTAACGGAGTAGACGCCGAGGTCACCGTAGTAAATAAGGACCCCTATCACTTTATGCCACCGCTGTTCTTTGATGTAGCTCTCGGCTACGGAACTCCCGATGACACCAGGGCGCCCATTCAAAACATGGAGAAGTATGGCATCAATGTTAAGGTTGATGAGATACAGTCCATAGATGCTGCCAACAGAACCGTGGTAGGAAAGACTGGAAAGTATCAGTATGATTACCTAGTAGTGGCGTTAGGCATTGACTATGGGTGGAGCGCCTACCCTGGACTTGACAAGGAAGGAGTTCACAACTATGACCTTGACGGAGCTATCAAGATGAAGGAGGCGCTAAACCAGGTTAAGGATGGACAAAACATAACTATACTAATACCGGAGCTTCCGTTCAGGTGCGGCATCTACCCATATGAGGCCGCCACAGCCCTCTCTGCATTCTTTAGGGCAAGGAATAAGAAGGTCAGCATAAGGCTTATCGACCCAATGCCACAGCCCATAGCTCCTCTGGGCCCATCAATATCAAGGTTCATAAAGGAGCAGCTAGAGCAGTACGGCGTTGAGTACGTCCCTAACTCTAAGTTTAGGGAGATCGACGCGAGCAAGAAGGCTGTTATAACGTCCAGTGGCGAGTTCAAGTATGACCTGCTCGTGAAGGTGCCTCCTCCAAGACTCCCTAAGGCGCTTGCAGACAGCGGCGAGGACTTCGTCTTTAAGCAGGATCCTAGGTGGACCCCGGTGCTCCCCAACGCCAGACACCCGAAATATGACGACATCTACCTTGTCGGCGAGCACGCGCTGCCGCCTCTTGGCATAGGCCTAGCGGGCGTCTTCGTCGAATCGCTTGCCATAACGGCCTCCACCAACCTGCTTGGAGACCTCATAGGAGGCTATGGGCCCGCGTTCGCGCCTAGCCCAGTCTCGTGCGTCGGCTACGCAGGCGAGAAGGGCTGGGCAGGCACCTGTGAGCTTCCCTTCGACCCAGCTAAGGGAACTTACACTATGAAGTGCTACTTCACCGGCGTCTACAGCATTGGGAGGCTGCTAAAGCAGGCGTTTTATCACGGGTGGATTGACGGCTTGAAGTTCTGAGGGGGTGAGGAGTATGGCGGCTGAGAACAAGAAGGCTGAGCAGAGCGCGCAGGTAGTCCAGGCCGTACCATCTACCTCGGCTGAGAGCGTCCCGCCCGAGGTTCAGGCGCAGGCCCTTGCAGAGCTGCTGGACGCAATAGTTAACCTGAAGAGGAGCGGCCTGCTCGGCATGATATCGTACCTGGCGGACA
>CAYFFU010000063.1:0-3868 GCA_964342665.1 uncultured Desulfurococcales archaeon
CGGCCTGGGTTGCGCCCCTGTCGACTAGGACGTAGGGAAGCCACGAGTAGCCCCTCCTGAGGAGGCACGTCAGCGTAGGTATTAGGCTGCCGTTAACCCTGGCCAGGCACGGAAGGCCGGAGTCTAGATAGACAATTACGTCGCCAGCCTTGCCCTCCTCAACGTCATCCCATGTCATGGGGACCTGGCCGAGCCCCTGGGCCTCCTGCCTGAGCTCCTTCACGTCCTTCTTGGAGAGCTTGAACCTGGTCGAGAACTTACCCGCCACGGCGGAAGACCCTGCTAGCTCCTCAGCTTAGGGCTTTATAAAGGGCGCCCTCTCAGACCCGTTGCTCCTCACCTATCGGCCAGCGAGCGCCTGTCATCGGGCGCCCCCGCTGAGAGGCCTAGGCGACGGTTAAACCGCTCACGCCAACGTAGGAGCTGCAAAGCTAAGGACCAAGCGGTTCTGCGCGCTGACAGCCGCTGGCGACGCCAAGCCATGCGTTTGCATGGATAGCTACCCTTATTTTGGCTCCGCCTCCTCACTCGTCCTTTTGTCTTACCCCGTGCTCCTAGGATCTCTGGCTGCGCTTAGCATTATACGTTATGGAGCAGGAAGCCGTAGTTTATCGTTCACCTAGTCGTCCCTACACTGCTCGTGGCCAGCGTGGAGCTGAGTCTCTGCCGCACCTCAGGCCCCATCGGCTTCCCAAAGAGTCTTGACGTAAGCTTGCAGAAGCCGCAGACGTCCCCACTCGAAGGCATGCCGCACACCTTGCACGTGCTGAGCGAGGGCCTGTCCTTAGGGTACACCTTTAGGTTCCTGGCCAGGAGCCTGGCGGCCGATATGGTCATGCTTGGGCTGTTCGCCTCAAGCTTGTTGAGGTAGTCCTTAATCACGGACTCGATGGTTGACTTGGTCTTGAAGGGGCACTCTATGTCTACGTACTCAGACCCGGTCAGGCGCACGAAGGCCCTGGTCTCGTCCTCGTAGACGTCGTACAGGGGCCTGATCCTCTTAATGGCCGGGCCCTCAGAGTCGCTGACGGGGCCCAGCTTCCTTATGTCAGCGAGCCTCTGCTCCATGAAGTTCTTAATGGCATACGTCATGAGGTCGTTCATGTGGTGCCCCGTAGCTATAGAGGAGGCCCCGAGCGAGGCCGCGATCGCGTTTAGGACGTACCTCTTGACCAGGCCGCAGACGCTGCACGCGGGCCTGCCGCTCCTCCTTATGATTTCAGGCATGTACATCCCTAGGAGCTGCTTAAGGTCAACCTCGATGCACTTCACGTTCTTAGCCTGGGAGCAGGCGGCCCTGAACGCCTTCAGGGACAGGTCCGAGAACTCGCCCATTCCAAGTATTATGTGTACTGCTATCACCTCAATGCCAAGCTCTGGCGAGACGTCGTCAAGCAGCTTCATTAGGGTTATGCTGTCCTTCCCTCCCGACACGGCCAGCAGTACCTTGTCCCCCCTCTTAGCCATGCCGTACTTAACTATGTTGTCCTTAACCTTGTCCTTAAGGTACTCGACGAAGTGGGAGTCGCAGAGCCAGGCGTTGCCGTAGAGCAGCTTCACCCTGGCCGGGGAGCCGCACTTTACGCACTTCCCCCTGGGGGAGTCGTAAACCTTAACCGCGGCGCCGTCCAGCAGCAGCGCTCAACACCCCAAGTCTGTTAAAAATGAAGGAAGTTAAGCTTTGTTCAGTACCTCAAGGCCCGGGGGTCGCCGGGGCCTCCGCGGCCTCCTGGGCCGCCAGGGCCCTGGAGAAGCTCCTTATCCTGTACCACGAGTATATGAGCAGGGCTCCCCCTATCAGACACAGCACTAGGTCGTATGCGATGCCCTCGAAGCTGACAAGTATGTAGAGTATCCCCATCATGAGGGCCCCCAGTGAGGCCCTGGGGAACTGACCCCTCGAGTCTGGCCTGTAGACGAAGAACCACGTCATGACTCCAAGGACTATCATGAACGCGCTAATTCCCATGATAGCTTCGGAGGCCTGCCTCATGAGGGACTGTATCTGGCTGATCGTGTAGTTATAGCCTTCCTGGATCGCAGCCCTGTAGAAGCTCTGGGTCACGTTGGAGTTTGCGTTGAATGATGACGTGTAGAGCGGTACTGAGTACACGAAGCCGATGGCCCCACTCAAAAGCACGAGGAACATAGCTATTATTATTAGGAGCGCTGCTGGAACGGGTCCCTTAGTGCTCACTTTCCTACCCTAGTGCGCTAGGTAGTAAACCCTAATATTCGCACATTCTGGTACCCTCGAGGAAAGAAAGGTAAAGGGCCAGCCAGGAACGGGGAACTTGCTCAGGCAAGGTCTGCAAGACGGGGACGTGATGGATTCCAATGCCCAGCTAATGAAGTTCCTTAGCACTGTAGCTTTCCTTTAAGTTAAGCCCGGGCTACCGATGCCGGTGAGGGAGCTCGGAAGGATGCTGAGGTTTAAGAAGGCATCTGGCTCTGACGCTTGAGGGTAGGGAAGGCGACGTTATAAGGCTTAGGGGTCTGCCAGGCGCATAATTATGATAGTGAGGCAGCTGGCCTGTTATCAAGACTTGCCATTAGATCGCTCTGCGCGCGGGGGAGGTCTGTGACCTCACAGACGAGGAGGTCAGGCTTGAGTCTTCAATAGCCTTAGGGCTCTTTGGGGGGAACGAGGACATGCGAATACATGTGGACTTCACATTGAGGACGACAGTAACTGTAATAGGGTTCATCACGTTGAGGCTCATTAAGGACAAGGCGCACTGGGCTAGATGCAGCTTGAGCAGGACTAACAGACTTACTTAACCATTAAAGTGAGCAGGGCTCAAGTCCTCAGCAGGGTGAACGCTCTTCAAGGCTCGCTTACTGTTGCGATATTGCGACATGCCTTAAATCACTTAAATTCTTGTGATCCACGCGACTCACGTACTGGCCCGTAAGACGTTCATTCCCTGCAAGTCGAAGAGCTTGACTTTCTCAGGCCTGTACAGCAGGTACAGCTCGCTGCCAGGCTCTACGAAGTGGAGCGAGTTTACTAGGATCTCTACGGTCTCATCCTCGAGCGGAGACACGACAGTCCTGAACACGCCAGCTATGTAGCTTGACACCTTTATCCTGACCTTACCTGCCGCAAGCATCCCGGGCGACTCACCTTGGGCTGAAAGGTACAGATCTTCAGGCCTGACGCCGAGCCTCAGCTGCCCTGAGACGGCCTTGTGGGGGGTCTCAAACCTAAGTCCAGCAAGCTCGGCGATCCCGTTGGTTACTTTGACCTCATAGACGTTCAGGTCCCCACCCAGCTTCGCCACTGCCTCGCTGACGGGATTGTCGTAGATGTCTGAGGGCGTGCCCACCTGCACAAACCTTCCGTTGAATATGACGCCAGCCCTCTCAGTAATAGAGAATATGTCCGCAGGGTCGTGCGACACTATTATGGTTGTCAGCTTCCTCTCCCTCTGTATCCTTCTGACTAAGGCTCTCGCGCTGTCCCTGATCGCGGCGTCCAGGTTGCTGAAGGGCTCATCCATTAAGAGAACCCTTGGATTCTTAACTAGGGCCCTAGCAATTGCTGTCCTCTGCATCTGCCCGCCGCTTAGCTCTCTTGGGTAGTGATTAAGGACCCTTGTGAGACCTAGCTCCTCAGCCACCTCCTTCACCTTTTTGTCTATCTCGGACCTGGGCAGGCCAGCGTTCCTCAGCGGGAAGGCTATGTTTTCATAGACCGTCATATTTGGGTACAGCGCCCATGTCTGGAACACCATTGCTATGCCCCTCCTCTCGGGCTCAACTACTATTCTGCCGGCGGCGGATACCAGCTCATCGTCAAAGTAGATATTGCCCTCCGTAGGTATCTCCAGGCCAGCCACGAGCCTCATGAACGTGGTCTTGCCGT
>CAYFFU010000064.1:0-834 GCA_964342665.1 uncultured Desulfurococcales archaeon
CCTTATCCTTCCCCTCAAGTATTCTTACACTGACCTGTGTACCCTCCCCAGCCACGCCAGTTCTCCCTATTATTTGTATTACCTCGGCTGGGAACCCGAGCTCCTCTCCTGGCTGCTGGCCGCTTGAGCTCATCTCTAGCCCCCTCATCTCTTTTACAGCGAGATATAAAAGCTTCTTGTAGCTAGCCTCCTTCTCGCAAGAGCCCCCTTAGCAGCTGATGCACTGTCAAATTAAGCCATGGGGCCGACAGAGTTTGTTCTAGGAAGCTATAAACGCCTGCGACCGACAACAACATGACAACCCAGAGACCCTCTGTTGCGCTGTGATATTAGGGGACACCACTTGGCATGCGTAAAGAGGTTTGGACTTGAATTGACCTAATATCGGGCGGATGCATAACGTGGGCGACAGCGTTAGCCTTAGCTTAATAGATGTCTAAGGCGTCTAAGACAATGAATGACATCGCAATGGCTATAACCTTGACCAGTTACACGATAAAATGGTCAGCTTGTAAAAGTCCATTGAATCACAATGCGGCTAGGTGTTACTAGCTTGCCCTTTCCTTACTCATATTTGTAGAAGCCTATGTAAGGGGTCTGTGACAGGCTTGAGGGAAGAGTACGTTCAAGGCGTTATCGAGGAGAGGCTGTCCTCAGCAGCTAAGGCTAGGGGGATGCTGTCTAAAGACGTACTTACTGCTTACGATTTCAGGCAGCTTCAGAGCAACTTACTTGGATATGTTAGTGCCCTGAAGTCACTCATAATAACGATTCCAAGGGATGTACTTGGCGAGAACTTTTTGCTGCTCTACAGGAGGGCCAGCGGCCTTGAAC
>CAYFFU010000064.1:844-3753 GCA_964342665.1 uncultured Desulfurococcales archaeon
CTACGCAGCTGCTTAAATATGTTGACACCGCTGACGAGATCTTTGTAGACCTAATAAATCTGCTTTACAGAAGTGGAGTGATTGGATCAAACCAAGCAGAGGGCCTGCCAGGAGGCGCCCATTAGCAGGCCCTCAGAGACCTCTAGTATGAGCTTAGAAGTTAACTAGCCCTTAATGATCTTAACTTCTTTTGGATAAATGTGACTAATTTAGCTATCTTTCTTCTCTGTAGGCCCACGAAGCGCTATAGAGCTGCAGGCATCCCTAGCTATCTCTGTAGATAAGCCTGCAAGCGATCTCGAGCCGCTAAGTAACGCTGACCGCAGCTCCGGCTCCCTGGCCTCCATGGCCTTATCTATGGCCTCTGCCACCAGCCTTTCAGCCATTAGTCTTAAGAGAGTTCTTCTGCGCATGTATAGCTTTGGGCCAAACATGTTTGAGCTGCCTAGATAGCTGGCGTGCTCTTCTATCGCGTCTGCTACCTCCTGGATTCCCGTGCCCATAACTGCGCTGGCCTTGATCAGCCTTGGCTTCCACTGGGGCGCCTGTGCGCCAAGCTCTCCCTTCTCAAGCGCAAACGAGAGGTACTCAAAGGACTCCTGGGCGCCTGGCATGTCGCTCTTGTTTAAAACGTAGATATCGCCTATCTCCATGACTCCAGCCTTGAGTGCCTGCACGTCATCCCCTACGCCTGGCATAGTTACAACCACCACTGTATGTACGCTATTCATCACGTCGGTCTCGGACTGTCCAACCCCAACGGTCTCTATAAATATCTTGTCAAAGCCTAGGGCGTCTAGAGCCTCCACCATAGATAGGGCTGCCAGGCTTAGGCCTCCCTTTAGGCCTCTTGTCGAGACGCTCCTTATAAAGACGCCAGGGTCCTCAGCCTTCTCCTGCATCCTTAGCCTGTCGCCTAGGAGAGCGCCACCTGTCAAAGGAGAGCTCGGATCTATTGCAACTACTGCGACCCTGTAGCCCCTCCTCCTAAATTCTACTATTAACTTTGATATCAACGTGCTCTTGCCAGCTCCAGGGATGCCCGTTATACCTATGACGTGGGCCTTGCCTGCCCTTGACGCTATAACGTCCAGCGCCCCCTCTGGCAGCTTGTAGGGGTTCTCCATAAGCGTCAAAAGCCTGCCCAGGCTTCTTATGTTACCCTTTGCAGCACTCTCAAATAGGCTCATAAAGGGAGAAGAGCTATCATTCAAAGGCTCCACCTCTTGCCTAAAGTAGCTCCCTACGCCTCTTCTCCTCGGCCAGCCTCCTTATTATCTCTGCCATTTTAGTGAGGCTCTCGCCGGGCAAAAAGACCTCCCTCACTCCAAGCCTCTTCAGCTCGTCAACATCTACGACCGGTATTGTGCCTCCTACAACAACTGGTATATCCTCGGCGCCCAGCTCCCGTAACTTCTCCATGAGGGCCCTAACGTGGTGTATGTGGGCGCCGCTCAGTATGCTGACTCCTATCACGTCAGCGTCTTCCTCAACAGCAGCCCTCGCAACCTGCTCAGGGGTCTGTCTGATGCCTGTGTAGACAACCTCAAAGCCTGCATCCTTTAGGGCCCTGGCTATCACTTTAGCCCCCCTGTCGTGCCCGTCAAGGCCTAACTTAGCCACTATTACCTTGAACGGCCTCTCCTCAGTAGATTGGAGGCTCGACATAAACCCCATACACCTCCTTAAGTGTATTCATTATTTCACCAAGGGTAGCGTAAGATTTGACAGCGTTGAGTATATATGGCATTAGGTTCTCGCCTTTCTCGGCAGCCTTCCTAAGCTCGTCCAGGGAGCGGGCCCACCTCTGCTGGTCCCTGGAGGACCTGACCTGGGCTATCCTCTGCTTCTGCCTTCTCTCTATCTCCTGCTGGTCGAACTCCAACAAGGGGACCTTCCTTATGTCCTCTATTTCGTTCTCAGTTAATATGTTGACCCCAACTATGAACCTTCTGCCCTCTTCTACGTCCTTCTGGAACTTGTAGGCGGCGTCTGCTATCTCCCTCTGCGGGAAGCCCTTCTTCACGGCCTCCAGCATGCCTCCCATGGACTCTATCTTATCTATGTACTTCCAGGCCCTCTCCTCAATTTCGTCCGTTAACCACTCTACATAATAGCTGCCTGCAAGGGGATCTATGGTATCTGCTACCCCGGTCTCGTACGCTATTATCTGCTGCGTCCTCAGCGCTATCTTTGCTGCGAACTCGCTTGGAACTCTGAAGGGCTCGTCAAAGCTGTTCGTGTGCAAGCTCTGCGTGCCTCCAAGCACCGCTGCAAGGGCCTCTATAGTAGTCCTCACTATGTTGTTCCACGGCTGCTGCGCAGTAAGCGAGACCCCTGCCGTCTGGGTGTGGAACCTTAGCCACCAGCTCCTCGGGTTCTTGGCTCCGAACCAGTCCCTCATTATTTTTGCCCACATTCTCCTTGCTGCACGGAACTTCGCTATCTCCTCAAAGAAGTTTATGTGCGCGTCAAAGAAGAAGCTGAGCCTGGGCGCGAAGGAGTCCACGTCAAGGCCTCTGTTCTTAAGTTGCCTCACGTATTCTATGCCGTCTGCCAAGGTGAACGCGAGCTCCTGAACTGCGGTAGCTCCGGCTTCACGTATATGATAGCCGCTTATACTGATCGGGTTCCACTTAGGCAAGTTCTTAACGCTCCACTCAATAAGGTCCATGGCTACTTTAACTGCCGGCTCCGGGGGGAACACGTAGCTCTTCTGGGCTATGAACTCCTTGAGTGGATCGTTCTGGGTGGTCCCACCTATGTTGCTGTAGGGCACCCCCTGCTCCTCAGCCACAGCAACGTAGAACGAGAGAAGGATTGGAGCCGGAGGGTTAATAGTCATATTTGTCGTTCCACTACCCATGCTTTTACCGTCATCTACCACCTCCATGTCTACTTCTGTAGGG
>CAYFFU010000065.1:0-3721 GCA_964342665.1 uncultured Desulfurococcales archaeon
GGCCTGCGTGGGTTCGAAGCCCACCCCCCGCACCAAGCTCAGGACTTCTTCCTGTGACGCCTGCTGTACTCGCCGCTAACTACGTCCCTTATGAACTCCGCCAGGCCGCGAAAGAGCAGCATGGCCCCAGCTAGGGCTACCGCGAACGCCAGTACGTCCAGCCACAGGCTGGCGTACTTAATCGCAAATATGGTGAGGACGTAGGTTATCCCCATCATTATAAAGCCCACAATTAAGAACCTAAAATAGATCTCCACGATATGTGCCCCCAGGCCTCTAATATAAGTAGCATGCAACGTAGTGCTCTGGCTCCACCATCTTTAGCTGCGGCTCCTCAGCCTTGCACCTGTCCATTACGAACGGGCACCTTGGGTGGAACCTGCAGCCCCTGTCAGGAACCACGAGCTCTATCTCCCTCACGTTTACCTTAAGCATCTTATCCCTATAGCTTGGATCAAGCTTGGGGTACGCCTGGAGAAGCGCCTGAGTATATGGGTGCAGCGGGTTCTCTATCACTTTTTTCGTTGGCCCCAGCTCTACGATCTTACCCAGATACATGACAGCTATCCTGTTTGCTATAACCTTAGCTATTGGAAGCTCGTGAGTTATGAACAGTATTGAAATGCCCCTCTCCTGGTTTATCTTCTTCAGGTCCTCAACTATGAGACCCTTAAGCGAGGCGTCAAGCATGGTCACCGGCTCGTCGGCAACTATGTACTCTGGGTTCAGCATGAGCGCCCTAGCTATGGCAACCCTCTGCCTCTGGCCTCCGCTCAGCTGGTAGACGTAGTTCGACAGAAGGTCGTATGGCAACCCAACGTCATCAAAGGCCTTATGTATTATTTCCTCTGCCTCCTTGTTGTCCTTAACCCCAGCGTAGTAAAGCGGTTGTCTAAGCGCGTCGTAGACCTTCATGTAGGGGTCTATTGATGAGAACGGGTCCTGGTAGATCATCTGGAGCTTACGACGCAGCCCCTTGTTCTTGTTCATTAGCTTAGGTGTTATCACGTACTGCGTCCCATTCTGACCGTGATATATCACCTGGCCGGCCGTAGGCGCCTGGAGGCCTATAGTAGTGCGGCCAAGAGTAGTCTTGCCGCTGCCGCTCTCGCCTACAAGGCCTAGTATCTCTCCCCTGTGTATCTGAATAGTTATATCGTCTACGGCCTTCACGTAGGACTTCTTTCCAAACACCCCTCCCTTCTGGAAGTAAACCTTTAAGTTCTTAGTCTCTATTAGTACGTCACCGCCTGGCATATAACATCACCTCAATAGAGCCAACAGGCAACGTCGTTCTGCTCGACGCGCCTCAGCTTAGGCTCTTCAGCCTTGCACCTGTCCATTACGAACGGGCACCTGGTCTGGAACCTGCAGCCTGGCGGCAGCCTGGCGAGGTCTGGCATTGAGCCCGGTATCCCCTTTATGTACTCCTTTGATAGGTCAGGCACGGCCTCCATTAGGAGCTTGGTGTACGGGTGTTTAGCGTTCTTCACTATGTTCTCTGTTGTCGCATGCTCTACTATTCTCCCTGCGTACATAACGTATATCCTGTCGGCCAGCATCGACATCAACGCGAGGTCGTGAGTTATGAACAGTATTGAAATGCCTAGCTCCTTCTTTAACTGCTTTAATAGGTTTATTATGTGCGTCTGAGTAATTACATCTAGGGCTGTAGTGGGCTCGTCCGCCAGAAGAACCTTAGGGTCTAAGGCCAGGGCCATCGCTATGAACGCCCTCTGCCTCTGGCCTCCACTGAGCTCGTGAGGGTACCTGTCAGCTATCGATGGGTCTAAGTTAACCATTTTCATAAGCTCGTTGACCCTTTGGTCGTAGTCGCCGCTGTAGCCGTGAACTTCTAGGACCTCCCTTATCTGATCCCGTATTCTGTAAACTGGAGTAAAGCCGTTCATAGAGCCTTGGAATACCATGGCTATCCTCTTCCACCGGTACTCATAGTTAAACCTCTTCTCCGGCATGTGAAGTATCTCCTGACCCTCAAAGTAGATGTTACCGCCCTCGATAACACCTGGAGGCATTATGAGCCTCATTATTCCGAGCGCCAGGGTGCTCTTGCCGCTGCCGCTCTCACCAGCGACTCCGACTATTTCATGATCGTTGAGCTCTATGCTAACATCGTCGACAGCCTTAACTATACCTCTTGGCATGTGGAAGTATATTTTTAGGTTCTCAACTTTAAGTAGAGGTGGCATGAGCTCTCACTTCAGCTTGGCCGCAGTACCTTAATCTACAGAGCTTAATATTTTCTATCAAAGGATAAGCAAAGCTGTAATAAGCACTAAGGCTAAGGTTTAAGATCTCTGTTTAAACTTTCTAGTCTCCAACTATAAGTTTGATGTGTGGTAAAAGAAATACAAAACTGTACCCTTTACTCGAGAAGCCTGAGCGCGTCAGAGTAAACAATGCCCTTCAGGTCCTCGAGGGAGTACCCGTAGTGAACCTTCACGAAGTTAGCCCTGAAGGCCTTTACCTCCTCCCTCACCCTTGCGGGGTCCTCGCCCCTCATGACGACCCTCTCCATGAAGTCGGCTATCTCTTCCATCTCATGCTCCTTCATGCCAAACCTTGTCATCTCCTGAACGCCTATCCTTAGGCCGCTCGGGTTCTTCACTGCATCCGGCGGGTCATGAGGGAGCAGGTTCTTGTTAAGTATTATATTGGCGTCCTCAAGCATCTTGGCCACCTTTGCGCCTCCTCCCTGCTTGGACACGTCAACGAGCACCTGGTGACTCATGGTATACCCCATAGACTCGCCAAGGACTGTGAAGCCCCTCTCAGCTAAGGACTCTGCCAGCTTCTTTGCGTTCCTGGTTATCTGCTCTGCGTACTCATGTCCGTACTCCAACATCTCGAGGGCTACTATGGCGGTCGCTGGTATCCTGTGGATGTGGTGGCTGCTGACGAACCATGGGAATATCGTCTTGCCTACTTCCTTGTAGAGATCCTTATCAGAGAAGAATATGACTCCACCCTGAGGGCCTGGGAACGTCTTATGGGTTGACGCGGTCACAGCGTCGGCGCCGTGCTTCAAGGGGTTCTCCCACACCCTGCCTGCTATTAGTCCAAGGACGTGGGCTGCGTCATAGACTAGCTTGCCGCCCACGGAGTGCACGGCGTCAGCTATTTCTTTAACTGGGTGCGGGAAGAGGTAGACGCTGCCTCCTAGCACGGCGAACTTGGGCTTGGTCTCCTCTATAACTTTCACGGCCTTATCTATGTCTACGTTCATCCTCTCCTCGTCATATGGGAGCTCTATCTGTTTAATTCCAAGTGCTCCAAGCGTGCCAAACTTTGTGTGGCTGACGTGGGCGCCGGCCTGAACAGGCGCTATTACAGCCTGCTCGCCTGGGGCTGCCAGAACTCTAAAGACAGCCGCGTTAGCTATAGTGCCGCTTATCGGCCGTAGATCTACCATATCTGTGTCGAGCAGCTTTCCCATGAGCTCATCAGCTAGGACCTCCAGCTCATCTATGTACTTAGTGCCCTGGTAGTGTCTCTTGAAGGGCTTTCCCTCAGCGTACCTGTGCATAAAGTCATTTAAGTAAACGGCCATAGCCGCGGGGCTCATGACGTTTTCACTTGCTATCAGGTTTATGGTCTCCCTAAGTCTCCAGACGTTTTGCGCGTTGGTCAACTCAAATATTTTCGTGAACGAGTCCTTATCTATCATATTTAACCCTCCGGTGTTAGGCTGACCGTGGAG
>CAYFFU010000066.1:0-510 GCA_964342665.1 uncultured Desulfurococcales archaeon
GTTATCTATATGAGCTGTAGCAGTCTCTTAATTTTGGCAAGGATGCTAGCGTTACTTACCTTTCATTACCTTTTTAGTTTTAAAATCGCTGTAAACAGCTTTTAATGACTTACAGCACCTAAGATCGTGCACTATGATTAAACCTATACCCTAGACCTTTTTGGCCTGCGCAGACCAAAAATTCCTAGCAATAGGTGAAGCCAGTGCTAACCTTGCCTGAAAGGCTTAACGCTGTAAGCGAACCCTTGAGCTTAAAGGCGCTGAAGCTGATATTAGCGCTCAGCGAAAGGTACTCCTATGTACCCATCAGTGTAATTGAAAGAGGCCTTAACGTATCTCACGAGCTAACCGTCAGGTCTCTGGAAAACCTAGTTGAGTTTGGTCTCGTTAGATCCTCGTTAAAGATGGGTGAGTATGCGTACCAGCTCACCTTCGCTGGGCTGGACGTCCTAGCAACTGTTAGGCTTATGTCTAAGGGCTACCTGAGCAGAGTGGGGCCTAGGCTGTTCG
>CAYFFU010000066.1:520-3460 GCA_964342665.1 uncultured Desulfurococcales archaeon
GCTGTTCGCTGGAAAGGAGAGCGAGATCTATGTGGCGTGGAGCCCCTCAGGCTCGGAACTTATAATTAAGTTTCATAGAGAGGGAGCCCGGTCTTTCAGGTCGCTAAGAAGGACTAGGCACTACGGCCGCGTTAAGTCTAAAGCCCCATGGATAATCGTGGCAAAGGAGTCGGCCTCAAGGGAATTCCGCGCACTGGCCATGCTCAGCAGGCTCGGGTGCGCGGTCCCCAAGCCAATAACTCTGGAGCTTCATGGTATAGTAATGGAGTACTTAAATGGCACCGAGCTATCTAAGGCCTCCTGGCTAAGCAAGGAGCTTGCAGAGGGCGTTCTGAACGATATAATAAATACCATCAGGATTGCCTATAGGGACGGCGGCATTGTACATGGCGATCTGAGCCCATATAACATACTCATAGTTGATAACGGTGGCAACGTTAAGGGTTACGTGATTGACTGGCCCCAATACGTTGACGCTAAGTCTGAGGTTGCTGACGAACTTTTATATAGGGATCTAGACAACATAGCAACATATTTTAATAAAAGCTTCGGACTAAACGTGAGCGCTGAGGACCTGTTAAAGAGAGTTAAAGGGGAACAAATGGATGGCCCAACAGAACAACATTTATATGGGCGTTGACATAGAGGCAGGAAGTCCTTTATCAAGATCAGGAAAGCCCCTGTACTCCGTAGTGGTTATAAGTGACGAGCTTAAGCTTGTGGCGAAGCACCAGGCAGTCCCCTTAGCCGGCATTATTAGGCTTGCGTGGGAACATAGGCCTAAAGCTATAGCCTCGGACAACGTAATGGAGCTCTCGCCCTCAGGGACCACTGATGGCCTTGCTAGGCTCCTCTCGCTCCTTCCACCAGGAACTAAGCTAGTACAGGCGACCTCTACTGATGACGGTTTCGTTGACGTGAAGGAGGCCGCAAAAAGGCTTGGACTTGATGTAGGTTACTCTAAGCTTTCGCCTATGAGGACAGCGTTCATAGTTGCTGCTATAGCTGCCAAAGGCGGCGGCAAGGAGGTAGGCTTCAGCAGGGAAAAGACCTACATAGTTGTCAGTAAGGGCAGGTTTACCAAGAGTGGCGGGTGGAGTCAGTCCAGGTACCAGAGACGAATCAGAGCCTCCGTAAAGATAGCCGCTGATAAAGTTAAGGAGGCCCTTGACAGGGCTAACATAGACTACGACGTATTCTATAGGAGCAGCGAAGGCGGGATAGAGTCCGCAGTGTTTATTGTTTACGCCCCCAGGGAAAAGCTGACAGGGCTGATAAAGCCCCACAGAGGCATTGACTATACCGTCAAGGTAGAGACAAAGTATGAGGGAGAGCTTATCTTTGGCTCCTCCGATCAGTCGCCCCCCAGGCCCCTCATTGTAGGCATTGATGCAGGCATGACGACTGGGCTTGCCGTCCTAGACCTAGACGGCAGGGTCCTTCACCTTGGCAGCTATAAGGAAATAGATAGGGGGGAGGTAGTAAGCATTGTAAGTAAGCTAGGTAGGCCAGTGATTGTAAGCACTGACGTCAGCGACCCCCCTGAGCTCGTCAGAAAACTAGCCGCGCAGATGGGGGCCCAGCTCTATCTGCCCGACTATAACCTCTCAGTAGCAGAAAAGGAGGAGCTAGCGTCTAGGGCTACTGAGTACTCAGAGCTTAAGCCGTCGACTCCACATGAGCGGGACTCGCTGGCGGCCGCATATAAAGCGTTCCTAGACTATCACAACAAGCTCTCACAGGTGGAGGCCTACGTGTCAAAGCTTGACATAGATCTAGACATAGATGAACTTAAGGCTGACGTGCTGAGGGGGCTAACGCTTGCTAACGCTTTAGAGCGCCAGATAGGTAAACTGCTTGGGGAACCTGAGAGCGAGACGGAGAAACAGCAGGCGACCCAGAGGTCTGGTGAGCAAGGCAGCCCCACCGAATGTGATAGGGGCGAGGTAGAGCTTCTCGAGGCCCAGAAGGCCTTCCTCGAAAAGCAGCTCAGCGAGCTGAAGGAGAGACTTTATCACGAGGAGAGGGAGCTGTACTTAACTAAGAAGCTCATCAAGATGGAAGTGCTTAAGGATGAAGAAATAAGGAAGCTTAAGGACTCACTAACCTCGCTGGAGGGCAGGGTTGACCAGGTTTCCAAGGAGAACGAGAGGCTCAACAGCTACATATTAGAGCTGAAGAAAATAATCCCTATGCTGGCCGCTGGAAAGGTTGTCCTGGCCAGGAGGTTGCCAGAGCTGAGGACTGCCAGTATAAAGAGGAGCGAGGATCTGCTGGGCCCCATCTCATCTAATGAGGTAGTAATCGTTGACAACTATAATAACTTCGACAGAGACGCGGTGACAGAACTTGAAAGGAGAGGAGTAAAGGCTGTTCTGCTAGATGAACCAAGGTGCTCGCTTGGCAACGCCTTAAAGGATGCCGGCATAGCGCCCCTTGATAAGAAAGCATATCATTTAACTGCAGTGGATGACATGTATTTCGTAGAATCTAAGGCAATCAACGACGCTTTAAGAGTCTTGAGCTCTATCCGTGAGTCTAGGGCTGTCAATGAAAGGCTTGCTAAAATGATAGAAGAATACCGCAAAGGCAGAATAAAATGACGTTGATTCTAGTATAGCTGCGCCTCACCCTTGAGGAACCTGTCTGTTAGCTGCGGTAGACGTGAAAGGTACTCGTCCACTATGCTGTTGATCTCCTGTTTCATATTGTCTGTGAGCCTGAGGCCCTTATCAGGTATTACCGAGACGTCAGCTATGAGCGGGTCATCAATGGGCCTGCCTATCTGCCCAAGCAGCCTAACGTAGACCTCACTTATGTTTGGTACCTTGGCATATATTATCTGGGCCATCTCCATTGCGACGACGTTATAGATCTTGCCTATGTGCGTCACACGGTTCTTGCCAGCGCCCGCCACGAGGCTCATGGCTCCCCTAGGAT
>CAYFFU010000067.1:0-3377 GCA_964342665.1 uncultured Desulfurococcales archaeon
ATGTTATGCTACACACGGCCGGGTCGAGCAGCCGGGTCGTCTAGCGGCCCAGGATGCGGGGCCTTGGACCTCGTGGAGGAGCCCCCGTGACCGGGGTTCGAATCCCCGCCCGGCTACCACGTTAAATTAGCGCCTCTGCATCGAAATAATGATGTCACTCCCCCTTGAACGACGGCTTCCTCTTCTCTAGGAAAGCCGACACCCCCTCTACCACGTCCTTGGTACTGAAGAGGAGCCCGAAGAGGCTTGACTCAAGGGACAGGCCAGCCCATATATTGGACTCGAGGCCTGTCTCGACTGCCAGCTTTGCTGCCATCAGCGCCAGCGGCGGCTTCTCAGCTAGCTTCAGCGCGAGGCTCCTGGTCTCCTGCTCTAGCCTCTCAGGCGGCACTACCAGGTCGACCAGGCCCAAGTCCTTAGCGTCCTTGGCTGATATCATGTCGCCAGCGAATATTGCCAGCTTGGCCGCGCTCCTGCCGACGAGCCTAGGAAGCCTCTGCGTGCCCCCAGCCCCTGGTATGAAGCCCAGGTTTATCTCTGGCTGGCCAAGCATCGCGGTCTCTGAGGCCACCCTTATATCGCCGCTCATGGCTATCTCGAGCCCGCCTCCTAGTGCGTAGCCATTTATTGCCACAATTATCGGCTTGGTGAGGAACTGCATCTTCAGCGTGAGCTCCTGGAACCTCCTGGAGAATATCGCTGCCTGCATTGGCGTTATGCCGGCGAACCCCGTTATGTCAGCCCCTGCGCTGAAGGCCCTGCCAGACCCAGTGATCACTATAACCCTTACGTCAGGGTTCTCCTCGAGCTCGTCCAGAGTCTGCGACAGCTCCTTTATCATGTCCATATTAATGGCGTTAAGCTTGTTCGGCCTGTTAAGCACTATCCAAGCTATCGGCTTCTCTAGCCTCACTATAAGCGTTCCCTTAACTATCTCCTCTGCCTTTGTATACTCGTAGAAGCCCTTGCCCGTCTTCATGCCAAGAGAGCCCTGGGATACCATCTGAACCAGAAGGGGCTCCGGCTCATACTCAGGGCCTATATCATTCTTAAGCTGCCTGAGCGCGTTGACTATTGAGTCTATCCCAAACTCGTCAGCGTACTCAAACACGCCCTTGGGCCACCCCAGGCCCAACTTAACGGCCTTGTCTATGTCCTCCTTGGTCGCTATTCCGTTCTCCAGCAGCCACGCGGCCTCATTGACCGCGCCTGCTATCAGCGTCACGGGATCCACCCTGTTGGCCAGGTCCTTGGGTATCTGAGGCCTCACGTAGGCGCCAGGCTTAGGGTACTCGTAGAAGCCCTTGCCCGTCTTCATGCCAAGCGTGTTGGCCTTATACATCTGCTCAAAGAGCGGGCATGATGTCTGCTTGAACCCCCTCTGCGTCATTGCAACCGCTATGAGATAGAAGACGTCTATGCCGCTGTAGTCAGCAAGCTCAAAGGCGCCCATCGGAAAACCTAGCGAGTACCTAACCGCTGAGTCCACCTCAAGTACAGTGTTTCTGCCCTTAGCGACAAGCCAACAGGCTGTATTGAGGAACCTGGCCAGTATCCTGTTAACTATAAACCCTGGGACGTCCTTGTTGACTACCACTGGCTGCTTGCCAAGGCGCTTCGATATCTCAACTACAGCGCTTACTACGTCGTCGGACGTCCTCTCGCCCTTTATTACTTCAACTAGCGGCATGAGCGGCGGGGGGTTGAAGAAGTGCATGCCTATTATAAGCTCTGGAGCTGACGTGACGGCCCCTATCTCTGTTATAGGCAGGCTGCTGGTGTTTGTGGCCATTATTATTGGCCCCTTCCTGTTCTGATCTATGAACTTAAACAGCGACTGCTTTATGTCAAGTCTCTCCGTGGCGGCCTCCACAACCATGTCTACGCTCTTAATTGCGTTGGCAAACTCGTCGGTGTATGAGCCCTTTGAGTCGACATTAACGACTGTCGTTATCCTCGACATTATTGAGTCTACGCTTTCCTTGAGTTGACCCTTTTCGGCAAGCTTGGAGAGGCTCCACCTGATCTTGTCTAGCGCGCTGTTCAATATCTGCTGATTTATATCTGCCAGGTAGACCCTGTAGCCGGCTATTGCAAAGACTTCAGCAATCCCGTGGCCCATTGTGCCTGCTCCAACCACTAGGACTGACTTAACGTCATTGGCCGAGACCACGCTGATCCCCCACTGGGACTTAGCACTTGAAATAAAATGGCTTAAAAGTGAATTCACATATAACAAAAGAGTTATAAGCCTGTTTTAAGACGGGCTGCGCGGTGTGAAAAATGAGCGAATACATAGCTCAGGTTAGAGAACTGCTCTCCAAGGACGCTAGCAAGTACAACATAAAGGTAGAGCTAAAGGGCAAGGGATCGCTAAGCATAGTAAAGGAGGGGGCCGAGCTCATGACTATACGCGATGCCGACGACAACGTGGAACTGACTTACAAGGGTCAGAAGTACACCTATGATAAGTGGTACACAAAGCCCCAGCATCTGGTTCAGGTAATAGTAAACGTGCTCAACGCCTCAGCAAGCCAAGGCCAACAGGCCTGAAGAGTTATACGCCTAAAGAGCTAAGAGTAGCGTCTCCTTTTTGCACATAGAATCGTGACAGTCAGGCATACAAATATTGTTGACGAAGAAGCAAAATTCACTAAATTTCTACTAACGCGCGTCCAAAAGGAGACCCAAAAGAAATAAAATCGAATTTGGTTTTATTTATGGAGTGCGCCCGGTTTACTTAGCCGGGTAGTCGTCCGGAACCTTGGCCCTGAAGAACTTGCCTGTCTCAGGGCTCTTGAACAGCCCTATCTTGACGCCCTTCCTAGTCTTCGGGGCTAAGGTCCAGACCTTTATGGGCGCTAGCTCTACCTCCTTACCAGTCGTGGGGTCCTTTACCTTTACTGCAGGCAGCTTGGACATACCCTATTCACCTCGCTGCCTCGATTATTCTAAGATTTCAAACTACGCTATTAAACGTTATTGGTGTAACTTAAAATTTTTCAAGGATCTATGTTAAAGAACTTTAAAAGTATTATTAAAGGATACCTTTAATATAGGTGGGATGCAGTTCGAAGCCAGCCACCCGTTGCAGCTAGGGGTTCTGACAGCAAAAGGACATCAAGGAGTCCTTAGTCCTTAAAGCCACGGCCCGTTAGTTAAACTCAGGCAAACTAAAGCTACTACAGCTCTATTTGCGCCTTAAAAAACTGGCCTAAAGGCGCCCGATTTTGGCTTGCCCCTATAAGTGGAACCTCAAGGAGCCCTTCGTTGTGGCGGGCCCCCCCGGGGTGGGACCCCGGGCCCCCCCCCCCCGCGGCGGGGGGCCGCCTCCTTGGGTGGAGAGCGCCCGCCCCCCTCTCTCCTTTTCTACTCTT
>CAYFFU010000068.1:0-3302 GCA_964342665.1 uncultured Desulfurococcales archaeon
AGCCACGAGCCTCATGAACGTGGTCTTGCCGTGTCCGCTCGGCCCGAGGATGCCAAAGGCCATCCCGTCAGGTATCGTGATTGTAATGCCGTCCACCGCCTTAACTACGTCTTTGCCCTTCTTGAAGTACTTCTTAAGGTTCTCAGTTCTTACGCTAGCCAACCCGTCACACCCCCTTGCCTCCTCCGCCCAGGGCCGCCAGGCCCCTGATGAAGTACCGTCCGAGGAAGATGAATATTACTAGCGGTACTACAGAGGCCAGCACGGCGGCTGCAAACGTTTCATTGTACAAGGTTCCATAGCCCCCCGTGAACAGCCTCTCCCCAACAGATATCATGGTGAGGCTTGGACTCTTGACCAAAAGGACGGGTATGAAGAAGTTGTTCCAGCTCTGAATAAATATGAAGATCAGCGTCGAGAGGAATCCAGGAACTAGAAGTGGAAACATCACCTTCCAGAAGATAGTCCAATCGCTGGCCTCGTCGACTCTGGCAGCCTCGATCAGCGTTTTTGGAACGACCGGCATAAATATTGACATGAGAAGGGCAGCGGTAGGTACATAGAAAACAAGGTTTGCAATTATGAGGCCGACGTATGAGTTGTAGACGTTAAGCGACGACTCAAGCTCTATCAGAGGTATTGCTGTTGACTCGACTGGTATGAAGGTTCCCAGAGCTATTATGGCAAACCCTATGTTGCTCACCACCGAGTGTCTGTCGCCTATAACGTAGAAGAAATAAGCTCCCAAGGCCCCAAGTACTGAGCTAACGATAGCCGACGTTAACGACACTATAAGGCTGTTTATCATGGGTCTCTCGAGGGACGACCATACGGCCTCGTATGCTGAAAGGGTCGATCTGATCGGGGGTATTAAGACAGGGGTGCCCGAGGCCTCAAAGTTTGTCTTGAACCCATTTATGAGCATAGCGTATAGTGGGATGAGCCACAGCACCACTGCTACGCCGCCTAGGAACTGGATAGCCGCATACTTTATTAGCCGCGCGTTAAACGAGTTCATGAGTAGCCTCACCTCTTCATAACCCACCTCTTTATGCCTAGGAGGGCATATGGTATGACAACAACAGCTGCTATCACGGCAATAAGCGTGGACGCCGCGCCCGACTGTGAGAAGAGGGACACGTAGAAGCTATACATGACGTACTCTGTGAGCGTCATTAGGAACAGGTTTGAGGGCCCTCCTCCCATCACGAACGGTAGAGAGAACATCCTGAACGCGAAGAGGAAAAGTAGGGCCGTCGACACTATGAAGCCGTTCATTGAGTTAGGAAGGAGTATTCTGAACAGTATCTTAAGGCCGCTGGCCCCATCGATCCTTGCAGCTTCAACAATTTCCTTTTCAACCCCCATGAATGCCGCAAGATAGAAGAGCACGGCCAGGCCCGTATAAGCCCACACGCTCACGAGGAACATGGACAGGAACGTTGAGGTTCCAGTATTTAGCCAGCCGACTATGGGTAGGTGAAGCTTTGCCAGGATCCAGTCAACACCAAGGGTTGGGTTGAATAGCCACAGCCAAATCAAGCCATTAGTAGCCATTGATATTGAGAGCGGATAGAGAAATATTGACAGGTAGACAGACCTCTGCGAGTTGGGTAAGAAGTAGAGAAGGCCAGCCAGCAGCAGCCCTAGCGCATTGCCCGCCGCAACAAGGCCTACTGACAGCAGAAAGGAGTGCGTCAGGGCGCTGTGGAAGAAGATGTCCTTGAACATACGCATATAGGTGGCGCCCCAGACTATAGTGGGATGTCTTGACACACCCCAGTTCTCAAGGGATATGTAGGCATTCCATAGTATTAGGTAGAGTAGCATTCCACTAAACAGCAGCAAAGGGATTGCCATCAACGTGCTCTGTAGCCATCGGAGACCACGGCGGCATCGGGCAGTCAAAGGTTATCCACCAGGCTCTAAGGAAAAAACCGTGCTATTAACTCTTACGCTATTGATTCAGCTTGCAGTTAGATCGCCTTAATGAGGCAAAAAACTATTACGGATAGGGGTTAAAAAGAGGAAGTTGAATTAAATCATGGTAGCGTGTATGATGGACACGAGTAGCTTGAGTTGAAGTAATAGCCTGGCACAATTATCCATGGCGGGAGGTAGCCGCCAAACGGCTGGCCTGCTATGCCTAGGTAGCCAAGGCCCATGCTTCCAGCTGTCAGCCAGTCCTCGCACTCCTCGTGCATCAGCGAGGCAAGGTCGCTCAGGTAAATGTTTGTGTAAGAAGATCCGGTCTCCTGGTACGTCAGTAAGTATGATATCCACTTCTCCCACACGTCGTCGAAGGTGCCTCCATCAGATAGCGTGTACACGAACTGATCCGGCGGCGTGCTCTTCAGGGTCTGGTAGTTCCACCACTGCTCTGGTGTGTTGAAGTAGTCGGTTGCATTTGCCCAGAACGTCGTGGCCTTCCACTTGGTCCAGATCTGCTGGCCCTGATAAGACGCCCAGAACTTTACCAGCATGATTCCGTACGGCGTAGTTGGGAAGCCTGCGGGTACGGCCACCGAGTCGACGTTTATCGAGTAGATGTCCTGGGTGCCTGGGAACGATGTGGCATATATTGTAACGTTAGTCCAGTTGCTGTAAGGCGGTATGTATGGGTACGTGGTTATGTTATCGAAGTCATAGGCATAGTTGGTGACGAAATCTCCCAACGCCATGAACGCTACCTTGCCCTCGGCCATTAGGGTGACGCCCTGGCTCCAGGACAGGCTCTGCCAGCCTGGGTAGTCATAGGACGTAAGGTTCAGGAACCAGTAGTTGGTCTCGTTTATTAGCTTCAGTATGGTCGCGTTCGACAGGTCTATTGTGCCGTAGACCATCTCGTTGTAAACCCTTGCAGCCCCTGCAGGGCCGAACTGTTGGACGGCGAGCGACAGGAATATGTCCTCCCATAGGTTAAGCTGGGCCCAGCCGCCCTCGGCGCCCGAGACCAGCCACGGCGAGATTCCGTGCTGTGCTAACTGCACTGTGTCATATACCAACGTGCTGAGGTTGGTGGGAACTGGCAGGTTGTACTTTCTCAGCAGCTGCGCGTTGAAGTAGAGGACAGCCATCTTGTGTATGTCTACAGGCATTGACAACATAGTGTTGTTTAGCGTCCCTGCGAGCAGGACCTCCCTTATGGCCCCTGTCCATACGCCCTCGCTTATGGCTATAGGTGTGAGGTTCACGAACGACTTAACGCCGCTGGGCGCTGCCTCAACGTAGGATGCCATCTCTGGGCCAATGTGCGTCTGGAACGCGGCTGGAGGCTTGCCAGCCTCTACAAGGGCAAGGAT
>CAYFFU010000069.1:0-3124 GCA_964342665.1 uncultured Desulfurococcales archaeon
GGTCCCCGACTCCATGCTCGACGATCTGATAAAGAAGATAAGGGAGAGGAAGGGCCTCCCGCCGAAGCTGCCGAGCCTCTCAGACTTGCTGGGCCCGTAACTGTCTCCCCGCATACGGCCGCCGTAAGCGACTCCTCACTGTTTTCCTCAGGCTCTCCGGTCTCGCGTAGTAGAACCTGAGCAGGCGCGTCACGCTTAGCTTGATAACTTCACTCTCCCAGTAAGGAGTGCTGTTAGGTTAAGCGGTACCATGAACTGCTAGCTCACCACCTCGACAGTAGTTGAGTTCACGACGACCGGGTATGAGACGAATACCATGAGGGAGGACATGAAGTAGTGGACGGCCTGGGGCCGTAGTAGCTCACCCACGTCTCAGCTCAACTGACGAGCGACGAGAGGTTTATGCATATGGGGCTCCCGGTGCCGTTGTAGACCCCCTGAAACATAGTGCCCTTGGGGTAGGGTAGAAGGCCCAAACCGAGAAGAAGGCGTTTTCCAGAAGTTGTGGGTCCCCATCTCTGCTGGGGCTACGGCGTAAAGCGCTAGGAAGCCCTTCCCCTTGGCGAGCCAGAGCCATGGGGACGGCAGTAGCCTAAGCGGTGGCAGGACTACGGTGGCGACCACAATTGCAACTATAAGTATTGTGAGAAGAGCTCAGCGCGCCATCCCACGGGCACCACCAGTATTTTGTAATAAAGAGGTTACGATATATCAGCTGGGCTGGCCGCCGCTGCCAAGGCCCCTTAGGCAACGGCTTAGCCAGCGCCCTCTAGCCAAACCCTGCACCTGGGCTGATGAAGCCAGGCTGAAACATCGCTGGGGCGGCGGAGACCGCGAAGGCAGGACAATAGAAGCCGTGGGTCAAGCGGATCGCCCTGGGCGCAAGGACGGTGAGGAGGCCAGGAGCAGTCATGTTGAAGGTCGAGCCCTCAGTACAATAGAGAGCTAAACCTGACGCTCTTTAAGGAGCCCAGCTCCCCGCTCTTGATCTTCAAAAGGTCCTCCTCTTCCAGAAGGCCGACCCTAAGCATTACGTTTGCGCAGCTCACCGTCACGGCCCCCATAAAGAGCCCTCTGACCATCATCAGCTCGAGGCCGCTTTCCACGTCCTTACGCGATAGGACACAGTGGGGCTCTGGGTGCGTGTGAAGTACTGCTATGGACCTTACCTCTGGCACCGATACTCTAAGCCTCTCCCCCTCTATTATGACAGCTGAGCCGTAGTCAGTATATATTATCATGAACTCAACTAGGCTCTGGGAGGTCTCTGAGGCCAGTCCCTTCAGCAAGTCCCTGTCGTAATAGATGGTCTTCTGTGGCGCCTCTAAGTAAAGGGACTGCAGCGACTTACCACCATGGCCGATCTCGGCCTGCGAGACGCCAGAGACTATTACCCTTGAGCTGCCTATTGTTGCCTCCTCTTCAACGCCCTTAAGCCATGGTGCGTAGGCCCTTACCCTAACTTCGTTACCGGACCTTAGGGCCTCCAGCGCCCCCCTCTCGTCCTGAACGTCTACCAGGGCCGACAGGAGCTGACCGCTCTCGTAGTAGCCCTCGACTACATTTAGTATTGCCCCTATCATGGCTGCGTAGAGGGAGCCGTAGGTCGTCCTCTCGAACTGCCTTTTGACCATTTGAGGCCCGGCGCCTCTCTGCCCCTCGTTACATAATAAGTTATAAAAAGTGCAAAGACAACGGTAGCTCAGAGGAGAGCGAATTGGAAAAGTCCTCCGACGAAAGAGCCAAGCTCCTGCTATCCAAATGGGAAGAAATAAGGGCAGCCGTGGAGCCGCGGCTTGACGCAATAGTTTCCTCACTTGAGATGAGTGGAGCCAAGGGCCTTGCCTCATACATAGTGAGGGGCGGCAAGATGTTCAGGGGCTTTATAACAATGCTGTTCGCGGAGGCCCTATCAGGTGACCCGATGGTTGCAGAGGACGCCGCAATAGCAATAGAGCTTGTCCAGGGCGCCAGCCTCGCCCTGGACGACATAATAGATAAGGACGCCCAGAGAAGGGACAAGCCGGCCGCGTGGGTCCTGTATGGGGTTGGGCAGAGCGCCATGATATCGCTCCTCCTCGTGCCCGTAGCGCTAAAGATGATAGAGAAGTACGGCCTCCAAGCCCTAAGCTACAGCATAATGGCGTGGGAGTCCATGGTTAGGGGGGAGATAATGGACGCTTACCTTGCGCCCAACCTGAGCCCCGCCGACTACATGCTATTAGCCTCCCTTAAGACTGGCTCTCTGTTCTCGCTCTCCGCCTCACTCGGCGTCATAGCTGCTGGCCATGAGGAGCTTGCCGAGAGCGCCTGGAAGTATGGCAACGTAGTTGGCACCAGCTACCAGCTCGCGGATGACATAGCCGACTTTACAAACTACGTAAAGGGGTTGAAGCCTAAGCTGGACCCGAGCGAGGAGCTCTTCATCAAGTGGGCTGAGGACAGCCTCAACGCCCACGGCGATAAGGAGATCATAGATAGGGGCATAGCCTACCTAAAGGACTTCTTGAGGAAATCCGTGGACGTTAGCTTCCTGCCGCCCAACCCGGCCTCAAAGCTGCTGGCCGAGGTTCCATGGTTTATATCAAGGAAGATGCTGAGCAGCGCGGGCCTTGACGCTGAGCTAGAGGAGCTCTAGGCGCTGCGTTGACTGTTATCCTTGTCCGAGTAAAAGCTCTCCAGGGTGGTCTGTCTCGAGACCCTCTTGTATGGCGCCTTGAGGAGCTCCTTGATCCTCGCGGCCTTAGCTTCTCCAACGCCCTCAACGCTGGCTATCTCAGCTACGCTCGCATTAAAGAAGGCCTCTAGCGAGCCAAACCTCTCTAAGATCCTCTCGGCGGTCTTAGCGCCTATGCCCGGGAAGGACTGAACTATGTAAAGCTGCCACTCGCGTATGTCCTTATATGACGGCTTCTTGTTTATCACGACCGGGCGGTTTATGAGCCCCTCCTTAAATGACTTGAGCGCGAGGCTCGCTATGTACTCCGCTGTCTGGGCAGGGCCCCCGCTCCAGAGAACCTTAACGTCGTAGGAGGACACCAAGGTAGTCATAGCGCCTATGAGCTGCGGTTCCCTGTCATGCCAGTACCTGAACTCCCTGATTAGGTTGCCCTCTATTATATAG
>CAYFFU010000070.1:0-2340 GCA_964342665.1 uncultured Desulfurococcales archaeon
GTGTACCTTATGGGCGAGGAGATAAAGAGACCAACGCACAAAATTATGATGGTGCACCAATCCATAGTTACCTTTCCTTGGATGACGGTGCTTGACAACGTACTGATGGGCGTCGAGGTGAGAAAGCTCTCTAAGGAGGTTGCAAGGGAGGTAGCCATGCAGATGCTTGAAATAGTTGGCCTCAGAGGCTTTGAGAACTTCTACCCAAAGGAGCTCAGCGGAGGAATGAGGCAGAGGGTCGCCATAGCCAGGGCCCTGGCCGCTGACCCCATAGTCTTACTCATGGATGAGCCCTTCTCGCACCTGGACGAGCTGACAGCCGAGTCCCTTAGGCACGAGGTTTACAGCATACTGTTCAATGTAAACACGCCACTCAAAGGTGTAGTCATGGTAACTCATAATTTGACAGAGGCCGTGGAGCTTGCCGATGTCGTCTATGTACTAAATGGGAGACCCGCCACTGTCACTGGCAAGATTAAGATAGACCTTCCTAGGCCCAGGAACCCCAGGGACCCGGCATTCATGAACTACACGGACCTCCTGTACGACTATATTGCGGCACCCAAGGGGATGTAAGTTGTACGTACTGTTAATGATAGCGCTAGCGCTGCTTGCCACGACGGGCAGGGTGTTCCTCACCATAGGCCTGTCCATAGTGACTGGGTGGCTGCTAGGGTACCTGGCTATAAGGAGCAGAGCCTTTGAGAGCGCGTTCGTGTCCATTTCAGAAGTCCTTGAGTCCGTGCCTGTTATTTCATTCTTCCCTGTCGTGCTAATATTTTTCCTAAAGTATATAAAGGGCTACCTCGGGGTGGAGCTCTCTGTTGACTTTCTGGTGTTCACGGCCGTCGTGTGGAACATATGGATGGGGGTATACCAGGCCTTCAAGACAGTGCCCTTGCCCATGTTAGAGGTCGTAGAAAACCTCAACTATGGCTTCATAAGTAAGATGAGAAAGCTCTATATACCGTTTTCCATGCCAAGGATAGCCGCCAACCTAATACCAAGCTTTGCTGACGCCTACTTTTACATAACCGTGAGCGAGGTGTTCTCTGTAGGCACCACCACCTATCACGTGTTTGGGATAGGAACGCTGATAACGGAGTTCACAACTGAGGGGGAGTTCACATATGTTTACTACTCACTGCTAGGGTTGGCCATACTTGTCGTGGGTGTTATACTTGGACTGAGAAGGTTTGCTAACTGGTCCGTGGCCAAGTACGGGCTTGACACTTCAGTGATGCCGACGAGAACAAGGGGAAGGGGAGGGTTTAGGCCTAAGGCCCTTAGCAGGTTTTACGTCACGGCTGTAAGGCCCATCACGGCCTTGGCCTCCACTGCCAGGAGGTCGGCCCAGCTCAGGGCCGTGCCTCTTAGGAGGCTTGAGCTGAGGCAGCTTAGCAGCAAGCAAATAGACCTAGTAATTAAGGGGATAGGCGTCGCAATCCTTGCCCTTATCCTATATGGCGCCATAAGCGTCATAGTCTCCGTTAGGCCTTCTGAGTGGTCGTACCTGTTCTCCCAGACATATGGGATACTGCTAGGGCTAGCCTATGACTATGCTAGGGTTGCAGTTATAACGGGCGTCTCGTTCATATTTGCAATGTTCGTTGGCTACTACATAGCGTTCCACAGGAGGGCCGAGGCCGCTGTGGTGCCGCTAGTGCAGGCCTTCTCAGCCATGCCGGCGCCTACGTACTTTCCTATCCTGTTCGCTGTCACAAGCTTAGTTGTGTACAGGGCCTTCGGAGGTTTCGCCAATGAGCTATACGTACTGTTCCTTGGCTTTATAAGTACCTTCTACTACATATTTTACACCTACTGGATAGGCGTCAAGTCAATACCCCAGGAGGTCCTGGAGCTTATGGATAACCTTCAGATGGGCTTCTTTAGGAGGCTCTTCAAGATAGTGCTCCCCGGCACCCTCCCTTACATAGTTACTGGTCTGACATCAACCATAGACAGCGCGTGGGGAGGCCTCATGATAGGCGAGTACTGGCCTGACATAGCTGGGGGCAGAACGCTAGAGGTAAGCCATGGCATACTGAAAATATTGGACGTCGCCACCGCTGAAGGTAACATAGCCTTGGCAGCATATGCGTCCTTTATCTTTGGGCTTGTAGTTGTGGCGTTCGCGATGCTGTTTACGAGGCACCTGTTGGAGGTCTCACGCAAGAAATATGTGATAGAGGAGTCCATCTACGCCGCCTGATCAGAGCCCAAGGTAGGTAAGCTTATAATCCTTTTGCCTCAGATAATTTAGCGGCAAGGGGATAGGCGGGGTAGGGCAGCGGGGTAGGGCAGCCTGGTAGCCCGCGGGGCTCATAACCCCGAGGTCGG
>CAYFFU010000071.1:0-2238 GCA_964342665.1 uncultured Desulfurococcales archaeon
AAAGCGAGAAAAAGGAGACGGTATGTGGTATTTGAGGTAGAAGCGGTGGGCGAGCTCGACGAAAAACAGGTGGAGGAGTCCATAGAGGAGGCGTTCAGGAAGCTCTTTGGTGACGCTAGGTACGTGTCGTCTGGTTTGAAGCTAATAATATACGATGCAAAGCTTAGGCGCGGCGTGATCAGGATATACAAGGATCATATGAACGAGCTGCTTGCGTCTATGGCATCTGTTAGGAACATAGCCGGCGCACAGGTGATGCTGATCCCGTTGGCAACTAGTGGAAGCGTAAGGAAGGCCGCGAGAAGGCTTAAGGCTTAGCGCCTGAGGCTACGATCTTAATTACATCATCATCCTTTAGCTCGTAGGTTGCGCCGACTCTCTGCTTGGTCCTGGCGTTAATTGCGTAAAGGAACGTGTTGCCAAGATCTGTATGTATCTTAAACGCAAGCTCCTTTGCAGTAGTGCCCCTCGGCACCAATACAACGTCGGGGAGCACTCTTCCTTGTCTGTCAGTGTACTTGTTGAAGTCCTCGACAGGGTAGACAGCTATGAGGTTCAGGGAGGTGAACAGCGCAGCATTTATTGACTGAATAACTCCTGTGCCCCCATATTTTTCCACAAGGTCTTTAATTACGTCAAGAGCTTTTTCTGTCTTCGGGTCTACAGGTCCCGTAACTTTAAACTCGCTGTCGCCAGGAAGGTACTTTACAACCCCCTGCTTGGACAGTTTCCTAAGCAGAAGCTCCGCGAGCGCGCTGGTGGGGATCACCGGTACGTCCGGGAACGCAGATCTAAGCCTTTCTATGTTTTTCTCGGCTGCGGGTATGTCTACTTTGTTAGCTACAATTACCATGGGTTTTGTTAACCTGCGGAGCTCTACAACTAGGTCTCTAAGCGTCTTCTCATCAATCTTAGTGAGCTCCTTTGAGTCTATCTTAAGCCTCTGAAGCGCCGTCTCAACCTGATACTTAGTTATACCGAAGCCTGACATCCTCTGTGCAAACGCTTCTACTGGGTCCTTAACGGCACCTACGGACAAAAGTTTTGTAAACCGTTCCCAGTCGCTCTTAACGGACTGGTACATCCATTCATCAAGTTCGTTTATAACGAATTTGACCTCCTCAACAGGATCGTAGCTTCCAGGCGGCACAGGTATTCCTTCTTCGTTTGTTGATCCGCTGGCATCTACAACTAGCAGGAAGACGTCGGATCTTCTAAGATGATCTAGGAACTTGTTGCCAAGCCCCCTGCCCTCGTGGGCGCCTGGTATGAGCCCAGCGACGTCCATTAGCTTTACGGGTATATATCTGTAACCTTCTATACAGACGCTATTCGACGCGTCGCACTTAGGCAGCCCGAGTGTGACATGAACGCACCTCTTCCTCGCGTAACCTATCCCTACGTTTGGTTCTATCGTTACAAACGGCCTGTTCTCTATAGGGACTGGTATGTCGGTTGCCGCAGAGAAGAACGATGACTTGCCGACGTTGGTCTTTCCTACAACACCTATCAGCGAGCTGGTGGCCTCCAATCCTTTTCCCGCAAGAAAAAGGCGTACCCACGAGAAATAGGCTTTAGAGCCCTCAGCTGTCGTTCTCAGCCTCAGACTTAGTCGTCTGGTCGCTCTCTTGTGCCTCCTCCTCGCGCTCCAGGCTTTTCTTAGGAGGCTCCTTAGGTAGCCTCTCTATGGCATCGGCGGCAGCCTTAGCTACGGTGGGGCATTTGCTTGAGTACTTCTCCGCTAGCCTATTAAGTATGGTTAGCACTGCGTCCCTCATAAGCTTCCAGGCAGCCTCGTTATCTTTGAACTCGCTTAGGGTCACCTCGACTAGCTCTCTCCACTCCGCGCCACCTATGTAATTCGCTATATTTTCAGGATTGCCATTATATATGCTGAAGTTATACTTTATTTCTGCGTTTATCAGGCCTTTTCTGAGGTCCAGCAGGGACGATATTAACTTCTGCGTTATCTCCTTGCGGTCCTCCTGGCTCTCAACGCCAAGGTTGAGCTGTCCCGATTCCACCGTTAACATGAACGAGTTAATGACAGGGTTTGCTATGTGTCTCAGGAAGTCCACGTCGGGCTTGCAGCTCTCGCTCAACGAGCTCACCCTATTCTGGCTTTAGGTAGGGCCTTAAAGAAAAAGTTTATTATATATTCTAGAAAACTTTTCTATTAACTAAAATACTATATAAAATTACGTGCGACTGCTTATATACTCTCGGAGACTACTATTA
>CAYFFU010000072.1:0-1692 GCA_964342665.1 uncultured Desulfurococcales archaeon
CTGTGGCTATGACTGACCCTGAAGCTATGGAGACCCACAGGATAACTATTACATAGGAGGCGACGATGGACCTTAGACCCAGTAAAACCAGGTAAAGTGGCGCAACGGCCTGCAGAAGCGAAGTTATGAACCTGATGGCAGCGGTGGAGGCCACTAAGCCTATGGCGCTGCGGTTCACAACCCCCTCAGCCCTCAAGGGAGGCCCTGTAGACCTTGTACAGCCTAAGGCCGATGGACTCAGGGTCATGCTCCTCGTTGACTATCTCGGTAGCCCTAGCGGAGAGCTTACTCCTAAGCTCCTGGTCGCTTGCTAGCTCCTCAAGGGCATCGTATAGTTCATCTTCGTTGTCGGCTCTTACAATCAGGCCTCCATCCTTGACAAGCTCTGGCATGCCTCCAACGTCGGTGACTACTGGCACAGCGCCGTGTGCCATGGCCTCGAGGACCGTTAAGTTATAGGCCTCTGCCCTGCTGGGAGCCAAAACTATGTCCGTAGCTGGCATTATAACGTTGTGGAGCAGCGGCTCGCTAACCCTTTCGTAGTCAACGACCCTCCCGCGCAGTGACAGCTTCACGTCATCGCTTAGGGCTGTGCCGACGAGCGTCAGCCTAACGTCATCGTAGTACTTTGCCAGCTTTATAAAAGACCTTAGGGCCAGGTCTACCCCCTTCCTGTAGGGGTCTCTAGCTATCAGGAGCACGTTGACCCCGCTGTGCGGCGCCCTAGCCTTAACGTTCATGGGCGGCGGTATTACGTATACCTTAGCTTTGTCGACGCCGTCCTCAGCAAACCCCCTCGCAGCCCACATGGACCACGTGATCACGGCCTTGCAGGAGTCTGAGTTAAGCCTCTCGACCAGCGGCCTCACTAATAGCCTTACTAAGCCCTCTGGGAACGAGAAGTAGCCCTTGAGGTACTGGCCTATGCTTTGGTCGCTCTCGTGTATCCAAGGTGGTGAGTAGCGGCTCAAGTCAATGAAAAAGCTGTGCACCAGGTCATAACCTTCGCCTATGGGGCTTGAGAGGAACCTTACGAGCTGCCTTAACGCGTACTTAGCAGCTGATAGCATGGAGAGGCCAGTGTAGTTAGCCGGGGCCTCGAACAGACTTGACCTTCCTATTACTTGATAGTTTACTTCAGGGGGAGCGTTGGTAAGTCTAAGCATAGGTCCCCTTCTCAGCGAGCCCGTTCTCCTGTCCCACTCAGAGACCAGCAGTACGTTCAGGTCATCCATTAGATCACCCTGACTCGGCGATCCTCATAATTTCCTCAACTGTCAGGGGCCTCTCGACCTCAGGCGGCAGGGCAAAGCCTGGCCTCTCGTAGACGTAAGAGTCCCTCCACCTAGCATACGGGTAAATGAGCTCCTTCATGGCCTCAGCCCTTGAGCGGTACTTTATGACGTCCTCAAATATCTCCCTTATTACATCTTTCATGTCCTTCTCCCTCCTGAAGCCCAGCTGTGGAAGAACTTTGTGCTCTACATCATAGAAGTGCTCCTCCTTCTCAACTCTGGGGTCCTCTACCCTCTCAAACGTGACGTCTATGTCGTACTCTTTAGCGACGTCGGCGACCATCTGCGCAAGCGTCAGGGTGTCATATATCATGTCAAGCTGGTTTACCGTGCGGTACTCGCCCTCCTTAGGCGGGTTCTCGAGCAGGAGGGTCATAGCGTTTATGCTATCGTAGAG
>CAYFFU010000073.1:0-1585 GCA_964342665.1 uncultured Desulfurococcales archaeon
CCTACTACGCTGACCCCATCTATGGACCCGTTTAGTTCCTCTCCCTTAAGGTTGACTACGGCGGCGCCGCACTCCCTCGCAATGCCTATGGCGGCGGCTATGTCGACGTTCCTGAGCTTGTTCCTTATGTCAACGAACGCGAAGCCCCTGCCCATGCCTGTCAACGCTATTTCTAGGGCCGAGCTTCCAAGGCTTCTTACCTTTAGGTGCGGGATGACGTCGAAGAGCCTCGCTATCCTAGCGGCCTCCTGAGGAGTCTCTACGTAGACAAACATCATTTTACTGTTGCCGGGCTCCGTTCGCTCTACCTTCCTGTTCCCCTCGAAACAACCAACGCCCTTGGCGAACGATATGGGTGACCCAAAGCCTATCGGGGCTACGACGCCAGCTACAACGTCACTTAATGACTTTGCCCCTGGCGGCGCTACTGCTATTGATACAGAGCACCACGGTATGCAGTGCTCGTAGTTAAGGCTTCCATCAAGGGGGTCGACCACAAAGGTGTAGCTGCCGCTGCCCAGGAGGCCGCTCTCCTCGGTAACCATCTTAAAGTCAAAGCCCCTGGAGCTCAGCTCCTCATAGATGGCCTTCTCGGACTCCAGGTCAGCCCTTATCGTCTCGCCCCTGACCCTCTTGGTTGAGTCGCTGCACCACTCGTCCCTCAGCATCTTGACGGTCTCCTGCGCTATGTCAGTTAAGAGCTCCCTCAGCTCGCCCGGGGTCAGCTCCATACTTCCCTCCTTGGCAATTAAGTCTGGAGGGGGCTAAAGCTGTATGTCATATTATTAAGAACCCGGCCAGCGCTGCAACCGATAGCACTACGGTGGCCTCGTATATGTGTGGGAGACCTCCACTCAATATTATTAGCGTAGCAGCCATGGGGGCCAGGATCTCCCCGGCGCCCGACGATATTGACATGAGGTAGCTCGCCTTGACCTCCTCGCCAGGCCTTTGCCTCAGGGACTCATAGAGCGTCGTTGGATATATTAGGGCGTGCGGCACGCTGAAGAGCATAATGCCTAGAATCGAAACAAGGGTGACACCAGAGCTCAGCATCGCCGAGGACACTATGAACGACAGGATAGAGGCCCACTCAAGCGGTAAGACGTTGCGCGCCCTCAGGGCCGCCGCCCTTATAGCCATAGATATGGTGAACATTGCTGCCATTGCGCCGAAGGCAGTGGACGTGGAGAGCCTTAGCACGTCGACAGCATATATGCTCCAATACGAGAGCACTAGAGGGAAGGCCAGGGAGTAAGTTAAGTTTATGTAGAAGACCCTAGCAAAGCCTCGGTCTGAGAAAAACCTGAACAAGTCGCTGGGCCCCGGTATCCTAACCTTTAGGTTAGCATGTCTAGGGGGAGGCCTAAGCGCTATAATGACGGCGGTGGCCAGGCTTACAATGGAGGCTGCCGCAAACACGATCCATAGGTACCTGGGGCTTGCGAGCGACGAGCTCAACAGCGCGCAGATCAGGCCTATGGAGAGGCCTAAGGAGTACGCTCCAATCCCTTCAAAGGGCCTGTCCTCAGATGAGAGCACGTGCAGCGATGGCGCCAACGCTGAGCCAGCTATGCCAGCTCCG